>JAKBZR010000091.1 GCA_021842405.1 bacterium
TCCGATCTGGGAGACAATAACCGCTACCTGGATCGAGGGCGACACCAATATGGCTTCCGGTGAGGCGATGGCGCGGCAACTGCTGGAAGGAGTGACCTATACGCGCCAGGTTTTGAAGTCGGAGCCGAAAATTTTTCACGCGCCGGACACGTTCGGGCACGCCGGCAACCTGCCCCAACTTGCCGTGTCGGCCGGAATCCGCGCCTATTACCATCACCGGTGCAACCCCGGCCAAGCGAATCAATGGCCCGCCTACTGGTGGGAAGGACATGACGGCAGCCGCTTGCTCGGCATATCAACCTATTCGTATAACGGTGAGATACTGGCCCGCGACCTGGCCGGCGCGGTTCTTCGAGCGAAACGGTTCAACTTGCCGGTCGGGCTGCATTTCCACGGCATCGGCGATCACGGTGGCGGGCCTTCCCGACAAAATCTCGACGCCCTGCGCCGTTTTCAAAAAATGCCGCTGATGCCGGGTGCCTACTGCAGCACCATGCAGGCCTACACCGATAAATTGCTGGAAATGGGGGCTGCACTGCCCGTCCATCGAGGCGAGTCGAGCACCATTTTTGAAGGCTGCTACACCACCCATGCCGATACCAAGCGGATGAATCGCCAGGGTGAAAACCTGATGTGCACCGCCGATACCCTCGCCGTGTTGAGCGGCACCGGCTCGGACGCTTCCGATCTGTATGACAGGAAAGAGGCATGGCGAAAGGTCCTTTTTAACCAATTCCACGATATCTTAGACGGGTCGGCTATTCATGAAACCTATGAAAAGAATGCTCAAGACTTCACTGAGGTGAAAGAAACGGCCGAGCGCACAACCCACCAAGCCATGTCGGCGCTACACCGGAAAGCTACGAGCGGCGAAATTGCGGTGACCAATCCGTTGGGCTGGGAGCGGGCGGATTGGGTTACCGTACCGGGATTGAAAGGGGAGGGGGCGGTTGCTCTGATCGGCGACAACGGTCAAACGGCCATCGGTCAATACAGTGAAGAGGGATTGGGATTCGTTGCGCGAGCGCCCGCATTTGGAACTGCACTTTATCGAATTGATCGCTCCACATCCACCCCGGATACGGCGGGGCAGGCGGTTACGGTCGAGCCGGCTTATGCTCCTGTAGATCCGCGCTCCGATCCGATTTCCAGCGCCACGCCCGACGATGCGCCCTATTACCGGGTCGAAACGCCGCATTACCGAGCCTATGTGCGCCGCGATTCAGGGATCATCGTCTCCCTACTTGACAAACGGGCCAACCGAGAGCTGATCGGTTTCGGGATGCGGCGGGGAAGCGACTATGTTGATACCGCCCGCCCCGACCTCGCCCTGAACGTCTTTCAGATACTGGATGAGTATCCGCACGGAATGACCGCCTGGCAGATGCAAGAGGTGCATTCCGAGTCCAGCCTGATACGAGGCGGAAACGTTCAAATATGGGCGAGCGGTCCATCACGCTGCGTCCTCGAGGTGAAGCATCAATTTCGGGATTCGGCCATCGCGGAGCGAATCTGCTTTTACCGCGACATTCCACGCATAGACTTTAACGCTGAGATTGACTGGAAGGAGTTGGGCAGTGGAGAGCGCGGCGTACCAAACCTCAAGGTTGCGTTTGCCGCTAATCTACTGGATTGCGAAAGCTGGTTTGAGACGCCCTTCGCGGCAGTTCGGCGGCCGGCTAACGGTCAGGAAGTTCCGGCTTTGCGCTGGGCGGCGATCGGCGGCTCCGAGTATGGGGTTGCGCTGTTGAACGACAGCAAGTACGCTTACGATGCGCTCGGCTGCCGCTTGAGGCTGAGCCTGGTTCGGAGCGCCTATGATCCGGACGCCATTTCCGATGCCGGCTCACATTCAATCCGCTTCAGTCTGCTCCCATACGTTGGAGATTGGCGGTATGCCAACGTAGTTAAGGAGGCAGCCGGCCTCAATCAGCCCCTTTTGGCCCATCACTATAAGCAGTCGGTTGCCACAAAATCGTCCGAGATGTCGCCCTTCAAGCCTGAGCTTGCCATCCAAAACTCGGTACTGATTGCCGGTTTGAAGTATTCGGAGGCGGGTGACGGCTGCATAATCCGTCTCTATGAAAGCGGTGGGCTGGCCACAACGAACGTCTTATATGGTTTGCCCGAACGAGCGGAAGTTTGGGAGACCAACCTGGTTGAAGATCGTATCCGCCTAATGGACGTTAAAGAGGGTAAGCTGGAACTCACGTTCAATGCATGGCAGGTAAGAACGCTGCGGGTGACTTTATAACATGAAAAAGAAAATGCGGATCGCTTAGGCGATCCGCATCCTTTCACGTTACTCTATTTCAGGGAAGTCAAAGAATGGCACGATTGCTTGCCGCATCGGCGCGGCACCGCTCTTTAATATGCCCATCACAATCCCGATTGTGGTCAATGCAAAACGAGTATCGCCACATTCGATGCATACCTCAGCGGGAACATTGCGAACTACCGTAAAGCCAGAGCTTCCGATCGGTAATGAAAGGCTGACCCTCTTCTTCTCCCATTCTTTACATCCGGCACGGCACGGCACGGCTCCTTCCATTTCGGCCCCTCCTATTGCTGTACTACCCTACCGCCCATCGTCACTATCTTAGCCCCTGCTTAAAATTGATGCACTCGTATATTTACTGGTTTTTTGGCGAGTGGATGGGAAACCGGTATTTTCATCAGGCCGCTTTTGCGGTTACGCTTTAACGGTGGAAGTTTTATGGTTGAATGCAGGAATTATTACTACTTTTGTGTAAGAGTCTGCCACCTCAACTCAAGGGGACCGATTTGGCCTCTTTTCGAATAATACAAGAAACGACGCAACCTTCTGCTCCTCCTGAAGTTCCTATAAAGCCCAAACGCCGGCATACCGGTTGGCTGACGTTAAGAGCCATCATTATCTCTCTGCTCCTCTCACCACTATGCAGTTATTGGGCATGCGACCAGGGCGTAGATCGCATTTTTTCGCTGATGGTGCCCCCGGTTGTGCTTACAGTAGTGGTTGTAATGATTAACAAGATACTGTTGCGATACGCCCCCAGGCTTGCGCTGACCGAGCAAGAGCTGATCCTTTTTTATGCAATGCAGTCCATCATCTGCGCCATGTCTTCGGAATGGATGGACGTGGTGAACCCCTATATCGCCGGCTATGCGATCAGCGCATCGAGCGATTCCAATATTCGCAATCACGTGCTTCCCTTTGTCAGAAGCTGGCTCTTTTTTAAGACCGACAAGCGCCTGAAGGCCTTTGAGGCGGGCGGATATCCCCTCTCCTATACGCTTGCTCACCTCGACATCTGGTGGACGCCGGTGCTCTGGTGGTCAGCAATCGTGGGGCTGGTTTGCTTGGCCATGCTTTGCATCAATAGCTTGATGCGGGACGAATGGACCCGTCGAGAGAGACTCGCTTTTCCAATCATTCAGTTGCCGGTTGCCATAACGGCCGGCGGCGGCGATTCACCTTTTTGGCGCAACCGCTATATGTGGAGCGGATTTCTGGTAATGGCCAGCATTGATACTCTTAACGGCTTCCATTTCTTGTATCCGTCTTTACCGTGGGTCAACGTTCGCTTCCTGGGGGATATGGTGCAATGGTTTCCCTCTCCGCCATGGAATTCAGTCGGATGGACGCCAATCGGCTTGTTTCCGTTTATCGCTGCGCTGGGTGTCTTTATGCCAACCGACTTGCTTTTTTCCATTATCTTCTTCTTCTTTTTTCGCAAAGCTCAGCAGGTCGCGGCGGCATACTTCGGCAACCCGCAGGGAGTTTTCGGTGGCGGCGGCCTGGTGCCCAGTCCGCCTTACTTCAGCGAGCAATCTTGGGGAGCCTTTATCGGGTTATTTGTAAGCACGGTTTGGGTGGCACGAAGCTATCTGAAAGAGGTTTGGCGCGAGATCGTAACCGGCATCAAGAGACCCGGTGAGCTGTCCTCCCGAATGGCCTTTGTTATCTTAATTGTCAGCCTGCTATTGCTGGCCGGTATCGGTCTGGCGATCGGACTCGCCTTCTGGCTGGTCATTGTCTATGTATGCCTGTTTCTGGTTTTCAGCGTGGCCGTCACACGACTACGAGCGCAGTTGGGCGCTCCAACCCATGAGATGGCATTCATGGGGCCCAATCAAATGTTTGTGGATTTCGTTGGCACTCAGGCCGTGCCGGAGCCAACCATCAGCCGGATGGTAACCACCTTTTATTTTATGAACCGGATTCACCGTACCGATCCGATGCCGAGCCAGCTTGAAGCAATGAAGATGGGCGAAAACAGCGGAATGAACCAGCTTTTTCTATTTGGCGCACTGGTACTGGCAACCGTGGTGGGAACCTTGCTGGGTCATCTTATCCATATCTACCTAGGCTACCGGTGGGGATCAGGAGGGGCAGGCGGCGACACGGCCGGGGTGGTAGCCGATTTAGTCAATAACCGCTATCCCCCCAATCCGGTCGCGATAGCCGCCGTTATGGGTGGATTTTTGTTCGTTCTTTTACTTGATTTTATACGGTTTCGGGTTCCGAGCTTCCCGTTTCATCCGGCCGGTTACGCGCTGGCCATGAACTTCGGCGTGGATTACTATTGGTTTGGGCTGACGGTGGTGCTGATCATCAAGATGTTTGTGACGCGGTACTACGGGCTGCCAGGTTATGAAAAGCTTCGCTATGTGGCGATGGGGATCATCCTGGCCGAGTTTCTGGTGGAGACGCCATGGTCGGTTATGGCGATGGTAACGCGCCACGCCACTTACTCGATTTCCATCAACGGCCGTCTGGGCTGGAACCAGTGAGATGCTTCAACCCTATCAATGCGTTCCTTTTCAATCCCTGCCGCTTCGCTCGCTTCACCGCGCTCTGCTTGAACTCCTCGCGATACTGGTCTTCCGACAGCGACGCGATGTCCTCCAGCGTGCGATTCTTCACGCTTTCGCGCGGCTGCATTTCCGGATCGGCGGTAGGTGATGCACGGCGACTATTGAACGGGCAGACCTCCTGGCAAATATCGCAGCCAAACACGTGATTTCCAATTGCCCGATGGTATGGCTCAGGAATCGGGCCGTGATGCTCGATGGTTAGGTAGGAGATACAGCGCCTCGAATCCAGTTGGTAGGGGACAATGAGGGCGCCGGTTGGGCACGCATCCAAACATTTTGTGCAGGTACCGCATCCGCCAACCGCCGGTCGGTCCGGCACCAAGGCAGCGGTGGTGATGACCTCGCCCAGCAAAAAGTAAGAGCCGAGGCGAGTGTTGATCAGCATCGTGTTTTTGCCAAACCAGCCCAGCCCGGCCCGTTGCGCCACCTCCCGCTCTAAAATGGGACCCGTATCCACGTAGACCCGACTCTGTATCGGCTCCCCCGCATGATCGGCGAGGTATTGAGCCAGCGCTTTCAGCCGCTTCTCCATGACCCGGTGGTAATCGGCGCCCCTCGCGTATCGGGCGAAGACGGCTCGATCGGCAGGCGGATCGGCCTCGTCGGGGCCGGTGTAATAATTCAGCATGATTGAAATGATGGATTTCGCCTCAGCCAGCAGCAGGGATGGGTCGAAGCGACGCTCGATGTTGTTTTTTAAATATTCCATATCGGCCGCATAACCGCCGGCGATCCAGTTTCGATACTCCCTCTTGAAGGCGGACGGCTGCACCGGTGCAATGCCGACCCGGTCGAATCCGAGCTCCAGCGCTTTGCGTTTTACCATCTCGGTCAGATTGGAATCCCGCACGGCGCCCGAATCCGTATCGCCACCGGCTTGCGATGGCTCGTGGTTCTCACTCAATTTGATGGACATTGGCGAATCTTAAAATTAATATTCAAAGCGGATATTTTTACCCCATGTATGAAAGAGTTCAGTTTTACGGGAGGGGCTTTAGTTCGACCCCCACAAAACTGAACTGTTACTTGAGGAATTACCGCTATCGGCGTCGAATATTATAGAATAGAAGGAAAGCGCTTTGAGATGGTCCCGCTTACGAAAGGTTAGTGAGTACAAAATGACCCGACTACCGACCCGGCCCGCGCCGCCCATGTTTGTTGTCCGGCAGCGAATTGATGAGCAATTCATTAGCGATCCGCTGGATGATCTAAGGAAGAGGCTGAAGGATTTTCCGCTATCTAAGAAAGTTAAGCCCGGCCAACACATCGCCATCACCGCCGGTAGCCGGGGAATGCCGGGTTTCGATGACATGTTGCGGGTTATCGTCGAAATGGTGAGGGAGTGCGGCGGTGAGCCGTTTTTGGTTCCGGCGATGGGAAGCCACGGAGGCGCTACTGCAAAAGGGCAAATCTCGGTGCTGGCGGCGGAGGGGATCACCGAAGATACGATCGGCGTACCCATCCGAGCGACGATGGAAACCATCTCCTATGGGCGTGCGTCAAACGGAGCGGAGGCCTACTTTGATCGTAATGCGGCGGAGGCGGATGGGGTGATCGTTCTCGCGGCGGTGAAACTGCATTCGGAGCTTCGTGACGACATCGCCAGCGGTCTCTGCAAAATGACGGCGATCGGATTGGGGAAGCAGCGTGGCGCACAGCAGGCGCATGTGTTGGGTTTGTATGAGAGCATTAAAGCAGTTTCATCTGTCACTTTGCAGCGCGGCAATATTACGGCCGGAGTAGCAGTTGTCTTCAACGCAAAGCAGCAGCCGGCCAAGATCGCAGTGATTCCACCGGACCAGTTCTATCAGACCGACCGGCATTTCTTGCAGATATACAAACAGCTTCATCCTCGCATTCCGTTCGATGAACTGGATGTGCTGGTGGTGGATTGGATGGGTAAAAACATCTCGGGATCCGGAATGGACCCCAGTATCATCGGTTGGTGGAGGTTGAACGGCGGCGATCAAAGGCCGAACTACAGGCGGGTCGTGGTTCTGAACATCACGCCGGAATCGCTGGGCAACGCGATCGGCATCGGGATGGCCGATTTCACTACCGAGCGCCTGGTTCATCAGGTGGATTGGGAGACCACCTACATCAATATTTTAACCGCCAACTATCCCGATCGCCGTCCCCAATACGGCATGCGCCCTCTGCCATTGGCCTGCGATCGAGAAGCCATCGAGGCCGCCCTGCATTCGGCCGATCCGCTGCTCACCAACCCGATGCCACGAATCGTGCGATGCCGTGCCACCAACCACGTGGAAGAGTTGTTGCTTTCTGAGGGCTTGCTGGATGAAGCAAAGGCAAACCCAAACCTTGAAATCCTTTCGAAGCCGGAGCCATGGCCGTACGATGCAGCCGGTAACTTGATATAGCCTGCCCGTCGGCGTCAGAATTAAAAAATTAAAAAGAAAAGGAATGAGTACGTAACGATGAAAATCTGTCTGAACACCGTAACCGTTGGATCGCAATATCCCTTAAGCGACATCATCAACGAGATGGAGCGCTGGGGGTACGGAGGAATTGAGTTGCAGCGAGAGCGACTGCCGGAGCCATCCAATCGAAATGCGCTGATCGAGGTTCGCAGGCGACTGAATGATGCCGGTATCGCGCCGGCCGGCATCATGGCATGGGCCATGCCGGTTACCCGAGATGCCCGCGAACAAATCGAGAGCATCCGGGTTTATGGAGAGGTAGCACGACTGATGGGTGCGCCGACTTTGCTGGTTTTTGCCGGGGAAGGGGGACCCACCGATCCAGCCGCGTTGGCGGATTGGTACCGAAAGGCCGGGGCACGCGCCCGCGAATACGCCGAGGCAGCCGGTGAAGGAGTCACCATCGCGCTGGAGCCGATCGGAGGAGTGCCGGGCTTCGGGCGGCCCGGCGATGCGCTGGCAATTGCCGCCGCTTCGGACCATCCTCGTGTCGGCATCATGATGGACCTCTTCCACTACTACAAATCCAGCGTCACCTCACTTGAAGTTGAAACGATACCGATCTCAAAGCTGCTGATCGTCCACCTGAACGATTGCTACGATCTTCCTCTCTCGGAGCTCAACGATTCACACCGGGTCTATCCGGGTGAGGGCGTGATCCCGGTTCGCTCCCGCCTGTCCATTTTACGACGGTTGGGATACAAGGGGCATCTCTCGATTGAGCTGTTCAACCGAGGTTACTGGCTGGATCCGCTGGATACGGTGGTCGAGCGCTGTTTCCGAAGTACCGCTCGGCTGCTGGCTGAGGCATAGGGTCACAGAAAAGCAGTTTCAAGAGGTTGTTGAAAAATCGCTGCGGTCCGCCGTTTCGTCATTCCCGCCATCCACTCCAGTGGAGTGGATGGCGGGAATCCAGTGCATTGCCTAGCGGCAGGTAGGGGTGTTGATGTTCTACTGTCACGGTGAAAAGTCGCGAAGCGGCGACGAGGCAACCTCCTTTTTGCCGTTTGCCGAAGGGATTGCTTCGCTCCCTTCGGTCGCTCGCAATGACCTGTCTGCTCAGGCAGGCGGAATGACGAGCGGCGGGCGTTATCGCATTTTTCAACATCCTTTTAAACCGGCTTGGTAGCAGGCGTTTCCGGCTGAGGCTGTTTCTGGAAAAGCCGGCGATCAATTTCTCCGATCACATAGAAGGATCCGGTTACCAGAACCGCATCTTCCGGTTCGCAGCGGCTGAGCGCTTCAGCCACCGCGGAAGAGGGGTGAGTGTGCTCACTGACCTCTGCACCATATCGGCGGGCGATCTCGGCAATGGCTTTAACCGGCACCGCCCGTCGCCAGTCCGGTGCAGTGGCATAAATGTGGGAAGCGATCGGCGCAAGCTGACCGACGATCTCCTCCGGCTTGTGCCCGGTTACCATTCCGAGAACGATATGCAATCGGCGATAACGGACGGTGGATAGCTCCTCCAGCAGAGCGGAGACAGCCATCGCATTGTGAGCGCCGTCCAGAATCACGGTCGGTTTTACTCGCAACACTTCGAAACGCGCCGGAAGATAAGCGCGCTCGATCCCTTTTAGGACCGTTTCCGGAACACCGCTTTTATAGCGATGGTGCATGTGCTCAATGGCCGCTACGGCACAGGCGGCGTTAGCGGCTTGAAAACGCCCTTTCAGGTTGAGCTGAAGGGGGCGATAAGTAGCGGCCGGAGTTTTAATCACCAGCCGTTGGGACGCATCTAGGCACCAGGCTATGGGAGAAGGCGGCTCCTTATCCTCCATCTCCCGCACCCACAAAAGCGGGCTTTTTCGCTCATTGGCAATTTGAGCGATCGTTTCGACCGCTTCCGGGTGGGTGGCAGCGCTGATCACCGGAATTCCGGGCTTAATGATGCCTGCCTTTTCATAAGCGATTTGTGCGTAGGTATCTCCCAAGATACGAGTATGATCCAGGCCGATATTGGTAATGACCGATACGAGGGGAGTTACCACGTTGGTTGCATCCAATCGCCCGCCCAAACCCACTTCAACAACGGCGTAATCCACCGCCTGCCGCTGAAAGTAAAGGAATCCAATGGCGGTTTTGAGCTCAAATTCGGTGATGGCGCCTAGATAACCGGATGAGATATCCTCCACCCACGGCACGATCTCGGTCATCAGCTCCGTAAAGTCTTCTTTGGGAATCATTTCGCCGTTGATTTGAACGCGCTCCCGCAACTCATAGACGTATGGCGAGAAGTAGGAACCGACTTTCCTTCCATCTGCATGCAAGCCGGCGGCGATCATGGCAGTGGTGGAACCTTTACCCTTCGTCCCGGCGATGTGAGCGACCTTCAGCGAACGGTGCGGATTATCAATACATGAGAGAAGGGTCTCGAATCGCTCATTACCCAACTTAATGCCGAAGCGCCGGCGCCTCTGCAAATAGTCGAGTGCTTCTTCATAGTTCATAGCGGCGACAAGCTCCAAATAGGATTGCTGATGGGGCGAATTTACCCCACCGATGCGGTGGTTGTCAAATCATAAGAGCTTAGGTTTGTGGGAATGATTTTCGTTCGACCCCCACCCCGGCCCTCCCCCGTCAACGGGGGAGGGTGTTGATTATTGCTATAGGGGTAAAGCCTGCTGCCTAAATTACCCAGAGAACTGAACTCATTCGAGCTTAGGTTTGCTGAGGAAGGGGGTTAAGGCCGCTTGATTTTACTGGAGACCTCTACCGGTAGCATCGAGGCGGGTATGATGTTGCCACCATAAAGCAGGAAGACCCGGCATCCCATCCCCCTTTAAGGGTGGGGGTGTATCCAATGTTGTCGTAAATAGTTCCCGTAGAGCTGAACTCTTTCGTCAAATCGGTTAGTTGTCCTATGACGTATAGCGGGGTAAAATTGAACGGAAGTTTGTTCATATAATTTGAATAGTGCTTTCCGCAATTTAATATTTTAGAAAAGAGATTGCCAAGCGTGTACTCTGGGATTATCGAGCGCTATCGAACTATGCTGCCGGCGCCCGGCGATATGCCGATCATAACGCTCAACGAAGGTGATACACCCCTCATTGAAGCGTCTCGATTGGCGCAAGCCATTGATCCAAAGCTGAAGATATTCTTAAAATTCGAAGGCCTCAATCCGACCGGCTCTTTCAAGGATCGGGGGATGACGCTGGCAGTATCCCGCGCCCGTTACGAGGGAATGCATAGCGTGATCTGTGCCTCCACCGGCAACACCTCCGCCTCCGCCGCCGCTTATGCGGCGAGGGGAGAGATGCGCTGCTACGTGCTGATCCCAGGAGGCAAAATTGCGCTCGGAAAACTGGCCCAGGCATTAATTTACGGAGCGAAAGTCATCCCAATTGATGGTAATTTTGACGAAGCCCTCTGCCTGGTACGTGAAATTTCAGAGAACCATCCGATCGCATTGGTCAACTCCATCAATCCCTACCGTTTGCAGGGGCAAAAAACGGCCGCCTTTGAAATCGTGGATGCGCTGGGAAGAGCGCCCGATTATCACGCCTTGCCGGTTGGCAATGCGGGTAATATCACCGCCTACTGGATGGGTTTCCAGCAGTATGCAGCGAGCGGTCGTTGTGCAGGACTTCCGAAAATGCTGGGCTTTCAAGCGGCAGGCGCGGCGCCCATCGTGGATGGCGCTCCAGTTGCGAACCCGGAAACGATTGCAACCGCCATTCGGATCGGAAACCCGGCGAGCTGGAAGAGCGCACTCAAAGCGCGCGATGAATCGGGCGGTCTGATTGATAAAGTGACCGATGCTGAAATCCTCGCCGCCTATCGAATGCTGGCCTCACTGGAAGGTATCTTTGCGGAGCCTGCCTCGGCCGCACCGGTTGCCGGCTTATTGAAGCTGGCGAAGAGGGGGTACTTTCAGCGTGAGGCGGTGGTGACCGTAACGCTGACCGGTCACGGCTTAAAGGATCCGCAGACCGCGGTGGACCAAGTGCCGGAGCCCCAAATGGTGCCCGCCCGGCGCGACGCCATCCTGCGGATTCTCGATCTGTAGGGAGCCGGAGAGTAGGGCATGGAACTCAAGGTCGGACGCGCGAGCGATTTAAAATAGCAACAATTAGGAGAAAAACCATGAGCGTCGTTCTCAATTCAGATATTCCTGGACTTTCAAAGCAGATTGTCGGGAAGGTGCGTGATGTCTACGATCTGGGTGATGTGCTGCTGATTTTAACCACCGACCGCATTTCCGCCTTCGATGTGGTGCTCCCAAATGGAATCCCCGACAAAGGGCGGGTTCTCAACCAGTTGTCGCGTTATTGGTTTCTTCATCTTCGATCCTTCGTGCCCAACCACTACATCACCGCCGATGTGAATTTCATTCTGTCGAAAATTCACGAGGCCGGTACCAAGATAACCGATTCAAATCGAGAGAGCCTGCGCGGGCTACTGAGCGGACGCAGCATGCTGGCATTGAAAACCAAGCCGCTGCCGGTGGAATGTGTGGTGCGCGGCTATCTGGCCGGCTCGTTTTGGCATGAGTATTGCGCGGCCGGTGGTCCCGATCGAGCGGTCGAGGTGCATGGAATTCGGCTTCCGAGCGGCCTGAGAGAATCGGATCGCCTGCCGGAGCCGATCTTCACGCCGTCAACCAAAGAAAAAAGCGGCCATGATAGAAACATTGGGATGGCGGAGATGGCGCGAATGGTTGAAAACGATGTGGAGCATATTGCGTCCGTCAGCCTATCGCTGTATAAAAACGCTTCGGATAGGGCGGCGCGTAACGGCATCATCATTGCGGATACCAAATTTGAGTTCGGTTACCATCACAGCTTGCTGATGCTGATAGATGAAGCGCTGACCCCCGATTCCTCTCGCTTCTGGGACGCCGCCACCTACGAGCCGGGCCGCTCCCAGCCATCCTTTGATAAACAGTACGTTCGCGATTGGCTCGATCACTCCGGCTGGAACCACGAGCCTCCACCGCCCCAGTTGCCGGATGAGGTGGTGCGCCAAACCTCTGAAAAATACCGCCTCGCTTATCGGAGGCTGGTTGGCGAGGCGCTGGGAGAAGGGGTGTAAGAGCGATCAGCCCTTTATCTAAAAAGGCTCCGATTGCATGAAAGCAATCCGGTTGATCCGTGGTGGTTTGGTAATCGCGGCACTGGTCGTTTTTATGGCGCTGTTCGTCTGGCCGCCCACACGTCCGATCGTTAGCAAGCAGTTTTTCGCTACAGTGCTGCCATTGCGAGCGTTAAACCGAATTTTGCCGCGATGGGCGCAACCATGTTGCTCAACGGCACCTTTACCGAAAAACTCCACTGAGGCAAACATCGCCCGGCAGCACCCAAACGACTATCCTCTTCAACTAGCGGCTACTCTGGAAAATGTGGATGTAATGAAAGCGCAGGAGTCGATAAACCAATTACTACCTTTACTGAGGCGGTTCCCGGATAATCCCGCTGTGCCCGCAACCATCATACGCTATGGGTGTATGGGTGGTGTAAGCGAGGCCATTGATCAATACAATCTTAATGAGAGACAGAAAAGACATCTGTCTCAATGGGAAGCAAAGTTACACCTTCAACCGAACAGTGCGGAACGTGTCAAGGATTTTGAGACACTTTCCTTGCGCAATTTAGTGTACCTCCGAGCCGGTTGCGCGATCCGGTTCAGGAGGGTTAATCCACACGGCCTCGGGTAATGAAGGCGGCGTGGGAATGGAATGAACAAACCGCTCCGGGTGAGCGGCGTA
>JAKBZR010000011.1 GCA_021842405.1 bacterium
TCATGTGGTTATCCAGCAGATTGGACTCGGCGAGCGGCCCGATTTCCGCTCGATAGACCTGGCTTTTATCGGCGGCGGTCAAGATCGCGAGCAATGCCTGATCGCCGACGATCTGGTGGCCACCAAAGGCGACGCGCTTCGGGACGAGGTGGAAGACGGCCTGCCGATTTTCGCCGTATGCGGGGGCTATCAGTTGCTGGGTCACTACTATCGCACCGGAGACGGCCGTAAGCTGCCGGGCGCCGGCATTCTCGATATCTGGACCGAAGCGGGTAAGCGCCGCATGATCGGCAACGTCGTTGTAAAAACCGACCTGTGGAATGAAGATCCCCATACCATCGTCGGTTTCGAGAATCACTCCGGGCGCACTTTTCTCGGCGAAGGGTGCCGGCCGCTGGGGAGGGTACAGATCGGCGGCGGAAATAACGGTGAGGACGGCGGCGAGGGCACGATTTATCGCCATGTGATCGGAACTTATCTCCACGGACCCGGCCTGCCGAAAAACCCGCGCATGACCGATTGGCTGCTGGAGCGTGCGATTGAGAGGCGATACGGAGAGCATTCTCTGCAGCCGCTCTCCGATACGCTGGAGATGAGAGCGCATCAAGCGGCGATAAAGCGCGCCCTTCAACGCAAAGGGGCGGGCGGGCATAAATAAAACCCGCTCCTCCATCCACTCCATTTCGCATCTCGCTGGTCAGGTATAATGCTCGCCGATGACATCCCAACCCGACCAACCACCCGATACCCACTTGGAGCTGTCGGCCGTCCAGAAGCGAATTGCCGGAGCAACCGGCATCATGATGGCAGCCATCCTGTCGAGTCGGATTTTAGGACTTATCCGCGATAGCGTGGTGGCGGCCCGTCTCGGCCAGCGATTTGAGGCCGACGTCTACAATGCCGCTTTTATGCTCCCCGACCTGCTCTTCTTTTTGATTGCCGGTGGCGGCCTCGGTGCCGCCTTTATCCCAGTCTTCACCGAATACCTCTCCTCCGACCGGGAACAAGATGCCTGGAAGATTTTCAGCACCGTTGCAACCATCATGGCATTAGCCGTTGGGGTGCTCATCGCGGTCGGGTGGATTTTCGCCGGTCCTCTGATCCATATCACCAATTTCGGCTATCCACCTGATAAGGTGGCGGCGACCGTACCCCTTACCCGGATTGTGCTGCCTGCACAAATCTGTTTTTTCCTTGGCGGCTTGTTGATGGGAACCCTTAACGTCCGCCAGCAATTTCTTATTCCCGCTGTGGGTCCCATTATCTACAATATGGGCATTATTATCGGTGGTCTGCTGCTCGGATCGAAGTTAGGGCCGGCCGGCTTTTGCTGGGGGGCGCTTTCAGGCGCCTTGATCGGCAATTTTTTGCTGCAGCTCTGGGCGGTTCGCCGCATCGGGATGCAATTTTCCCCTTCCTTCGACCTCCATCATCCCGGTGTGATCAAGGTTTGGAAGCTGATGTTACCGGTGCTGCTGGGATTGGCGCTCCCCCAGGTGAGCATCATAATCAATCGGATGTTTGCCTCTGAACTGGGCAACGGCCCCCAATCCGCCCTAATCAACGCAAATCGGCTGATCCAATTCCCACTTGGCGTCTTCGCGCAGGCAATGGCGGTCGCAATTTTCCCGACGCTCTCCCTGCAGGCGGCCGCCGGCCAAATAAACGATCTACGGCGCACCACCAGCTTGGGCATTCGCTCGATACTCTTTTTAACGGTGCCCACTTCGATCTGGATGACGATATTGGCCACTCCGATCGTCCAATTGATTCTCCAGCAGGTTCACTTCACAGCCGCTGATACGCCGCTGACCGTAATCGCGATGGAGTACTACGCGATCGGAATATTCGCCTGGTCGGTGCAAGCCATTCTTGCACGCGGTTTTTATGCAATGCAAGATTCGCTCACTCCAGTCGTCATCGGCACAGTTGCGACAATTGTTTTTATTCCGTTGAACTGGATCTTTATGAAGCCGCTTCATATGGGGCATGGCGGATTGGCGCTTGCCACCAGCATTGGAGCGATTCTCAATATGGCGGCGCTGTTTTGGGTATTACGGCGGCGGCTGTACGGCATCGAAGGTGGGCGCATGCTGATTGCAGCCGTCAAAATCGCCGTTGCCTCCGGCGTCTCGGCTCTGGTTTGTCTGGCATCCCGCAACCTGTTAATGGGGCATCTGGTTGGTCTATCTGAGAGCTCTCTTCAAGGGCTGAAGATTGAATCGCTGGCTACCATACTCATATCATCGGCACTTGCGCTGGTTGCCTACCTGGCGACGGCACGATTTTTGCGGATGGAGGAGATGCAAGCCGCCATCGGCGCAATGCGGCGACAGCGAATGTCGGGATTGGACGATTAAAAATGAATGCCAGGGTGCTTTGCCGATATTACCATTCCGCTCTATCGCCGGGCACTGAGAATGAAAACCGGTAAATTTACCGGCATGCTTAAAGATCAACGTGCAGGAATTCGGACATAGAAAATCGTATTTGCTAAGCATGGCAGGCGAGCGGACTTATCTTCCATGTTGCTTTTTCTAGCCAAATTTCGTATTTAACAGAGGGACGTTGGCATTGCAACCGATTTGAGCGAGCATAATTTCCAACCTGAGATGGAGTAGTTTGTTACCTTTACGTCGTTTGGCGGCATTAAGCTGGAAAGCCCAGTCAACGAATCCCGCCATACCGAGGGATGTGGACAACGATTGAAAATCGCAAATGATACCTAACAACGAGGGACATAAGATGAGTGTGACTCGAATACTAATCGCAGAAGATGATGATCTGGAAAGGCGCAACCTGCGGATTGCAGTCGAGCAGTTAGGCTACTCGGTTGTAGGTGAAGCTTCGAATGGGGTGGAAGCGATCCGCCTAGCGAGGGAAAACAATCCCGATGTGGCGATCCTGGACATCCGCATGCCAGGAGTGGACGGTATTGACGCGGCCCGCACGATCGTGGGTGAGCATCCCTGCGCGCTGATCTTCTTGAGCGCCTATAGCGAAGACGAACTGCTGGAACAGGCGGGTGAAGCCGGTGCGTTGGCCTATCTCCTTAAGCCGTTTCAAATCAATTCACTTCGATCGGCGATAAAAGTCGCGCTGAAACGTTTCTCGCAACTAATCCAGCAACACTATGAGATTGACGAGCTGAAGGAAGCCCTGGAGGCGCGTAAAATCATCGAGCGAGCCAAAGGTCACCTAATGCAAAAGGAGAATCTGACCGAGGAGGCCGCTTTTCGGAAAATCCACTTCACCGCCCGGAATCAAAACCGGAAGATGAAAGACGTGGCATTGGAGATTTTGTCCGAAGCAAAGGACGGTTCCTCGGAGTGACCCGCCGAATTATCCTCGCTTCCAACTCTCCCCGCCGCCAAGAGCTGTTTCGATTGCTGGGCTATCCATTTGAAATCCAGATATCGCCATACGATGAAGAGTCTTCTGCCCAACCGGGACTATATGCCGGTACGCTGGTAAAGCGGCACGCCTATGGTAAAGCGGTGCACGTCATAATCGAGAATCCGGATGCGATCGTGGTCGGCGCCGATACAGTGGTGGTATCTCCCGATGGTCGGATTTTCGGCAAGCCGGCTGACGCGGTGGATGCGGAGCGGATGCTGCGGGATCTGGCCGGAAAATGGCACACCGTTCATACTGGAATTTGTGTGGCGAGCTACTCCATCGAGGCCAATGAAGCGGCCTCCAATCGGATATTGCGCTTTCGAACCAGCTTGGTCTCCACGTATGTGCGTTTCGGGCGGATGACGAAGGCCGAGATCAAGCACTACGTCGAGAGCGGAGAGCCGATGGATAAGGCCGGTGCGTATGCAATTCAAGGCGGAGCTGCCCCTTTTGTGCAGGAAATTCAGGGTGATTTCTTTAATGTGGTAGGGTTGCCGTTATTTACGGTAAAGAAAATGATCGAAGGGGCAATGAGATGACGGTGCGAATAGCGGTGGTGGACGGTATGGGCGGCGGTATCGGCGCCCAGTTGGTCAGCCGGGTGAAATCGAGGCTGAGAGATGGCGATGAGCTGATCGCTCTGGGTGTCAATGCCTTGGCAACGGCAGCAATGTTGAAGGTCGGCGCCTCGGTGGGTGCGACCGGCGAGAACGCAATCATGTTCAATATCTCACGGGTGCAGCTTATTTTGGGGCCGATTGGGATTGTCATTCCCAACTCCCTCTATGGCGAGGTTACGCCCGCCATCGCCACCGCCATCGCCAGCACGCCCGCAATCAAGATGCTGGTCCCGATGGCTCAACCCCATTTCCAGCTCATCGGCTTGGAATCCGGTTCGCTCAACACGACTCTTGATGAGTTAGCGTCTAAAGTGGCCTCGTGGCGTGAAAGTATAGGCGCCTGAACGCGGGCAAGCCCAATCAACCTATCCCAGTGAGGCTTCTACCAACCCGATAATCGAGTGAAGGAGGAATGCATGCAAAGCCAAATGAGAAATGCTTGTGTCTCAATTTTGCTCAGCTTAATGGCTCCTATCGCCTGCGCCGCTCCATTCATCCAGTCCATTACAGTTCACCCTGCCGCTACCAATCCCAATTTAGTACCTAATTTTGGCTTTACCAGATTGGATGAGAAGGGTGTCCCAATTGGCTGGACGTGGGATCGTCGCAATACCGACGCTGTCTTTTCGGTACTCGACACCCGGGCTAAGGTCGGTGGCTGTACCCTTCGAATCATCAATCACACATCGTTCGGACCCAACGTCTACGGCACGATATGGACGACCGAGCCGATCCACCTTACACCAGGCGCCACCTATACGTTGAGCTGCTGGAGCAATTTATCCACTCCGACCACAGCCTGGATCGGCGGCGGCGACGACTGGAATATCCGGCTCTACTTGCCCGATACTCACGGCTACTGGAAACGGTTCAGCACCACTTTTACCGCCACTCAGACCGAAGCCGATTTCACGCTCAGGATCAATACCGACGGCCCAACCGATGGCTGGCTTCTCCGCGACCTCAAGTTGGAGCCAGGCAGTGCGGCCACCTTTTGCCTGCCGGAGACGACCCCGGATCAACCCCAACTTAACATGGCCGAGGTCTCGCAACTTGCGATTCAACCGGCAACCGCCCATTCCAATTTAGTACCTAATTCCGGTTTTACCAAACTGGATACGAAGGGCGTTCCAATTGGCTGGACGTGGGATCGCCGCAACACCGACGCCAGCTTCTCGATACTCGACACCAAGACTCAGGATTGCATCCTCCGAATCACCAATCACACACCGTTCGGGCCTGGGGTCTTCGGCACAATGACGACAACCGAGCCGATCCACCTTACACCAGGCACCACCTATACGTTAAGCTGCTGGAGCAATTTATCGCAGCCGACCGCGGCATGGATCGGTGGTGGCGACTCCAGAAATTTTCGACTCTACTTGCCCAACACTCACGGCCACTGGAAACGGTTCAGCACCACCTTTACCGCCGCTTCAACCCAAGCCATTTTCACCTTCAGGATCAACACAGACGGCCCTACCGACGGCTGGCTTCTCCGCGACATTAAGCTGGAACCGGGCAGCGCCGCTATCTATAAACATCCGGAGACGACCTTGGGTCGGCCACAAATTGAGCTGGCCGAAGTCTCGCAACTCAATACCGATCGACCGTGGACTGCGCAAGCGACGCTTTATAACCCCCGCCCAATTAGCCACTCCACCCTATTGATCTCCATACAAACAAATGAGAAAAAAGAGATCTATCGCCGGAAGGTCAAACTTACCAACCAGCTATCTTCAATAACCATCAACGGGAATCCGGTTCATCTTTCGGATCCAAATGCTCGGATTGAAATAAAGGTTTTCGAGGCCGGCTATCCAGCGGTCATTGGCAATGCCTATTTGCCGATGTACTCGATGGAGGATGCTCAAAAGCATCTCCAAAGTATCGAAAATGAGGTCCCAAATCTCGTAACGCTATTAAATCAGGTCAAGGCGCGCGGTCTGGATATCGCCTACCCGCAGGTATCGGTGACGATATTACGAAACTTGCCGCGCTATGCCGCCGAGATGCTGGCCCAGGGGCAGATCGCCCGCGCTACACCAATGATCGAGCAGCTTTCGGAGATCGAGCAAACCGTTTATCACCAATTAGTGGAGATGCTTGAGCGCCGCCTCAAATTCCCGCCCGTTCCCAGTTATGTGGCCGGACCGATCATCATCCGAGGACCGGAGTTTATCGCGGAAACCCGGATGCCGGGCCATCACAAGGTGGTACGGAGGCCGGTTATTTTTACCGGCTGGGGCGCTTTTGATCAGGTGCGTAAGGATATCGAGAAGCTGCCGAGCTACGGCTGCAACATCGTGCAGATCGAGCTCGGCCCCAGCGTCGTCTTTCCCAAAGAAGGGGTGGTCACCGATGCGCCGGTCAAGGACCTAATCGCCCTGTTGCAGCGCGCCGCGAAGGCCGGTGTGGCGGTCAACTTGCTCATCAGCCCCCACTATATGCCGGACTGGGTGATGAAAAAATACCCAGACCTGAACATTCAACGGGAAGGCTTTCTGCAATATGACCTGTTTGCACCGGAGGGGCGAGCCATTCTGAAGCGCTTTCTGGATTTCTTGATCCCGCAGATAAAAGGCTATCCCGCTCTGCAAAGTATCTGTCTCTCTAATGAACCGGTAAACGCCCAAAGCCCCGTTTCAAAATTTGCCCAGGCCGATTGGCACCAATGGCTTAAACAGCGGTATCACTCCCTCGCGGATATCAATCAAGAATGGGGCAGTAACTATCCCTCATTCGATGCGATACCGCTGCCCAACTCGCTCAGCCCTCCGCCGCCGTCTCCAATATGGTACGCGTTCGTGCGGTTCAATCAAGATTTCTTTGCCGGATGGCATGGGTTCCTGGCCGATACGATTCATCGAATTGCGCCCAAGATGCCGGTCCATGCCAAAACGATGACGTGGACTCTGCTGGGCACCGGCGAGGTGCGATATGGTTTGGATGCCACTCTTTTCGGGAAGATCAGCCAAATCAACGGCAACGATTCGAGCGATACCTATAATAATGGGCAGGGCGAATGGGCCGATGACTGGCAACTCAACAATATGGCTTACGATCTCCAGCACTCCGTGCTGGATGCGCCCATTTTCAACAGCGAAAACCACCTGATGCCGGACCGGGGGACCAATCCGGTTCCACCCGCTCATTTGCGGACCGCTCTCTGGCAGGGAGCAATTCACGGCCAGGGCGCAACCACGATCTGGTGTTGGCAAAAAACATTTGACCCAAAAGCCGACTTTTGGGGCCTGGAAATGGAGCGACCGACCGACGTTCAGACGATCGGCGACACCGGCCTCGATTTAATGAGGCTGGCGCCGGAGGTGGGCGCCTTTCAAAACTTAGAGCCGCAGGTGCAAATTTTGTTCGGCACCTCCCCTCGCGTCTACGATGACGGCGATTTCAGTAACTGCTTGAACAAAACCTACACCGCGCTCAATTTTACGGGCTTGAAAATCGGCTTCATCACCGAGCGCCAGCTCGAGGCCGGTATTCAGCCATCCGCCCCGATCGTTTTCGTGCCGGACATTCAGCACCTATCTGATAAGGCCTATCGCGCCCTTCAACACTATCGCGGCCAGGTGATATTGATCGGCGGGAACAATGTGCTGGAGTGGAACGATTATGGAAAACAGCGATCGGCGGCAAACTATACTTTGATACCCTTTGATCCATCGGTAACCACCGAGCGGCAGTTGCTGAGAGAGATACAGCCTATTTTAAGGCGTTACCACGATCAACCGCTGGTTTCAATTACCGGGGCTGGAGGGCAACAGGCGGTGTGGGGCGTGGAGCGGCTCTGCGCTCGATATGAGGGGCACACGTTGGTTAACCTGGTGAACTACCTGAACAAGCCGGTGCAGGTTCGCTTGGAAGAAAACGGGCGCCCATTCATGGGTCGAGACATACTGAGCGCATCGGATGAGCGGATACCCAGTACGTTGACTTTACAGCCGCTGCATCCAATGCTGGTCATTTCCGATCATTAACCGACTGAAAAATGACTATCCATATTCATCTCAATTCATCAATACCAAAGGGGGATCGTTCAATGCCAATCCATGACCTCGCCAGCAAAACCACGCCGCAAGGGGTCGTCAATGCCGTATGGTACGATGACGAGGAGCGCAACTTTGTGGTTCAGCATGAGTTCCTTCACCTGAGCTTTTACGAGCCGGACTTTATGGCCTTCGTCGAGACTCTGGTGGAGGCGAAATCGAAATTCGAGGAGGTGAAATGACGATGGGACGCGGGTTGGTCAGCACCCTCTATAAAATCGCCCGTATTGCCAATGACGTAAGCACGCTCGCAAGCGGCAATCCCAAACGAATTACCAGGCGGATGGTGAACAAATTCATCGGCCGTAAGATTGCATCGAAAATTTACTGGCGCCGATAGACCGAATTTTATTTAGCCCGATAAATATTTTGCTTGACGAAATGATACAATAAGTACGGCATAGCCGACCCGATCTCCAGTGGAGGTGAGACGAATGTCGTACCAACCAAAGGCGATACCGCGCGCTGACCGCATTCCCGTGAAGGTGGATCAGTACGTGCAGTATCAGCGCCACGGATTTTTAAAGGTGGAGAGCCTTTTACCGGATGCGGATGTGCAGCGACTATTGGGTTGGGTGGAGAACCGACGACAGGGATCAGCGGCCGCCAATCAGTCCGATAAAGCCTCGTTGAGCGAAGTATTTAAGACGCAGACGCGAATTCACATGCTGCACCGAGTGGATGCGACCGCCGAATGGGGTCTGCTTCATCCGCAAATACTGGATGTTCTGGAGGCGTTGATCGGTCCGGATGTGTTGGCCTTACAGAGTATGGCCTTCTTTAATCCGCCGGGGATGGGCGGTCAAGGGTGGCATCAGGATTCCTACTACATCACCACCTACCCCGATACTCTGATCGGAGCCTGGTACGCGCTGGATCCGGCCGACGAAGAGAACGGCTGCCTCTGGGTGATCCCCGATTCCAATTGCGAGCCCATCTATCCTCCTACCACCCCATACGGCTTGGTTCATTCAGATGGCGCGTTCGATGACCTGTTCAGGGTGGAAAATGTGAGCCACCTCGACGATGCCATAAACGGTCTCACGCCGGTAACCCGCAAATATCCGCCAGCGGTGCCGGTTCCAATGAAGCCGGGAGATGTACTGTTTTTTAACGGCCACCTTCTTCATCGCTCCTACCCAAACCGCACATCCCACCGATTCCGTCGCTCTTACGTTTGCCACTACTGCAACGCTCGGTCTTGGGTGCCATGGAATCATGGAGAACCCTACGAGGGGGATTGCGCGAACTATCAACACATCCTGGCGCGAGGCAGCACCCACCTGCCCTACGCACATCCTGTCTTTGGAACGAAGGTGGACTTGGGCGGCGCAACAGGTTCTCTCGGACAACCAGAGCGCATGCGGGGAGGGAGTTGATAATTACGGTAGGGGGTATAGCCTGCTACCTAAATTACCTGGAGAACTGAACTCATTCTGGAGCGCTAATCCATCGGGATGAGAGCGAGTCGGGTGATCCATGTGCTGCTGCGGTAGCTTTGATAGACAATGCGGACCAGATCGCCGGTTTTAAACTGATCGGCCATTTTATTAAATGTGCCGACATCGGGCGTCGAAATGCCGTTGACCCGCACTATAATGTCGCCAACCCGCAGATTGGAATTGACCGCCGCACCGGTCGGAACAATGCGATGGATCATAATTCCACTGGTATCAGGTGAAAGTTTCATGTGTTGGGCAAAGGCGCTGGTCAGCGGAATCGTTTCAATTCCCAGCTTAACCGGCTGGTCTGTATGAATTCTCTCGGTTGGGCTGCTGGTTCCGGAAGGGGCAGCGGTGATGGTTGCGGTGGTTGAATGAGCTTCACCGTTTCGCACATAGGTGATGCCCACTTTGGTTCCAGGCGGTGTCTCCATAATCGCCTCCCGTAGGTCACTTTCGCTCGTAACGGAGTGATTATCATATCGAGTCACCACATCCTCGATGCGCAGGCCGGCTTTGCCGGCCGGAGAGCTGGGGTCGGGCTCGTTTA
This sequence comes from bacterium, assembly GCA_021842405.1. GTDB lineage: Bacteria > Armatimonadota > Chthonomonadetes > Chthonomonadales > JAMCWF01 > JAMCWF01. The sequence goes on from JAKBZR010000011.1 coordinate 10,076, forward strand.
AAATCAGGGCGCCGGAGCTCACGTGGTACGCAGTGGATAGTGGCGGGGTCACGGTAGTCGGGTCAATTCCTAGATAGCCGGCGTTCACCTTGTGGTTTTCAATGAGTTCTCCGGCGACATACCGGGCGATATTGATCGGAATAGCGAATCCAATTCCAACGCTGCCCCCCGTATCAGTGCGGATAGCGGTATTTAATCCGATGACCTTCCCGCTGATATCCACCAAGGGTCCGCCTGAGTTGCCCGGGTTGATAGCGGCGTCGGTCTGTATTAAATCGGGATAGAGGCGATACATTCTGCGTTCTACATCGGGGATCTCCTCCCGGCGGTGCAGAGAGCTGATCACCCCTACCGATACGGTGCCGGCAAACTGGAACGGACTGCCGATCGCAATCGCCCACTGGCCGATCTGCGCTTGGCTTGAATCGCCGAGGGTCGCGACCGGTAGGTTAGTGGCCGGTATGTGGATCACGGCAAGATCACTTCTAAAATCTCCATACCAGGTGCCATCGAACTCTCGACCGTCGCGCAGCTTAACCACCACGCGATTGGCGCCGTCTACCACGTGATCATTGGTGAGAATCCAGCCATCCGCCCGAATGATGATGCCGCTGCCGGTCCCCTCCGTTCGCAGAAAGTTCGGAGTGAAGTTGGGCCCAGTTTGACTGCCTTGATCCGATCCCCCGACGAAATGGGCGTGGATAACCCGCTCGCTGATCACGGTGACAACCGCCGGCTCAAGACGTTGCGCGATGGAGACGAAGGTGTTTTGAAGATCTTTTAAACCGTTTATATTGCTCTGTTCTGCCTTCACGATTTGGGGTGACAGAGAGAGGGCGGCACTGAATATAATAATCCGCCAAATTCGAATTGGAAAACGGGTAACGCTCATTGGTTCAACTCCATTCCGCCTGTAATAGCAGCCTATTCATTTTAACTCACGCCGACGGCCGTGCAACCTGGGGCGCCGCTGCCGTAAGCTCCACTTTGCATAGGTATGCCGCAAATAAGAAAAGACTACTTCAGACTTCGCTGATGCGGAGTGCACTCGATATGCCCGGGTCGTGGTGGGCAACAGATTGGTAGACGATTGAGAGAATTGAAAGATCAGCGATCGGAAGGAGGACCATTTTTCAACAACCTCAACCACTGATGGATATGATATGACTCTATATGAAGGCGAAGCGCGATATGCTCCCAATTGTAACCCGAATAGTAGAGTCCCAAAACCTGATGGAGAGTATGATGGCATTCCCGACATATCTCCAGCAGCGCGGCGATGGTATCAAAGCCGATGCCGCGGTTTCGCAGGCCATCTATCCTCTTTAAAGATACTCGAAACTCGCTGCATATTGAGGTTGCGATTGCACGGCCTCTCGAACTATCCAGCGCTTCAGCCAGCCGAATCAGTGCACCGACACCGATGGGGCCGATCAGGTTAAAATCCCGATTGGAGTCGTAGCTTTCCACCCGCGCTTCGCCGTCCGGCATACTGGTGAAGAGCAATTGGTGATAACCCAAGGGCCTTCTTTGTCGGGCATAGGTCTCATAGATCGAGATCCCGCTCAAACCGTCGTTGTAGCGGAGGCAGGCGACCACTTTCCCAGACATATGAAAAAGCTCACCGTAATCGAACTCAAAACCCTTCGGCAGCCAGAGCGGAATCGACAAGCTAAAGCCGGCGGCCTGTTGAAGCTGATCCAGGTGGTGGATGGGAGGGTCACTGGCAATAGTTGCTTTTCGATTCGGTTTAGGAATCGAGGCGATTAGATATTTGGCCGGTAACCGCTGATAAAAATGAAGGAGGGATAGCTTAGTCAGCTCGAGCAGGTGGCCTTGCCGGTCATTCTCCTGCACCCAGATCGGCAGGCCGGTTGCGCGGTCCACCCAAATGGTTCGAGAGTGAGCATAGTGAGAGTAGGGGATCAATGAAATGACATCGCATAAGCGTCCGGGCGCTCGGCTGGTTCCGGCATATTGAACGGCGTAATTCTCGCTGATGCGGCGGATCATGAGCACCATTTCATGGGGTGAAAAACATTTCGCAGCCGATCGGGTTATCGTGAGGTGGTGCGTATGGGGGTTGTACACCCGCAGCCAGTGGCCGTCGTCGTCCGATATATTGCCCTGGCACTGACTGGGGCAGAGGCAGCGAGTAATTGAGCTACCGCCCCCGCTCCGAGCGATCCAATCTCGAACAATCGTCTGCCCGCCGATGCCGACCGGGACGACTTGCGTTTCGTGGGCAACGTAGCTGAGGTGGCATTCTGCGTTAAGGGAGCGTCGCAGGATTTTAATTGCGAGCGTTTCGGCAGCCGAGCAATCAATGGTCAAAATAAGAAGCGCCGCGGTGAACAGCATCACCGCGGCGCCTGATTTTGACGTCGCGCCATACATAGTAATTAGCCGTTATCGCCCAGGAACCGTCCAGCGGACCGGAACCGTGTTGATTGGAAAATTACTTCCCGGATTAAAAGGAAGCGCTTGTTGATAGTCCTGATGCAGCGGAATATACTCGCTCATGCTGGCCTGTGGTGATTGAGGGATCACCGAGAAGGTGGTTGGGCTTATCTTGTTGCCTGAATTTCTGAATGGCGGTGTAGAAAAGACAATGACAGCTAATACCAGTGCAGCACAAAGTCCAGCGTATTGAATACGGCGGCGGGAATCGCAGGGTATGGCAGGCCAGTTACTTTGCCAGAGTATTTTGAGAGCCTTTTTCTCGAAAGTACGAATATTTTGAAGGATGGAATCATCCAGGCCGGGCGGTGGTTCACAGATGGATAAATTGCCCAACATCATTTTCGTTTCTTGTAGGGATTGCAACTCTTCCTGGCAATCCTCGCATCGACTCAAATGGTGTCGTATCTCGATTATTTCACAGCCTCTGAGCTCTTGATCCAGATAGGCTGACAATAGACTTTTGACTTTTCCGCAAGTCACGATAGATCACTCCCTATGTTATATGCCAATGGGTTTTGCAATTTTTTGCGGAGCGATTTGCGTCCGCGATGCAGGCGGGATCTGACCGTTCCCAGTGAACACCCCATCACTTCTGCAATCTCTTCATAAGAAAGCCCCTCCACATCGGCGAGGATAACGGTGATGCGAAACTCGTTCGGCAGCGAATTGAGGGCTGCTTGCAGCGGTTCACCCAGCGTCGTTCGCATTGCGATCTGCTCCGGATCCTCTTTAGAATCCGGTATCTCAAGGCAGATTTCGCTCGAGTCGCTCCCGTTATTCAACGGCTGATCGAGGGAGTTGAGCTTTACTTTCGGGCGCTTTCGCACCTCATCAATGAACACATTGGAAATAATTCGATAAAGCCAATTTTCAAATGGCATTTCCCGGTTGTAACGGTCAAAAAATCGGAAAGCCCGCAAATATGCTTCCTGAGTAATGTCCTCTGCATCGGCATGGTTTCCGCTCAAACGGTAAGCGATATTGTAGGCTTGACGATGAGTCCGCTTGACTAACTCATCAAATTCGGAGCAAACCCGATCTTTGCGCAGTGATAATGTATCGCTTAACTCCATCTAATGCTCCCTCCTTACAAATTTACGTCAATCTGAGTCGGAATGGTTCCCTACTTGTGCTATTTTGAGTTCATTTCAGATCAATTTTCGCTTTTTATCCATCTTAATTAGAGGAAGATTTGCAAAAATCCGCATAACCCCGTCTAAATACTAATTTGATTGAATGATCACCGGATGCGGCAAATGGGCCAGCATCTGGGCAATGGTGACGAAATGGTACCCCTGCCGCAAAAGGGCTGATATAATACGGGGCAGTGCAACGACCGTCTCCGGGCGGTCGTCGTGCAGCAAAATGATGCTTCCGTTTTCGGTTCGATCCAATATGCGGTTCACGATAAAGTCGGGCGTTTGCTCATCGTAGTCTTTAGCCGCACAGGTCCAGGAGACCACCACATAGCCCAGCTCTTTGGTTATCTTCAGCACTCGCGGATTGTAATCCACGCCAGGCGGCCTCATTACTGTCATGTGGTGTCCGGTAATTCGATAAAAGTTGATATCATTGTCGTTTATTTCATGCCAGATCTCTTCGTTGTTCAACGTGACCAATCGGATATGGTCCACCGTATGGTTGCCGACCTCATTCCCATCGGCCAGCATATCCTGAACCAGATAAGGACACTGCTTCATTCGCTGGCCAACCACAAAAAAGGTGGCGTGCACGTGGTAGTGACGTAAAATGGCGAGTAACGAAGGACAGTATTGCGGATGAGGGCCGTCATCAATGGTTAAAGCCACCTCGTGCAAGGCCCGATTGCCATGGTAGAGAATGCGATAATGTGGATCGTAGAGGTCTTCGCCCAGAAAGCGCTTGTACCAGTATACCGGACTTAGGGCCTCTGATAGGGGTATTGACCGATGGACGTTCCACCACCACCCGTACCCAACGATCATGACCAGCGCGATGGGCCAGAGCCAAACTGGCAACCGGAAATGTCGCCTCGCCTTTGCAGGCGAAGACGATAAATGCTCCATCCTCGAGTAACTCCTCCTTTTACTTTCGATATACAAATAGGTTGCTCATTGATGAATTCTTGGCGCGCCGTGCGGATGGATCGGATAACCGGCTGCGATACAGACCGCATAAAGCCGCTCTCCGGCCAAATGGAGGTGACAGCTAAAACTGGAGCCATTCACAAAAGGTCTCTTACGAGACCAGAGCAGCGGAAGAGCGCACAAAATCTCCCTATTATACGCAAAAAAGGCGCTGTTTGTATGCACAGGGTGAAATTATGGGCCGAGTAGAAAATGATTGATGATTGCCTCTGCAATCGGTGCATCCCGTTGTGGATCCCTTAAAAGCCCGCCCCAAAAATAGATGATGCGGCCTCCGCTCGGCAGGCGTATCATCCCGGCCGCGTCTCCGTAATTTTTGCCGTTCGGGCCGACGACTCGGTAGAAGGGAGTGTATCGTATATTCTCCGCTATCTCCGATCGGTTGATGCTTCTCAAACGCGAATCGCCGTACGGATAGGGTAGCGTTGAGGGCAGCCCCCAATCAGTCGCTTCCGTATCACCGTGGATGGTTGGCACATTTTGAGGCAGCGTCTCAATCGCATTGTAGATGGGCAGCCCCAAGGTTGGCGGAAACAGGTTGTTATCGCGATATCCGTTCGGCCCGTTGCCATAGGCCATGGGATACGGCCCCTGCCCGATCAACAGCAGCGTTCCGCCTTGATCTAAGTATCTTTTGAATGCTTGCGCCGCATCACCGGGCTGGTGCACCGTCTCGATGTAGTCTTCGTCATCCAGATCAATCGCAACCGGGTATCTTTTCGGATTGAATTGTTGGGGGTCAACGAGTTGATCCGGTGTCAGCATGACGCCTCGATCCTGCAACCCAGCCTTAACCAAAATGTTGACGCTCCCAATACTGCCGCCTGGCGTGTAGTTGGCTGGGAGCACGGCAAAACTGTTGAGCGGAATATTTAATATCGCCTGATGGAGCGCATTTAATGACTGTATTTGATGTAGCAGATTAAGATAGCTTTCATGGGCGCTGGCGGCCAACCGTATCCCCACTCGCTCCGCGATGGCCGGTGATTTTTGAGCCGTCATCGCCCATACCACCCGATTTCCCGGTTCAACACCAACCACTTTCTCATCTCGGTTAATGCGAATGGGCGCCATCACGATCGCTGCCTTAAAAATCGGCGGCCACGCGCGCCAAGCCAACGATTCCAGTTTTTGATTCACCGATTTCGCCATGCCATTGGATAAGAGAAGCGAGGGGCGTTGGCCCTCACCCTCACTATAAGCGAGGTACAGGGTTGCCGGTCCCGACACCGGTATTTTCAGATGAGCGGTATGAACCGCGACGGCCCTGAGTTTATCGGCGGGCGGGAGATCGAACGGCACGCCCCAAGCCCAGATGGTTCCACCGGGGAGGCCGGCCCAAGAGTTTAAGTTATGCCAGTTTGCGACTTCAGTGGTGTTGGTCGGCAGCGCCAATACCTGAAAATTGCTCTGCACCATTTTGGTGGTCGGCATTTTTTGCAGGAGTGGCGGCCGATCAGGAAGTGGCTTCGAGCTTTCGTCCGGATGCCCAACGATGACTTCGGACCCGTTATGCAGCTTGGGGATGTAGAGTGACCATAGGTTGTGTTTTGGGCGAATATAATCTTGGTCTGGATCCAGCAGTTTCCGCTTGCCGTCGTAAACGATCGTTACCGGCTGATTGTGGATATTTTCATACGGTACCGTCAGGGTGACATCCACCTCCGGCAAGCTGGTATGCAGCATAAACGAGAGGTTGCCATCCGGCGTGTAGTGGTAGTCCGATATGCTGCAGGCGACACCGTCTTTATCGAAGGCCATCGCTGCGCGGCATCCGGCAAGCACATGAATACGGGATTTACCCACTGGATCAATCATGTACAGGAAATTGGAAAAACCGTAGCTGGAATAGTGACCAACGCCATAAATGTTGCCGGGGAACAGCCCATACCCCTCCGCCATATCATTTTTGCCGTACTGAGCGATCGCGGAGCGGTAGGCATCTTGATACATCTGGTGCCAGGAATTGAGCGACCCTTGAAGCGCCCACATTAAAATCGGATCGCCGGTCTCCACCGCGGTTTGCGCCAGCGTATCCAGATTGTTGAACACCTCGTTGGAGGTGCCGGCCCCCATCCAATCTCGGCCGCTGTTTCCGCCGCCCCACAGAAATTCGGGATGGAGATCATCATCGCGGTTATTATCGGAGGGCCAGATGATCATGTAACGATAAACAAAGGTACGGGCCAGGTCAAGCGCCTCTTGTGCCCTTTCGCGGTGGTAACTATCCGGCGCATTGCGGAATGCCATATAGTAGGCCAGACAAAATGCGGACTGCAAGGTGCCCCCGATCGCGAACGGCGAGGAAGGTACATCTGAAAATTCGGCTCGGGTCCAGCCGATATGCTTAGCCCAGTTGAAAACGCCATCCACAATCGGCAGGTATTGTTTTTGCTTATCGTAGCGATAGAGGGAAAGAAAAAGCCTTCCAAACGCAAATCCGTTGGCGTTGTGAATGGTGGTCGCCGCCGGCCCGCCCCATTGCGGCGCCCAGCTTCCTTTCAACGGCTTCTTCCAATAAACGCACTCCTGATGTCCGACTTTAAAGTGCTTCGCAAAGGCCAGCAATTGGTCGGCCTCCGATTTCAATGCACGAATCGTGGCCGTATCGCCGTCACTTACCGCGACCGACGTCGGCGATTCTAAATACCAGTCCCAACCACCCGGGAGCAAAGTGCCGGCAACCTGAAACTGACCTTCCGGCCCACCATATAATTGCGTGGATGCCGGGCCGGGGAAGTCTTTTAATTTAATTCCTCCCGGCAGCCATGATAGGTCTACTCGGGCAGGCACCTGTGGCAATAAATACTGATCATGATCCCAAACGAATTTCCACAACAGCCGGCTGGGATCGCCGGTTGCCTTCAAATTCATGCTCCAAAGCAGCCTACCATGCGATGCGATGACGGCCCCGTCCTTCGGAAAGATCAGCGATTGATAACCATGCCCTCCGTATGGATAAACGAGCGCGACGAACTGCCCGTGAAGGTCCCCGTGAACCGATCCAGAAATCGGCTCCCAGTGGTAACCGGCCGCAACGTATTTCTCGCTGTTATCCTGCAACCGGGTCGTTTCAAACTCCAAGCCGGCGTAATGGCCGATGTCCGGGTTCCATAGGCCAATGACCGGTATGGAAAAGGCGCCGAATGGCGGGGTGTAGCTCCAGGTACGATTGTAATGGTAGGCCGAAATTTCGGGGGTGCCGATGTGAACATCTTCCAAGAGCGGGAATTTATCCACATAAGGGGTTGCGTTCAGCCAAACCTCCTGCTGCCAAACCTCCGCTCTGGGCATATAAAGGGCTAAGAAGTGAAAGGGCTGTGCTCCGGCCGCTTGCTGCCATCGCTGAGCATTGAAATGGACGAGATTGAGCCGAAATTGAATTTCAGGATAAGGGCTGCCTTTTATCAGTTTGACGGTGATCGCATCCTCCGGGCTGAACTTGACCATATCACTGGGATTTGACTGCAGGCCGACGAAGCGCAGGCTGGAAGCTCCAACCAGGCAGTGCTGTGCTTCAATCAATCTCATCGAGCTCAATCCCACCGTGGCAGCAATCTCTCCTTGACGGGTAATGACTTGAAAGCCGGTCCAGCTTCCCCGAGGGCCGGCGAGGGCGCGAACGCTTACCAAGCCATTTGAAATCTGTTTGTCGGCAATTACACCGGCTGGGGCGATTTTCGAGGCGGCGAGGATAACAATAAAGAGCGATGTGATCTTGATGCGATTGAATGCGCAATGAAAACTAAACGGATTTCGATTGAAAAAAGTGGCGATAGAATTCGGGGTCACGGCATGCGCTCCTCTTCGAAATGCATTGTATCTTACTTATTTCTCTAACCAGCTTAGTACAGGGGACTAACCGGCATTTCAAATATTAATGTACCCGAGCCTGGTATGAATCGCTTGGAATTTTGCAACTGGTAAGAGTTCAGTTTTATGGGAGTTTGGCGGGTAAAATGTGAATGTAAGTCGCTGATCGTCATAACTGCTGGAGGATAACTGTTGAGACACGATCAGATTTGGAAAAGATACTGTGGCAGTTCTTCGCCGAGTTCATGGATCTGTTTTTTTCCGAGGTTGCCCAAAGGCTCGATTTCAATCGCATCAAGCTCATTGACAAGGAGCTGTTCACCGATCTACCCGAAGGCGCCCGCCGAGAGCCCGATCTAATCGTCGAGGCGCATACGGTAGACGATGAGATCGAGATCGTGCTGGTTCACATCGAGATACAGGCTAAGCGGGAGAAAAACATATCCCATCGGATGTGGGAGTACTACTGCTTGCTGCGATTGAGGCTGAAGCGACCCGTCTTTCCGGTGGTGGTTTATCTGGAGAAGGGAACCGGCGGCTTCAGTCAGGCAGAGTATACCGATACGATATTTGGGCAAGCGATTAACACCTTTCATTACACGGTGATCGGGTTGCCCGATTTGTCGGCGGAGGAGTATTTAGCGAAGGAGAACGTGTTGGCTGCGGCCTTAAGCGCCCTGATGCGAAGTGATAGGATGGATCGGGTAATGCGGAAGTTTCGGGCGTGGGAGAGGTTGATGAGGTCGCCGGTTGATGAGGCGCGCAAGCATCTGTTATTGGATGTGGTGGAGCGATATTTGGAGCTCAGCGAGTCGGAGGCGGAGGAGGTAAGGAAGATGGCCAAGAGTTCAAAGGTGCTGGATCCGGGGGAGTACGTCACGATCTTTGAGGAGCGTGCTCTTCGGAAGGGCCGGAAGCTGGGCCGGCAGGAAGGACGGCAGGAAGGGAAGGTTGAGGGCGTGTTGCAGGGCAAGCGGGAGGCGCTGCTTCATCTGTTGCAGCGTCGTTTTGGTGAGTTGCCGGAAGGTGTAGCTGCTCGGATCGAGGGCATCGAAAATGCGAGCGAACTCGATATCTTGATCAATCGAGTGCTGGATGCCCGCTCATTGGCAGAGATGGGCCTGATGGAGGTATAGCGCAGCCTCTCAGCACCGTATGAACACATCACTTAAAATAATTAGAGCTGAAATCGTCTCCGTCGGCACCGAGCTTTTATTGGGCCAAATTGTGGATACCAATGCGGTACACCTTGCACAAAGACTTGCCGAGCTGGGGATCAGCGTCTACCGGCGAGTTACGGTTGGCGATAATATGAGTCGCCTCGTCACTGCGCTCAAGCAAGCGCTCTCAAACGCTGAAATCGTGTTTACGATCGGCGGTCTCGGACCTACCATGGACGACATCACCCGCGATGCGCTGGCTGAAGCGATGGGCGAGCGGTTGCAGTTGGATCCAGCCATTCAGCACCGGCTGATTGAGTTTTTTCAACAGCGGAACGTTACCTTTCCAGCCAACAATCTGAAACAAGCTCTCGTTCCTGAGCGCGGTCATCCCCTTAACAATCCCAACGGCACCGCACCGGGCTTGGTCTTCGAAAAGGATAGGAAACTGGCGATCGCACTACCCGGTCCTCCGAGCGAGTTTTTACCGATGGTGCAAAATGAGGTCATTCCGCTGTTGCGGGATAGGTTCCCCGATCTGGGCGTGATCCACTCACGCGTATTGAGGGTGACCGGTTTGGGCGAATCGCTGGTGGAGGAGAAGATCAAGGATTTGATGCGGGATGAAAACCCCACTGTCGCTCCTTATGCTAAAACCGGTGAAGTGCACCTGCGCATTACCGCCCGGGCCTTAACCATTCCAGAGGCGGAGGAGATCATTTCCAAGAAGGAAGCTCAGATCCGAGAGCGTCTTGATGAACGGATTTATGCGGTTGATGATGAACCACTGGAATCGGTCGTGCTCCGGCTATTCATTCAACATAAACGGACGATCGCAGCGGCCGAATCGTGCACCGGAGGAATGCTGGCTGAGCGATTGACCAATATCGCCGGCAGCTCCAACTCGTTTTTGGGAGGGATAGTGGCCTATAGCAACTCCGCCAAGATTCGTTTGCTGAATGTGCCACCTGAACGGATCGAAAGTTTCGGCGCGGTGAGCGCGGAGGTCGCAGAGGCGATGGCCGATGGAGTACGCCAGGTATTTGGCAGCGATATCGGCATCGGCATCACGGGGATAGCCGGCCCGGGTGGTGGAACACCGGAGAAACCGGTTGGGTTGGTCTATATATCGGTGGCCGGCCCCGACAACTCGATCAAGACCACCCGAAACATCTTTCTCGGACAGCGCAATGAGGTGCGGATTCGTGCAACGCAGACCGCGCTCACCATGCTGAAAGATCGCTTGCTGAGCTGCAAAGATGACATTATCGGTGATGGATAGTCATAAAGCAAGGTTGGCAATGCGATTAGAGCGGACTTTTGATGGACACCTTAAGACTTTTCTACGCGATACCCCTTGATACCGAGGCGCGAGCCAAGCTGGCGGACGAACAGCACAAGCTAAGAGAATATATCGAAATCCGCAACGATCCCGAAATGGTCCGCTCTCTCCGCTGGACCTCACCCGCCACCTTTCACCTTACCCTCCGATTTTTAGGCGAAACCAATCGCCAATTGCTGGAAAAGTTAAGCCGAGCCGGTATAAAAACGGCTGCAAACATGGCTCCTTTCACCTTAAAGTTGGGGAAATGGGGCGCTTTCCACCGCCAGGGTTTCGTTTCCGTTCTATGGCTGGGATTGAGCGACGGGGAAAGGAATGCCGCGCATCTGGCCGATGGGCTCAGCCGAGAATTGTCACTCGTCGGTGTTTCAGTGGATAGGAGGCCGTTCCAAGGGCATCTTACGCTTGCAAGAGTAAGGAGGCCGGTCAAGTTGACGCTACCAAACTTTGATACGGATGGGGTTTCCGATATTACGGCGAAGATAGATCGGATGGTGTTGATGCAAAGCCACCTCCTGCCAACCGGACCGTTATACGAAGAGGTGGCCAGCTTCCCGATGACAGGGGAGTATCACGAACAAAATTCGGTTGAATCGCGCATCATCATGGCTCAACACAAGGAAACACCCCTGCCAAAATCACAGAAGCAGGAGATTTAACCAATCAGGTCGAAATTCTATTACATTATTGCGTGTATCAGAGTGACCGCACGACCAAAGAGAAAGGAGTTTGAGGGTGGAAAAGCAGCAGGCGCTTGAAATGGCGTTAAGCAGCATCGAAAAGCAGTTTGGCAAGGGTGCCATTATGCGCCTCGGGCAGGCGGCCCGTTTAAACGTAGACGCCATATCCACTGGATCCATTGCGCTGGACTTGGCGCTGGGGGTGGGAGGTTTGCCGCGAGGGCGAATAACCGAGATATTCGGCACCGAATCGTCGGGCAAGACGACGATCGGGTTGCAGGTGATCGCGGAAAGTCAGCGTCAGGGCGGCGTGTGCGCGTTCGTGGATGCTGAGCATGCGCTGGATCCCGAATATTCTCGGAATTTGGGGGTGGATGTTGACGCCCTTTACGTTTCACAGCCAGGCACTGGCGAAGAAGCGCTCGAGATCATGGACTATTTGGTGCGCTCCAGTGCGATTGATGTAATTGTGCTCGATTCGGTGGCCGCACTGGTTCCCAAAGCCGAAGTGGAGGGCGAAATGGGTGATACTCATGTCGGCCTTCAGGCGCGACTTATGTCACAGGCACTCCGGAAATTGAGCGGCAATATCTCACGCACCAATACAGTGGCGATCTTCATTAACCAGATTCGGGAGAAGATCGGGGTTATGTTCGGTAATCCTGAAACCACCCCCGGCGGCCGCGCTTTGAAGTTTTGGGCTTCGGTGCGACTGGATGTCCGGCGAACCGAAACGGTGAAGCAGGGTTCCGATCCGATCGGCGCTCGAACCAAGGTGAAGGTGGTCAAGAACAAGGTGGCGCCGCCGTTTCGGGTCGCCGAGTTCGACATCATGTTCGGCCGCGGCATCTCAAAACCGGGCGGCATTTTGGATATGGCAGTGGAGCTGGGCATCGTTTCAAAGAGCGGCGCCTATTTCAGCTATAACGACTTGCGCATCGGCCAGGGCCGAGAAAACGCCAGAGTCTTTCTGGAAGAGAACCCCAATTTAATGAGCGAGATTGAGGCCAAGATCCGCAGCAACAGCGCACTTCCAGCTATCCTGAGCGCAGCCGAACCGGAATAAGTCCGCCCTGTAAATCTCGATGAAAAGCGATTACGAGCGCGCGCTCCTCGCTGCTCAGCACTATATAGCCTACGCCAGCCGTAGCGAAGACGAAGTCCGGCGCCGACTCCAGCGAAGCGGTTATGACCCGGAAGTCATTGAAACCGTCCTCGAGCGGCTGGCCCAATCCGCCTGGACCGACGATAAGCGGCTGGCACAAGATTGGGTGGAAAGCCGTTTCCGCAGCCATGGGATCGGGCGGCGCCGTTTGACCGAAGAGCTACGCCGGAAAGGTATTGCGGTCGATTCCATCGCGGAGGCAACGGGTTCCATTTCGGACAGCGAGGAAATCGAGCGGGCGGTTTCGCTGGTGAAACATAGGTGGCTCACGCTTAATTTGGAAGACAGAACGCAACAGCGGCAAATCATCGCTTTTTTGCAGCGGCGGGGGTATGAATGGGAAATCATCGAGCAGGTAATTGGCGAATTAGCGTCAAATAATACATTTTGAAAAGGTGGATCAGGCACTGAAACCGAGGAACGAGCATACCATTTTCAATAAAAATCAATCAATATTTATAGATGGTGTAAATTCCAATTTTTAATGGAGAAACCTGCAACCACTTTTTTTATGATCATGCCGTACCAGTCCTAGGATCGCTCCGCCTCGGACGGCAAACGTCTGGAGGTGGGTGAACGTGAACAACATCATATGGGGAATTCTTACTGCCGTGGTTGCAACGGTGGGATTGACCGGCATAATGTATCGGTTTTGGATTGCCGGACTAATCCATTCGCTACAGCAACAGCTAAGAGAAGCGGAAAAGGCGAAGCTAGAAGCAGAAAACACGATCGAAACGCGTAAGAAGGAGCTCCTTCTTGAAGCTAAAGACGAAGCGTACCGATTGCGGATAGAAGCCGAAAAGGAACATCGCGAAAAACGAGCCGAAATCCAGAGGATGGAGCGCAGGCTGGCGCAAAGGGAGGAATGGCTGGAGCGACGGCTGGACAGCTTGGAAAAACGTGACCAAGAGCTAAACCAGCGTGCAGAAAAACTAAAAGAAACGAGCGCAACACAAGAAAAACTGGTGGAGCAACAACGAAAGGAGCTGCAACGGATTGCCGGCCTTACCAATGAAGAGGCCCGCCAGATCATTTTGAAAGAGGTGGAGGAGAAGGCCCGACACGAAGCCTCTAAAATAGCCACCGAAATCGAGGAGGAGGGGCGTCGCGACGGCGAGCGCCGGGCGCGTAAGATCATCGTGGAGGCAATTCAACGCTGCGCGGTAGATCAGACATCGGAGACGACGGTATCTGTGGTGCCCCTGCCGAATGAGGAGATGAAGGGCCGGATCATCGGCCGGGAAGGCCGCAATATCCGCACCTTCGAGACCTTGACCGGAGTTGACCTGATTATTGACGACACGCCGGAAGCGGTCGTGCTGTCCGGCTTTGACCCGATCCGTCGTGAGATCGCCCGAATCGCGCTGACCAACCTGGTGGTAGACGGACGTATCCATCCCGGTCGCATCGAAGAGATGATTGCAAAAGCGACCGATGAGATGGATGACCAGATCATTGAGGCGGGTGAGCATGCCCTGTTTGAAACCGGCGTCACCGGCGCCGCTTCGGAGATCGTGCGTCTGCTGGGCAAATTGAAATTCCGCTATAGCTTCGGACAGAACGTGCTGGCCCATAGCATGGAGGTGTCGCAGCTCTGCCGGATGATGGCATCCGAGCTCGACGCCGATGTGCGAATCGCCAAAAGAGCGGGGCTTTTTCACGATCTTGGTAAAGCGGTGGATATGGAGGTGGAGGGGCCTCACGCCCTGATTACCGGTGAGATACTGCGGCGCCACCATGAGGAACCGGCGGTTGTGCTGGCGGCTGAGGCTCATCACAACGATGTAGAGGCGAGCTCGATTGAGGCGGCGTTGGTGATTGCAGCCGATGCCATTTCAGCTAGCCGACCGGGAGCCCGGCGTGAAACGCTGGAAACATACGTCAAGCGTCTCAAGCAGCTCGAAGAGATCGCTGATTCTTTCGAGGGGGTGGAAAAAACATTTGCGGTGCAGGCTGGACGCGAGATCCGCCTGATCGTCAAACCGGATGAGGTGGACGATGACGGGGCCGCCGCCCTCGCACGGGAGACCGCCCGCCGCATTGAATCCGAGATGCAGTTTCCAGGCCAGATCAAGGTGACCGTCATTCGAGAGACACGGGCGATTGAGTTTGCTAAGTGAGAACAGGAAAAGCGGTTGATACGACCCATTTCAAGTGAGCGCCGATAGTTGCGCATTCTTTTTGTTGGTGATATCGTCGGTAAGCCGGGACGTCGGGCGGCGCTGCACATCATCCCCAGTTTAAGGGATCAGTACAGGGTTGACTTCGTTATCGTCAACGCAGAAAATGCGGCCGGCGGCACCGGCATCACGCCCGACATCGCGCGGGTGCTTATTTCGGAGGCAAAATCGGATGTCCTCACGTTGGGCAACCATGCTTGGGCGAAAAAGGAGATATACCCTTACCTGAACGAGGAGCCGCGTATCCTTCGGCCAGCCAACTATCCACCCGGTGTGCCGGGGAGAGGTTACGGCATCTTTGAGTCACCGGCCGGACCGGTTGCCGTCATCTCCTTGATGGGGCGGGTGTTTATGGCGCCGCTGGACGATCCGTTTCGCGCGGCTGATGCGATCATTTCGGAGGTCAAAGCGAAAACCGCCACCCTTATCGTGGATATGCACGCCGAAGCCACCTCTGAGAAGCAGGCGTTCGGCTGGCACGTGAACGGGCGCGTCTCGGCCGTCATCGGCACCCATACCCACGTACAAACCGCCGATGAGCAGATTCTCAGCGGCGGCACCGCCTATCTGACCGACGTGGGTATGACCGGACCGATCCATTCGATCATCGGCATGCGGTACGATATTATTGTATCGCGTTTTACAAGCCAGCTCCCGGCCCATTTCGAGGTTGCCGAGGGCGACGCGCTGCTCTGCGCGGCATTGATCGAGACGGATGACCATACCGGCCGCGCCCTGAGTATCCAGCGGCTTCAAATTCGGGAACAGGGTGGCGATCCGTCACCGGCCGAATCGCAACCGGGCGGTGAGTAGACAATACCAACATCAGAGCGAAATATCGCCAGTGGCGGGGCGGTGGTTTTCTGGAATCAATCGGCTCGAGCGGAGCGATCAGTTTTATCAATCGTTATCTGAACGGACACTCATTTGCATGATAGGGAGGGGAACAATGGGAATGCGCAGTTCTATCCGGTATCGGAGATTGCCAGCGCTGATCAAGGTTGCCAGTCTATGCGCCTTTGCGGTTTCGGTAATGACGGTGGGTACCGCCAATGCGCAGCTTGCAAGCATCTACAGCGGATCCGGAAGTAACGGTGGGGTTAATATCGCCAGTTGGGGCAGCGGCGAGGTCGCGTTTGACCAAAACAACGTGTATACCGGCGTCCGCTCCATCAAGGTCACCACTCAAGGGATGTTTCAGGGTGGGCGGATTGAGCTGGCCGATCCGATAGACCTCAGCCCGTTCATCGGCAGCCCCAGCGATTACCTGGATTTCGTGTTTCGGACCGCGGGGCAAAATCGGAACAATCGCGGCTATGGGTTCGGCCCGGGCGGATATATGGGCGGCCCGCCGAACAGGAGGATGACCGGCCCCCCAAACTTCGGCGGCTACAATCAAAACAATCAAAATCAGTACCAGCAGAACGTCGAGATCAAGAACATACGGTTCGTGCTGGTTACCTCGAACGGGAAGCGAGTGGAAGGCGAGATTCCGCTGAAAAACCAACGCCGAGACGATCAGGGCTGGTACAACTTGGGCGTGCCGTTTGCCGCCCTGAAGTCGCTGGCGGCGGGGGATAAGCTCAAGGAGGTTCAGGTCTTTGCCGATGCGCCCGGCTCGTTTTATGTGGGTGAAATCCGCATCATCAACGACACCACCCCCATCCACGCCAACAGCTTGGACGACCAGACCGAGCCGAAGGATTCCGAGCTCACCTTCCAGGGATCTGCCGATGACGGCGTGACCCCGCTGGTCTACAACTGGAACTTTGGGGAGATCAAGGGCGATAAAGGTGTGGACGCGGTGGGTCGCCGGGTGACTCACACCTTCCGCAAGAGCGGCGACTACATCGTGACCTTAACCGTCAGCGACCTGTACGGTTTCAAAAAGCCTTCCGTAACTACCTGCCGGGTTCGGATCACATTGTAAGAAGTTGTTGAGAAAGTCGCTGAAGCCCACCGCTTTGTCATTCCCGCGAAAGCGGGAAACGGTAGTTGTAACTGAAGACGGTAACCCGGTCGCTGCGCTGGTCGGACTCGGCAATGCAGACATGGAAACGGTATCGCTGAGCGCCAATCGAGAATTCATCGAGTTGATCGAGCGATCCAGGGCACGCCAGGACAAAGAGGGCGGCATAACGATGGAAGAAATGCGCAAGAAGTTGGGCGGCTATGGCGGTGCGGGGAATAGGGCATAGGAGGGCGAAATATGAACATTGTCGCATTGAATCCTCATCATATTTGTGATGGCACTTATCTCATAGTAAGAGTTCAGTTTTGTGGGAGGGATTTTCGTTCGACCCCACCATGAGTCTGGGAGAAGAAGGGAGGTCTTGGGAGCGCGTTAGGCCGACCCCCATCCTAACCTTCCCCCTGGGAGGGGGAAGGGATTCGGACTGGGTTTTGGCGATTACTACGTCGCACCACATCCTTGCCTTCCACCTTAAACTTGCCCTACTCTCTTCCCCCTCGCAACCGTTCCGTGCTCCTTCCCCCTCCCAGGGGGAAGGCTGGGATGGGGGTCAAGACACACCGCCCTGCAACACCCGCCTAAATTGCCCGTAGAACTGAACTCTTTCCAAGCATCCGGATACACCGCTATCACGAGGCATGGGGCTGGATTCCCGCCATCCACTCCACTGGAGTGGAGCCATGCGGGAATGACGAAATGGCGGTATCCAATGGTTTTTCAAAAACTAAACGTAGGGGCGTATCGCCATACGCCCCTACTAAGCTCAACTAGCTTGGCAAAGTTGACCGTCTCTTGCGTGCGGCGTTAGATGCTCCCATACCAAAAAGCAGGACGATGAAAACCAGCCCGGCGGTCAACCCGGAAGGCTCAGGAACCGGAGTGCCGATCAGGAACGCCTGCTGCTGATTATTAAAGGTCCCCCAGCCAACGATCTCGTTTGTACTGTTAATTCCCAGCGCCGAATTCAAAGTGCCGGAGTTGGGGTAGAGGGAGTTCAGATCGGTCATCGGTCCGCTCGATGGCATCCATATCCAGGCATTAGGAATTTCGTTGCCGCTCGAAGAATAAACGAAAGCGGATCCAACGATATCCCCGCTGCTGTTTATGCTTTGAGCGAAATCCTTGCTTCCATCGCCGTTCAGATTCCCCAAATTGATGAAATTGTTGGGTGTTCCAGTTGGGTCAAGGTAAGCGGTAAATGTGGCCGATGAATTAATCGTTGACCAACCAATAACCTCACCCGTATTTGAGATCGCGGAAGCGGTGCCGTCAGGCGCCATACCGGCAAGGCTTCCCATATTACCCAAGTCAGTCGGTACATAAATCCCACTTGAGAGGTTCCATAAGGTTGGATCGTAATCAAACTGGTTACTGGTGTTATATTGGGATACACCGGCTATAACGCCCGAATTGTTGATGTCATAGGCGTTGCTGAAGCCGCCCGTGGTTAGAGGGGACAGACTTGTTAAGCCGGTAGTTGGGTCCCAAGTATACGCCTGATTCAAGTTAGGGTTAGGGTTTAGAAGGCTGCCGACCACTTGGTTGGAGTCATTGATTGCGTTGGCTCCGGCGCCCGTCGCAACCAAGGTAACGGTGCTCCCATGCAAAAAGAAAGCGGCCGGATAGGTTGGACCCGACGGCGTGGGGGTATAAGTGCCATTGCCCACGATGTCGCCGAAGCTGTTGATGCTGGTGGCCACATTCAACACCCATGGCGAAGCGCTTGGCAGCAGGCTGTTTAGATCGGTCATACGGCCGCCGCTCCACGCAAAGGCATGTTGAGCGCCGGATGCGGTGTCCGCCCAACCCACGACCTGGCCCGCATTGTTGATTGAGTTAGCGACCGAGTTCAACCCTCCCAGCGTTCCGAGATTGATGACCTGATACGAGGCTTGTGCTTGGGATGCTTGAGGTTGAAACCAAATTGCCAGCGTGAGGATGGTTAAGATAATCGAGGCGCCAATTCGTCGTTGCGCCATCTTGGTTCTCCTTTCTGAGTTCATTTTTGTCAGTTTTGCGCTAATGCTGGCGGGTGAAGCTACTTTTTCAATCTTGGGGATGAATTGACTAATCGGCGAAGGTGGTGAAGCTAGAAGAGTAAGGCCCCGTTGACCCGTATTGGTAACAGTGCAAGATTCGTGCCAAATGCGGCTATTTCTATCAGTTTAATCAAAATAAAATTTCAGGATATCCTTATCATTTCACAGATTGCATAAGCGGCTTGAAATTGGGATACGCAAGCTATGCCGGCCGGGGTGGTCGGTCGGTGTATCGCAATGACCGGTACTCCGCGCCCGTTTGAATTGAGGTTGAAGTGGGGAGTCAAGGCCATAGGCCGAGAACTGGATTCCCGCGTTCGCGGGAATGACGAAGGGCGGTTTTCCGCGACTTTTCAATAACTTCTTAAGTCAGCGTGATTGAGTAAGCGCGATTTGAGCTGATAAAACGGCCAGCGCCAGCCGGGGAGGGGCCGGCTGGCGCTGGCGATGCAGAAAACAATTCGACCCTAGCCGCTTAGGGCTTAAGGCGTTGGGGCAGAGCCGACCGAATTTGCGGGAGCGATCTCATTGTTCGTCGGCTGCGGCTTGTTCAGTGTGGCCCCAACCGGTAACAAAATGGTATGGTTTTTATGCTTTAACGTAATGCCATCCATACCGATCTGAATGACCTGATAACCGCCCTTCAGCCAATCTCCGTTCTGAGCATTCTGCGATACCGCGTTGACCTGCAGGCTGGCAACGGAGGGGTTGCCAAGCATCGTGCCCACCAGCGTGATAACGGGTGACGGGGGAGCGACCGGAACGATTCCGATATTTGACCCTCCCGCTCCATTCACGCCCGGAAGCAACGGCGACATAACCGGTCCGGTTGGATATTTCGGCGATGGAGGCGCGGAATGGGTTGGCGCTGGAGCGCTCGATTTTGATCCTGCCAGTTGAATGAAGGGATCATGCAGCTTCATCCGCCCGCTCTTCATCCCATTGTTATATAAGGAACCGGATACCGGCAGTTCGCTGGACGCCTGCGCCGGGGTTACCGTTACCAGCGATGCAGCGGTTGCAGCCGAATTGGTAGGAGCAGTCGGTGCAGCCGCTGGTTTAGCGGTGGTTTTAGCCGGCTTTGCCAAAACCGAGCCAAACAGCGTATGCCCAATAAAAAGTAACGCAACCAAAATCAGCACGGTGAGAACACCGACTTTACGCCGATCTTCTGGACTTAAATGTGATATAGCTCCCATAGTTCGCTCTCCTCCAGTTCGATCCCCGACTCGTCTTGGCACCTGTCATTGCTTCATCAAATGAGGAGTCAGGAAAACGACTACTTCCGAATGCCGATGATCTTTTGAAATGGATTTGAATAAACTACCGATGATGGGTAAATCTCCCAATATCGGTATCTTGGACATCGTGCGGATATCCTGATCCTGAATTAAGCCGCCGATCACAATGGTCTGGCCGTTCTTAACTCGCACGGTGGTCTCGGCTTCTCGGCTCGCCGTTTGGGGAAGACCATCCGTAAACCCAGTGATGGTGCTGACCACCGGGTGGACGTGCAGGGTAATGTAGCCGTCGGTGTTGACCCGGGGCCGAACCAGCAAAACGATCCCGACTGGCACCTCATAAACGGTGAACTGATTGCCGGTGGTCGGACTCGAAGTGGCGAGCGTATTGAAGCGCAGCGTATCGCCGATGAAGATGGAGGCGCCCTGATTATTCAACACCGCAATGCGCGGGTCAGCCAGCAGCTTGGCCTTGTTATGCTCAATCATCGCGTTAATCGTGGCGGTGGCGTCAAAGGGTGTGCGTCCGAATGAGCCAAATCCGAGGCTGCGCAGCACGGTATTGGCTGGAATTGAGCTATAATCGCTGCCGCCGTGCTCTTGCAGCGTTTGGGAGCCCCACGTCCAACTCACCCCCATGTTGCTGATCTCCTCCGGTGATGTATCAATCACGCGAGCGTCTATCATCACTTGTTGAGGAGGAACATCAACCTGTTTCAGCAGCTTGAGCGCAGCGTTGACATCTTCCGGAGTCCCTTCCAGGATGAGCGAAAGCGAGTTGACACCGGGCTTGTTGTTGCTGTTACTATTGGATGAGCTGCTGTGTGCGCCGCCGGAACTTCCACCGCCGCCCATGCCTCCACCGAAGCCTCCTCCACTCGAACCACCCGTCACACCGCCGCCCAAGCTTTGGCCGCTGAGCGGTTGAAAATGGGGAGCCGGCGGGGCATAGCTTTGAGGGCCGGGAATAACCAGCAGGTTTGAAAATGCCTGCTTGAGCATACTGGTCAACTCATCGGCGCTGGAATATCGAACCTCATAAACCCGGTATTCAATCTGCGTAGCTCCCTCTTGATCGAGCACCTGAAACTGATTATAAGCGTTCATTACATCCGAGCGATCGCCAGAGATCAGCAGGGCGTCGCCGACCTGATTGACGCTGAGGTTGGGCGATAGTTTGGCCAACGCGGTCTGGAGCTGGGCGGTTGGAACATGCTTGGGCTTCAGCTCCATGCTAATGGGGGCTGCGTCAGCCGCCATCCGATCTTGAGTGGAGATGAAATCCACCGCCTGGCTGACATCAGAAGGTGTGCCGATGAGGGTAATCGAGGAGCCATCGTTTTTTGTGGTGATCAAGGGAAAGTCCGCGTTGACCAACTGTGAGGCAGCGTTGGGCTTCAGATGATCCAGTGTTACCGAACGAGAGACGCCCATTTTAGCGATCATTGCCTTCATCTCGCTTGGTGGAGCGATTAGAAAGGTATGGTCTACCCTGCGACATTCGAGTCCGGCCAGATTTGCCACCAATTGAAACGCCTGCTCCAATGACTTGTTGCTTAACCGAACACTGACCTTTTGGTTGGGATCCACGCTCATCGCAACGTTGACATGCTCTTGAGCGGCGAGCGCTCGAAGGACATCTCCAACCGGAGCGTTAACATAATCCAAACTGATCAAGCTGGCTTGTATCGCCGGTGTCGCTGGTTGATTATCCGCGTATGCCGGCC
This sequence comes from bacterium, assembly GCA_021842405.1. Taxonomy (GTDB): domain Bacteria; phylum Armatimonadota; class Chthonomonadetes; order Chthonomonadales; family JAMCWF01; genus JAMCWF01. The sequence continues at coordinate 31,987 of JAKBZR010000011.1, forward strand.
AAAGAGTTACACTAAGGCAGAAGTAGGCACAAATTAAAATCGTAAGTTGCTTCATCTTCATCTATCCTCGGTTAGCTGGTAGTATTGCCCGACCCGGCGGCAACGGTGTCACTCTCCACGTACCGGGTGATGGTCAATGTCGTTTGTAAGTCGGGATGATTTCCCTGATTCGGTGAAATATGACAATCGCTGATGGTGATCATCCGCGGATAGTTTTGCAATCCGCTCAATAACAAAAGCAGAGCGTGAAAATCACCGTGCACAACGAGCGTGCTTTGGATCGGCAATACGTTATCGGGCAGCGCGTTTTGATCCTTCGGTTGTTGCGGCGCTCCCCCTTTTGATGCGGGCGGAAGAATCACGATGGACCGTATTGACACGAGCCGATTGTTTGTTTCCTTCAACAATGCGTTAAGGTCACGCAGAAAATTGGTCTGTTCCTGTGGGCCGTTTGATACGCAAGGGGTCTGCTTGGGTGGCTTTACCTGGGCGGCTTGCTGAAGCATCTGGTTCACAGCCGCCTCTCGGAGCCGTGTTTGCTTCAGGGCGATTTTGTCGCTTCGCAGCGTGCGAAACTTAGGAATCAGCAAGCCTCCGGCCGCCCCCCAAATGACAATCGGCATGAGCAATAGAATTAAATTGGCGCCTTTGGCCCCGTTTTTCATTGTTGTCCTCCGGTGCCGGTAGCGGCGGCGGTTTGAACTCCGGTTGTCATGTCGAAATGGAGAGCGCGGGAGCCCGTGCTGCTGTCGCGCTGTAAATCGTTTAACTGGATCGGCTTCAGCAATGGCGCCTGCCCGATGGTATCCATCAGATCAGCCGCATCGCGGGCCGATAGCGTTCGCCCGGCAAGGGTGATCAGCCCGGTATGGTCAATCATCATATCGGTGAATGCATTTTTCGATGAGGTGGCCGCTGATAAATACTCCACCAGTTGAAGGATCGGCAACCCCTGCTGTTGGATGGCGGAAACCAACTGCTGCTGCTGCTGTATCTGCTGAGCGTATTGAGCGTAGCTCCGTGTTTCGGCATTGAGGTGATCCGTCTCCTTTTTCAAGGAGGCGCTGACCCCTGAAAGTTGCATCGCGAGCAGCACGTAGCCAACCACCAGAACGACAACACCGGTTGCGCTAGCGATCGAACTCAGGGCCAGGCGAGCAATCTGGTGGTGCTGCGCCCCCAAAGTTTCAGGCGACACCAAATTCAGCTTGGGCGCGTTGGAATACGGGGCGCCGACATTGCGGAGCGCCAGCCCAATCGCTACACTGAATGGAGTGATATCACTCACATCAGTGACATCCTCCGCCATCGCAATGTGGGCGCTGGGGTCAACGAGTATCGCTTCGCTCCTGAAATACTGCTTAGCCAGATCCAATAGCTCGGAAGCGTTTTCCCCACAATAGAGCATCTGAGTCGGAATGAGCGCATCAGGAGCCAAATACTCGCGGCGGTAGTAATCGAGAACCCGCTGAACTTCCGTCATTATCTGGCTGACCGCATTCGGATCAAAGGAGTAGTTGGTTGGAGCGGTCGGCTCTTCAACCACTACCTTTTCTTCCATCGGGGCATTCAGACCCAGCGGGTCCAATTCCGGCGTTTCATCGAATGAGGCGGTTAGGTCCCGCGTGGGTCCGGAATTACTATTTTGGCGGGTCAACTCTTCGGAGCCGCCGGATAGTCGGCGAAAAAACCGTAAATTACCATGCTCGGTAATTAAAACGTCCGTATTATAATCGCCGATGATAATGGTGGAGAGCACGTCCGCTTCATTGGTGCTGGGGGCAAGCAGCCGAAATTGGGCAAGGCTGTTCGGCTCGATGGTCTGTATCTTGAGGCTCGATTCGATAACCGCTTCGTTGTAGCTCTCAAGGGTGCGGTCATCTACTCCGAAAAGAAGCACTCGGTCGGTGGATTGCTCTTCGTCAATCGCGGTGGAAAGCCGGAAATAGTCGAATGCGCCGATACTTCCCGGCAAAATGCGGTAGTGATCCAGCTCACCGAGCAAGACTGACCGGACCTCCGAATCGGGAACGCGCGGGATTTCCAAAATGCGCGCGACCATACTGGATCCGGTCAACCCGATGCTGATCGCGTTCGCGCGGTGAGTTAACTTGCCGACCGCTTCCTTAATGAGGTGGCCTATCTCCTCGGGCCGTCTCAGAGCGTCCCCGTCAAAACTGTCGTTGGGAATGGGCGCTGAAACCAAGGACAGGACTCGCGCAGCGGCGGAGCCCCCATCAACCAATGCAGCCCGTATCTCATTGTGAGATATTTCGATACCCAGTTGAACCCGACGTTTCACCACCTGGCACTCCTGATCGGGTGGTCTTAAAGATGGACGGATACCGGTCTAGCCCATCCCTCGTCGCCACCCTAATGAATTCGAATTTTCGGCACGATCCCGGTAATGTTAGGCCCCGTTCGTTTTAACCGAAAGCCCATCCAAAACGAACAGGGAATCATTTGTTCATTGAAATCGCAGTAAACACATAACCAGTATTTCCACCTTTTTAACCGATGGAATGCCGGTATTTTTTGTAGGAGTACGGATGCTGATTTGAAAAGACGATACGCAATATTTGCTATCTGTTCGATTGGTTAGTACTTTTGTCCTATTTAATCAAGACTTGTCGGTGTGTATCATGTGAAATTGACACGGGGTATAATGCAAATTGTGTTTGTTATCATATTGCGTGCGAGCGAACAACCCAATACAAGAGCTTGAGCGGTTTAAAGTGGGTTACGATACGAAACGTTTATTGTCGAGGCGGAATTAAGATGGCGGGTCTCCTTACGATATTTGTTTTCACACTGGTTGGAGCGGCTTTTGTGGCGGTAAATCTCTTGATTGCCCGTTTTTTGAGGCCATCAGTCCCAACAACCGAAAAAGAGACGACCTATGAATGCGGCCCACTGCCGTTCGGTGATGCATGGCGTCAGTTTAACATGCACTACTATTTAATCGGCCTTCTATTCGTTATTTTTGATGTGGAGGCCGTGTTCCTCTATCCATGGGCGCTTGCTTTCAAGCAAACCGGCGCGTACGCGGTTGCCGAGATGATTATTTTCATCGGATTGCTGGCGGTCGGTTGGGCATACGCATGGCGGCGAGGCGCGCTGGAATGGCAGTAGGGGAGGTTTCCAAGAAGGAATCGGAAAGCTGGAAGGTACCCGTTCCGGGCGGGTCGGTCATTATGGCCCCGTTGGATCGCTTAACCCGCTGGGCGCGAAAATCATCGCTGTGGTCGCTCACGTTTGGGCTTTCTTGCTGCGCCATTGAGATGATGGCGACCGCCGCTTCTCGCTACGATTTGGACCGTTTCGGCGTTTTCTTCCGCGCCACTCCACGCCAGGCCGATGTGATGATCGTGGCCGGCTGGGTTTCGGTTAAGATGGCTCCCTACATTAAGCACCTCTACGAACAGATGCCGGAACCGAAATATGTGATTGCTATGGGCGGATGCGCCTGCGCCGGCGGACCTTACCGCGACTCCATCACAATTGTTAAAGGGGTGGATCATTTTCTACCGGTTGATGTCTATGTTTACGGCTGCCCTCCACGGCCTGAAAACCTGATTAACGGCATACTGAAGCTGCAAGAGAAGATTTCTTCCGAAAAGTCCTTGCTGCGCGGCGGTTCTCCGGATCACCGAATCAATCATGAGCCGATTGTGATCGAGGGTTAAGGTGAGCGAAGAGGCAAGCGGAGCGCAAAGCAGTGAGGTGGAGGCGATCCGGCGGCGTTTCGGCGAGCAGATCGTTGAAGCAAATGAAATATGCGGTGAACTTCAACTTCAGGTGAAACCGGAAGCGGTGCTTGCGGTTGCGAGATATTTAAGAGATAAGGGTGACTATGATCACCCATCCGATTTGCTGGCTTACGATACCGGCAGTGATTTAGTCGTGATATATCGGTTATGATCGCTGCAACGGAAACGATCAGTCATTATGCGGGTTCACTTGAATCGAGACGAACCGAAGGTAGCCAGCGTCACCTCGATTTGGCCGGGAACGGATTGGCACGAGCGGGAATGCTACGATCTATTCGGGATTGTATTTGAAGGTCACCCAAATCTAAAGCGCATATTACTACCGGATGATTGGGAGGGGTGGCCATTTCGCAAAGATTACCATCCCATTTTTTCCGGTGATCCATTGCACGGTCCGCAGGAGACGAATTGACATTCCCCGTCACGATCGTGGTGATGTGTTTAAAGGAGATCAGCGGTTGGTTCCATTTTGGGCAGCAGCCCTTATGATCCTGGTTGGAGTAAACGCGACGAGTTCAACTGATATCCCAAATCGTATAAAAATGCTGAGCGATCCTCTTCAGCAAGAAGAACGCACCTGTTTTCAAACGGGCACTCCGTACTCCCCGAAAATTGACCTGCGATCCGATGTCGCAATCTGCTACGGTATCGGACCCAATCTCCCCAGCCTCATCCAGAGCTGGAAGCGTAAGGGTTATATCGTCGAAGTGATGACCGGAGTGGCCTGGGGCAATTACCAGGACTACCTCTACGGTCGCTTTGATGGCAAAAACCATGTAGACGAAGCGCAAACCGATCGCAACGGGAACAAGATCAGCCACGGCGGCGACGTCTACTATATGTGTCCGGGACCTACATACGGCGATTACCTTTCGGTGGGAGTGAAACGGGCGATTGACGCCGGAGCTGAGGCGATCTTTTTAGAGGAGCCGGAGTTCTGGGTACGCGCCGGATACAGCGAGGGATTTAAGCGAGAGTGGCAGTCCTACTACGATGAAGCCTGGCAGCCACCCTATACTTCGGTGGATGCTCAGTACCGCGCCTCCAAGCTCAAATACTACCTCTATCGGCGCGCGCTGGAGCAGGTGTTCAACTTCGTTCATCAATACAATCGGCAAACCGGACGCCACGTGCGCTGCTATGTCGCCACGCATAGCTTGATCAACTATGCGCATTGGGGGATCGTAAGCCCCGAATCCAGCTTGATCCGGGTTGGAACCGACGGGTATATCGCCCAGGTTTGGACCGGCACCAGCCGTACGCCCAATATGTACGAAGGACGGTTGAAGGAGCGGACTTTCGAGACCGCGTTCCTGGAATATGGTGCGATGCAAAATCTGGTTCGTGCCTCCGGCCGCCGCGTCTGGTACTTGAACGATCCGGTGGAAGATAATCCCAACCACTCGTGGAAAGATTATCGGACCAACTGGGAATCGACGTTGACCGCCTCTCTCCTCCAGCCCGAAGTTTGGCGCTACGAGGTCATGCCGTGGCCGGATCGGGTCTTTAACGGAAACTATCCGGTCAAAGAGCTTTCTGAGCGAAAACCGGGCGAAGCGGTCAAGAAGGAGCCGATCCCAGCCCCCTACGCCACTGAGCTTCAACTGGTGATCAACGCATTAAACGATATGAAACAGCCGGATTGGCGGTGGAGCAGTGGAACCCAGAAGATTGGGGTGGTCGTTTCCGACACGATGATGTTTGAGCGGGGCGATCCGGATCCCGGCGATCCGCATTTAAGCTCGTTTTACGGCCTGGCTCTGCCGCTGGTGAAGCGGGGAATTCCGGTCGAGCCCGTTCAATTAGAGGATGCAACCGAACCGGGCTTTCTGAAAGACTACCGCGTGCTTTTGATGACCTACGAAGGTATGAAGCCGATGGAGCCGCAGGTTGACGCCGCAATCGCCCAATGGGTGAAAGCCGGCGGGGCATTGATCTTTGTGGATGCCGACAAGGACCCCTACAACCAGGTGAGGGAGTGGTGGAACGAAAATGGCCTGCATTTCGCCACCCCAAGGCTTCACCTCTGGCAGGAACTCGGGCTTACCCATACGGACAAGCCGGGCGCCTACCAGGTGGGGAAGGGCTGGCTCATCTACTCGGCAGAAAGCCCGGCCGCGCTGGCCTACCAGCCGGACGGCGCCTCGATGATTCGAGGTTTGTTGCGGCAGGCTTGCGATCACATTCACCTCAAGTATGAGGAAACCAGCTATCTGATATTGAGGCGGGGACCCTACATCGTGGCGGCCGGATTGAGCAGCGGCTTGCAGAACCGGCGGAGGGTGTTGCGGGGCGCGTTTATCAACTTGTTCGATCCTACGTTGAAAATATTGCGGAGTGTGACGCTTTCACCCGGCAAGCGCCTTTTTTTGGTTGACCTGAACCGGATTGAGCGTAAGCAGCCGCTGGTGATTGCGTCGGCGGCAAAGGCGATATTGCAGCGTAAGGGCGGTTCAATCCGGATCTATGTGGAGGGAGCTGCCGGTACAAATGGGATCATTATGATATCCGATGAAAAATCTCCTTCTGCGCTGGAGTGGGATGGAGGGCGCGTGCCGGCCGATGCCTGGAGTTTCGACAAGTCAACTCATACGCTCCGATTTCAATTTGAAAACGATGCGAAACCCCACATCATTACCCTGATCAATGGCGGCAATGGCAGAAACGATTAGACGATGATAACCGACACGACATCCCGCAACACGATGACGGTCAATTTCGGCCCGCAGCACCCCAGCACGCATGGGGTGCTGCGCTTGATCGTTGATATAGACGGGGAGATCGTAAGAAGCTGCCGTCCTGAAATCGGTTATCTCCATCGCGGGCTTGAGAAAATGTTCGAATCCCGCTCCTACCGCCACAACATTCCATTTACAGACCGGCTGGACTACCTTTGCTCGCTGGCCAACAACCTTGCCATCTGCCAAGCGATCGAACGGGTTGGAAACGTCGAGGTGCCGGAGCGGGCAAAATATCTCCGCGTTCTGATGGTGGAGCTAAATCGGATCGCCAGCCATCTCGTTTTTCTGGGCACCTTTGCAACCGATTTGGGCGCCACCACCGTGTTTTTATATGCTTTTCGCGAGCGGGAGCTGCTGCTCGACCTGCTGGAGGCGATGACCGGAGCGCGACTGACCTACAACTGGATTCGGGTAGGCGGCATGCCGGCCGATATACCGGAGGGCTACGGCGAGAGGGTGATTGCCTTTTTGAACCAGATGAGACCGCGGTTGGATGAGAATGATCGCCTGCTGACCCACAACCGGATTTTTAGGGCGCGATGTGAAGGAATCGGGGTTTTGAAGCGCGAGGATGCGATTGCTTGGGGAGCGACCGGCCCGGTTGCACGAGGGTCCGGCGTCAACCTGGATATTCGAAAAGCGGCTCCCTATGAAATCTACGATCGCCTGGATTTCGAGGTGCCCGTTTTTGATGAGGGTGACGTGATGGCCCGTTATAAGGTGCGTATCGAGGAGATGAGGCAGAGCGCGCGGATCGTTGAGCAGGTGCTGAAAACGATGCCGGAAGGTGATATTCAGACGAAGCTGCCGAAGATTTTCAAGCCGCCGGCTGGAGAGGCCTATTCGCGCATCGAATCGCCGCGCGGTGAGCTGAGCTTTTACCTTATCAGTGACGGCACCCCAAATCCGGTGCGCATCCATATTCGAGCACCGTCCTTCATCCACCTAAGCCTTCTGCAGTTTATGGCGAAGGACATCAAGGTTGCCGATATGATCGCGGTGGCCGGCAGCTTGGATCCGGTGATGGGGGAGGTGGACCGTTGAGTGTGGCACACTCCGGCAGCGCTGATGCGCGGCGCAGTGGTCAGTTTGTCGGTGTAATTTTTGTTTTCATCGTTTTATTGGTGATTGCGGCCGTAATTGGGCATCTCACTTTGCCCGGCCTTGCTCCGGTGTGGCACTTTCTTGGCGCTCATCCCATATTGAATGCGCTGGTTAAGGCGGTTGTATACGTCTCATTCATCGCTCTCCTGGTGCTTTTTTTGATCTGGTGGGAGCGGAAATTTGCGGGTTGGCTGCAAGCCCGTCTTGGGCCGAAACACGTAGGCCCCCAAGGGATGTTACAGACTCTGGCCGATGCGCTGAAGCTCATCACAAAAGAGGATATCACCCCGGCGGTCGCGGATCGGCCACTCTTTTACCTGGCTCCCTTTGTCGTTTTTGTGCCGACCGTGCTGACCTTTATGGTCCTGCCGCTCGGCCCTCATTGGATCGCGCAGGATCTCAATGTGGCGCTGTTATACGTCATTGCGATCAGCTCGATGACCGCAACTGGAATCATGGCTGCCGGTTGGGGATCGAACAACAAATATTCGCTTTTGGGAGGGGTGCGCGCGGTTGCCCAGTTGCTCTCTTATGAAGTCCCGATGGTGATGGCGGTGCTTTCGGTGGTCACTTTCGTGGGCGGACTATCTATGCGGCACATCATTGATTACCAAGCACAGAATGGGTGGCTCATTTTAAAATGGCCGCTCATCCCGGCATTTTTGATATTTCTCATCGCCGCATTGGCGGAGCTAAATCGGACTCCCTTCGATCTGCCGGAGGCCGAATCGGAGCTGGTCAGCGGCTTTCACACCGAATATTCGGGCATGCGGTTTGCCTTTTTCTTCCTGGCCGAGTTCGCCAACAACTTCTTCAGCGCCGGCTTTGCGGTGGCGCTTTTCTTTGGCGGCTATCTGGGGCCGATTTTGCCGGGCATCGTTTGGTTCATATTAAAGACATTTGTGCTGATCACGCTGATGATGTGGATCCGATGGACGGTGCCGCGCCTGCGCATTGATCAAATGATGGGTCTTTGCTGGAAGCTGCTGGTGCCGTTGAGTTTAGTCGTCTTCATTCTGGCTGCGGCTTGGGCTTCAAGGTAACATGGAAGCAGTAAAACGTTTCGGGCCGACATTCTTGATTGAGGTGAATGGAGCCCGAGGGATTTAATCGTCATGGATTCACTAAATGGACATAAAAAAGAGGGCTACCTCAGCGATTTCGTTAACGGGTTCCTCAGTATTTTCAAAGGAATGGGCGTTACGTTCGTAAATCTGGTCGTCCGTCCCAAGATCACCGTTCTCTACCCGTATCAGCGGTTAAACGTGGCTCCACGCTATCGGGGGCTTTTTTGGCTGAAGTGGAACGAGGAGAAGCAGCGCCTTAACTGCGTCGGCTGTACGCTATGCGCTCAAGCCTGCCCGACCAATGTCATCTCGATGAATAAACTGGGAAAAGGCAACCATGCCGGCGTGGATGAGTTTGATATGGATTTAGGGCGCTGCATGTTTTGCAATCTCTGCATTGAGGCTTGTCCTTTTGATGCAATCTATATGGGGCCGACTTACGAGCTCGCCTCTTACGAACGGAATTCGAGCGTGTTTCATATTCAGGTTTTAGCGCAGGGTGGGGCGGAGGCGGTCCGCATCAATAACGAGACCATCAAAGCGGCGCTGGCTGCTGAGGCCGAGAAAAAACCGGCGGCCGCCGTTCACACGGCAAAGGAAGGGTGAATTTGGGTCAATCGCTGCAATCGGTTGCGCTGATGGGGTTGGGGGCAGTCGTTCTCCTATCGGGGGTGCTGGTGGTTCAATCCCGCAATCTGGTTCATGCCGGCTACTGGTTACTGCCCTGTTTTCTGGGAGTGGCCGGATTGTACGGCTTGCTGGATGCCTCATTCTTCTTCGCGGTTCAAATCATGCTCTACGCCGGAGCCATCCTGGTGCTCATCCTTTTCGCCTTGATGTTGACCCGAGATGTGATGAACCCCCATATTCCACAAAATAACCGCTGGACGATTCCGGCCGCCGTGCTCTGTCTGGTGGTGGGCATATTATTAGTCTACTCGGTGGGTCACTCGGAAAATCCCTCACCAAGCGCGCCTTTCCACTATGATATCACTCGACAAATCGGAGAGGCATTGATCGGGAAGTATGTGCTTCCATTTGAGGCGGCCACTTTGCTGCTGTTGGCTGCACTCGTCGGCGCAGTGGTGCTGGCTCGCACCGATCGAAATTTACCCGATACCGCACAAACAGCCGGAATCGCCTCAGACCAAGGGCTGGGGATGCCATCGCCGGTGGTGGAAAAATCGTCGAGCGACCCGAATGAAATACGGCAGGAGCACCCATAATGAACGGCCTTGATGGATACTTGACTATATCGGCGCTGCTTTTTGCGGTGGGACTGTACGGGGTTTTAACGCGCCGCAACGCGATCGCGCTGCTGATGGGCGTTGAACTGATGATCAACGCGGCCAATATCAATTTTTTAGCTTTCTGGCGTTGTCTGTACTTCAATTCATCCGAGCCACAGATTTTTGTTTTAATTGGAATTACCATCGCGGCGGCCGAAGCGGCAATCGGATTGGCCTTGATCCTAAACGTTTACCGTGATTTTGGAAATATCGAAGTCAGCCACATCAATGAGTTGAATGGCTGATCAGAGCGCTATTGACTTCAAAGTCATTCGGTTATCCTATCTCAGCACTATTAAATCGGACAGAGGTTAAATGACGGGTTTCATTCACTGGCTTGCCTGGATACCACTGCTACCATTATGCGCAGCCATTATCACCGGAGTAATGGCATTGGCTCGCAAAAGTGAGCGCGCCGCACCGTTCATCACAATAGCCGCAACCCTGATTTCATTATTTATCTCGGCGGCGGTATTAGCCCGATTTTTGGGAGGAACAACCCAGAATCACTTAGAGGTTTCGTTTCACTGGCTTCAGGCAGGGCGGTTTTCTATTAATCTGGGTGTTGATCTAACTCACTTGGCGGCGTTAATGGCCGTTCTGGTCGGGCTGGTCAGCTCGCTGGTTCAGATTTATTCGATCGGATATATGCATGGAGATGGCGGATATGGACGCTATTTTGCCTACCTTGCTCTTTTCACCGCTTCTATGTTGGGATTGGTGGTCGCCAACAATCTTTTCCAGCTTTACGTTTGCTGGGAACTGGTAGGAATCTGCTCTTACCTGCTCATTGGATTCTGGTTTCACAAGAAATCGGCTGCCGATGCGGCCAAGAAGGCCTTTGTGGTGACCCGATTTGGCGATGTCGGATTTATGTTGGGCGTGCTCATCCTTTCCTCATTCACCGGTTCCTTCTCTTATAACCAGGTCGAGCAGACGCTGTCCAAAGTGGCGATCGGGGCTATACAACCGCCTTTTTTTTCTCCGGCGACCTTTCTGGCGGTCGCAGCCCTGCTGCTTTTCGCCGGGGCGGTGGGGAAAAGCGCCCAATTTCCGTTACACATCTGGCTGCCGGACGCGATGGAAGGTCCCACCCCGGTTTCCGCACTGATCCATGCGGCTACGATGGTCGCAGCCGGCGTTTATATGGTTGCCCGATTGTATCCTATCTTTCTGCTGTCATCCTTTGCATTGGGGGTGATCGCGTGGATCGGCGCCATCACCGCGTTTATTGCGGCAACCATCGCCATCGTACAGACCGACATCAAGAAGGTGCTTGCCTATTCCACCGTAAGCCAGCTTGGATATATGATGATTGGATTGGGGGTCGGCGGGTACGTGGCGGGCGTTTTTCACCTGGCCACCCACGCGATGTTTAAGGCGCTGCTCTTTTTGGCGGCCGGCTCGGTAATCCATGCGATGGGCACAAATGACTTGCGGGAAATGGGGGGCTTGCACCGAAAGATGCCGATCACTTCACTCACCTGTTTGGCTGGAATTTTGGCGCTGGCCGGATTTCCGGGATTCGCCGGATTCTGGAGCAAAGATGAAGTGCTGGGAGTCGCGTTAAGCAACGGCCAAACTCTCATCTTTGTGATCGGGGTGCTGAGCGCCGGAATCACCGCCTTTTACAGTTTACGGCTCTGGTTGATGGCATTCAGCGGCAGACCTCGCAGCGCGTCGGCTGAACACGCCCATGAAGCCCCCGCCGTGATGACGATCCCGCTCATCATTTTAGCGATCGGGGCACTGTTCGGTGGTCTTATGAACTTCCCGCATCCATTTATCGGGAGCTTGCTCAACCCAGCCGAGCATGAGCAAATCAACTTAGTTGCAATGGGACTGTCCACTGCGGTCGGTCTGACCGGGTTGGCGTGGGCTTGGCTTCTTTACGCGAAGCCGGAGATGGCTCAAGATCCGGTGGAGCGGATGCCGGTTTCGCTTTACCGGACGTTTGCCAACCTCTGGGGCGTGGATGCCTTCTTTACCAATGGCGTTGCGCGGTGGGCGCTGAATATCGGCCGCATGGTGGCCTGGTTTGACCGGCATGTGGTTGACGGTGCGGTCAATGGAGCGGCTTGGATGTGTGGGGCAAGCGGGCGGACACTGCGGAGGTTTACCAACGGACAGGCGCAGTTTTATGCGGCGGTGATGATTGTAGCCATCCTTCTAGCGGTCTGGCTAGTTTTGGGCGCGATGCAGCCGCCTAATCTGACCGCGGCGGCTCCAACGCGATGGGCCGTTACCACCACGCTTGGGGGGCGCGCGCGATGAGCTTTCTCAACCAGAACATATTGACCTGGATCGTGCTGTCTCCCTTTATTGCCGCACTGCTGTTAATTATCACGCCGCCCAATCGAGGAGCACTCATCCGATGGATCGCGCTGCTGGGCGCTGGATTGACGTTGCCGCTTTCCATACTGGTCGCCATTCTTTACAACCGCCAACAAGGTGGGTTCCAATTTCAACGGGATGTGCCATGGATCAACAGCCTGGGTATCCAATATCACGTTGGTGTGGATGGCATCAGCGTGGTGTTGGTGCTCCTGACTGCGATCATCATCACGGCCGGAGTTTTCGCGTCGTGGCGGGTTCAAAATCGAACGAAAGAGTTCCTCGCGCTGCTGCTGTTTCTAGTATCGGGCGTGTTCGGCGTGTTCGTTTCGCTTGACCTGTTCTTTTTCTTCCTATTTTATGAGATCGCGGTGCTTCCGATGTACTTACTGATCGGTATCTGGGGCACCGGTCGTAAAGAATACTCTGCGATGAAGCTAACGCTCTATCTTTTGTTTGGCAGCGCCTTCATTCTAGTTGGAATATTGAGCTTGTATTTCGTCTCTCCGCAACACACTTTCGACCTCCTCACCTTGCAGCGATCAGGGCGGTTCAGCTATGCATTTCAACGCATCATCTTTCTCGCTTTCTATATCGGGTTTGGGATATTAGCCGGCATCTGGCCGCTGCATACATGGTCGCCGGATGGGCACGCCTCCGCCCCCACCGCGGTTTCGATGCTGCATGCGGGCGTATTGATGAAGCTGGGAGCTTACGGAATCCTGCGGGTCGGCGTCGGATTACTGCCGGGCGGAGCTCACACATGGGCGTTTCTAATGGGCGCGATCGCTACGATCAACATCCTTTATGGCGCCTTTTCGGCCATGGGACAGACCGACTTCAAATATGTGGTGGCCTACTCCAGCGTTTCCCATATGGGCGTCGTTATGCTGGGAATCGCCTCGCTCAATCCGGTCGGTGTCAACGGGGCGGTGATGCAGATGTTTTCCCATGGAATCATGACCGGTCTGTTCTTTGCGGTGGTTGGGCTGGTTTATGAAAAATCGCACACTCGCGATATATTAAAGATGGGCGGGTTTGCAAAGCGCATGCCAGGGGTGGCAGTTGCAATGACGATCGGCGGGTTAGCATCATTTGGGCTGCCGGCAACCAGCGGATTCATCGCTGAGTTTATGGTTTTTTGGGGGATGTGGCACACATTCCCGGTGCTTGCCGCGCTGTCAGTGATTGGGATTGTGCTGACGGCAGTTTACGTTTTGAGGATTTTACAGAAAATTTTCCTGGGCCCTTTTACCGAGCAGTACCACGATCTCGCCGATGCTCAAAAAACGGAATGGGTGGCCATCACCGCCCTGGCGGCACTATTGATACTGGTTGGTGTGATGCCCTCGCCGCTGGTGAATTTAATTCGGCTGGGCTTGCACGGATTTCATCTGAATATTTGAGAAAATGAATGGTGGAGAAAATCGCAGATGAGGCATGAGTGGGCGATCTTGTTGCCCTATATAGTGCTGACCGGCTGGTCGGTCATCGTCATCGCAGTCGGATTGATGGGTGAGCGGATTCGGTCCGATCAATTGGGCTATTTAGCGGCATTCGGCCTGCTGGTTGGCGCAGCGACTCAAATCATCGCACCGCATCGGATTTTATGGAACGGACTGCTGTTGGGCGATAGTTATTCCACTATCTTCAACACTATTTTTATGATCGTTGGAGCGGTGGTTTGTTGGGCGTCCGCCTCCTGGAAGGGCAGCGCGCCCTATGAGCCGGAGTTTTATGGTCTGATTATGCTGGCCACCGTTGGCTTGATGCTGATGGCCGCGGCCGGCAGCCTTTTGATCCTGTTTATCGGCATTGAGCTTTCCACCATCAGCCTTTTTGCGCTGGTCTCCATCACAAAGCGGGATCGCAAGTCGGCAGAGGCGGGATTGAAGCTGTTTGTGTTGGGCGCGGTGGCCTCGGCCGTCTTTTTGTACGGTGCTTCGCTGATATACGGGGCGGCTGGAACCACCGAGTACTGGAGGCTGCTGCTCCTTTCTCAATCGCCCAAGATGGTGCAGACGACGCTCCTTTTCATTGGATTTTGCTTCGTCGTCGGGGCGCTGTCGTTCAAGCTGGCGGCCGCTCCCTTTCACCTTTGGGCGCCGGACGTCTACCAGGGCGCACCGACGATCGTAAGCGCCTTCATCTCCACCGTTTCAAAGGCGGGCGCGTTTGCAGCGCTGATCCGGATCATTTTATTGGCATCGGCTGCAAACTGGCATGGATTATTGATGGTAATCATTGCGCTGGCCGCAATCAGCATGGTCGTGGGCAACCTGGTTGCCCTTGCGCAAACCAGTTTGAAAAGGTTGTTGGCCTATTCCGGTGTGGCGCAGGTGGGCTACATCTTAACCGCGGTGGCGGTTGGGGGCTCACGGGACAGCATCAGCAGCGCGATCGTCTACCTTCTCCTCTACTCCTTTACCAATGCGGGCGCATTTCTGGTGTGTGGTGCGATGCAGGAAACCACCGACTCCGAAACGATTGAGAGCCTGCGGGGGCTTCATCGGCGATCAGCGCCGCTTGCCTTCGCGATGCTGATCCTACTGCTGTCTCTGGGCGGAATACCGCCGTTAGCCGGTTTTGTGGGTAAGATATTCTTGTTTGAGGCCGCCTACACGGGCGGACTATGGCGCCTGGTGCTGCTGGGAGCCATTATGAGCGTAGTGGCGCTCTATTACTATTTATCAGTTGTCCTACAGATGTATATCCGTGATCCCGATGATGATAGAAGGGTGGTTGTTGCACCATCGCTGGGCGGTGCAATCGCGCTTTGTACGGTCATAACAGTGCTCATTGGAGCGTTCCCGGCGCCATGGATAAAAGCCGGTAACCATGCAGCCTCTTCAGCGCGTAAAACCTTCGAGTTTGAAGTCATGGCATCCCATCGAATCCAATCAAACCGGGTAGCCGATATTTCTTACAAACTGGATCGTCAATAAGGAGCGATTACGACAACAGTAGTCATACGCCACCCTCCGGTAAAGCATGAGGAGGTTGTGTCGGTGTCACTAAGTTCAACGATAAAAGATCGTATCTGGGCCTACGGTCTTGGGGCGGTACTGTTGCTGAGCGCCCTTATTTTTTCCCCGTCGCTGTATGGTCGTCCGGTGTGGGATGACCACATGCTCTATATCGGTCAGCAGGGGATCGGCGGCGGGAAATCGTTCTGGGCCTGTTTTACCCACCCCTTTCTTTCTTACTACTTCCGCCCCGTTGTGTCGGTCAGCTTTTATATCGAGCACTTCTTGTGGCGGACCAACCCGTTCGGCTATCACCAGACCAACATCCTCCTCCATCTTATCGGCACCGGCCTAACGATCGCCCTGCTGCGCGCGATGTTCAACCGGCGCTCGATCGCATTGCTGGGCGGCCTCTTTTACGCCGTTCAACCGGTACATGGCAGCACGGTGGCTTGGGTCGGCGGCCGTACCGACGAAATGGGAACCGTCTTTATACTGGTTTGCCTCTGGGCGCTGGTAAAAGGGTTGACCACCGATAATCCTCAGCACGTCCGGCGCTGGATTACCACATCGGTCATTTTCTACACGATTGCCCTCCTCAGCAAGGAACAGCTTCTGGCATTGATCATAACGATCCCCATCGCGGCCACTGTTTTCAAAAAAGAAAAAAAGCCCACCCGCAGTCAGGTGTTTCGCTTGACGTTACCCTATCTTATCGTTTCCATCTTATTCGTTATTTGCTATGCGCTGGTAGCCAAAGCAACCGCACACGATTTTCGCGATACCTTCTCCGACATCGTTCTGGAGGGCGGCGAATCGGTGCTGCACTACACTCAACTGTTGGTTTACCCCACCACAATCGCACTGCACTCGTTTACCTTTTCCCGCTACCGGGGATTGAACGTGCCGTCCGCGATTCTCGGCTACCTCATTTTGGCGGGTTGGGTCGCCTTGACGGTCATATCTTGGAAAACCGACCGGCGGATAAGCTGGCTTGCGATTATTGTAGGTTTAATTGTGCTGCCGGTCTGCAACTTCATACCGGTGCCATCGCTGTTGGTTGGGCCATACCGGGTAACCTCCGCTCAGTTCGCCGCCGGCGGATTGATGGCGGTGGCCTTCGTCAGCCTATGGGATCGGTGGAGATTTTGGGTTCCGAAAATTGCGCTGCTAGGCACGTTGTGCATATTGGTGCTGACCTGGTCGGTGCTCTCTTTTCGCGAGAACCGAGTTTGGAGCTCGGAGTTAAACCTGTTTGGCACGGTGGCTCATGATGATCCGGGGTGTCTGGTTGCCCGAGTGAACTATGCGGGCGCACTGCTGAATAAGCATCAATATGCGGCCGAAGTGGCTGAATTGAGCTCGGCCTTGGATTACATCTTTCACCCCTATCCGGGTGAACCGATCGGCCAGGCGGTCCTCCGCAAAATCCATAATCCCCGTATCATCCGCGAGATCAGGCGGAATTACGGTCATCGGGGGAGCGTGGACTATCTGATCAGCGTATTAGTTGCGCGCATTGGTGACGGATACTTGATGAGCAATCTCCCTCAGTATGCTCTTTCCACCTTCCAGTATGCCGTTCAGATTGATCCAAAAGATCCGACTGCCTGGGCGGGAATGGGCAGGGCTCAGGGGGAGCTGAATAGGCCGCTCGACGCGGTTGCCTCACTGGAGCAGGCTTATCGGCTGGAACCGAATAACCCGGAATGGGCTATGGTGTTAGCGAGAGCCTGTATCCGGGCCGGCAATCTGCCGGAGGCCATTCAGATGTTGCAGTGGGAAACGCACCTGGTACCTTGGGTCGGCACCGCCTGGCTCGATTTAGCGGCGGCGCGGCTTAGCTTCGGAGACGTGATGGGGGCGAAATCAGCGATTGATGCCGCACTGAAAAGAGAGCCGGAGCGGGCCGATGTGATCGCAGAGGCAATCGTGATCTATCGAGACTATCTGCATAACAAGACCGAGACGGATATCTTGCAGCAGAAGCTCCAATCGGTTCAAATTTCCAGCGGAACGGGTGGATAAAGTAGGGGCACATTGCAATGCGCCCCTACAGACCTGGATTCCCGCTTTCGCGGGAATGACGTAATTCACCTTCCCCTTGGAGTGTATAGACTTGAGACATGGAGGGAGAAGGCTGGGATGGGGGTGCGACCCTCAACCAGGTTACAATTGGTAATGAAATAAATACAAGGGCGACCACATTGGGTCGCCCCTACAGACCTGGATTCCCGCTTTCGCGGGAATGACGTAATTCACCTTCCCCATTGGAGGGAGAAGGCTGGGATGGGGGTGCGACCCTCAACCAGGCTACATTTATTTCTGAATGCCAACCATTTATCAAAATTACCAACAAATTGCCAACAAAATCTCTTGACTCTTTTTGTGGCTTATGTTATAAATAGGGGTGGTCATATTTCATTAAAAAGGGATGTGCTCCTTTGGCCAACTCGAAGTGGAGAGAGAGCGCCGAGGCGATACGAGGCGAGATCGAGCGGGGTGCGTTAAAATCGGGTGACCACTTGCCGTCGGAGACGGAAGTGGCCGACCATTGGCGCGTGTCTCGCATGACCGCCCACCGCGCGATGGCTTATCTCCAGAACTTAGGGCTGGTGAATCGCCAGCGCCGGAAAGGAACGACAGTCGCCGGGGAGGGAGAGCGGCGGGCCGGCATTGTGGCGCTTCTTTTTCATCATCGAAACGACTCCCTTGAGCTCCAGTACTTGCTGGGCGTCCGCAGCGGCATACCGGATGATGACCATCTTCTGCTCTGGAATACGGAGAACAACCCGAAACGGGAGGCCTACTACCTGGAGCGCGCCAGTGAGGAGGCCAACGGAATCATCTGCTTTCCAACCTGCGCCCCTGAAAACACCCCCATTATCCACCGAATCGTTGAGAAGGGAACTCCGATTGTTTGCCTGGACCGCGTTCCCAAAGACGCCCCGGTGGACGCGGTACTCACCGACAATTATCGCGCCACGCTCAATGCCTTGCGGTTTATGCGAGAGCACGGACATCAGCGAATCGCCTATATCACCGAGAACAGAATGGAGGTCTCGGCGGTATGGGAGCGGTACGAGGCGTATCTCACCGCAATGGCGGAGGCCGGCATTGAGGATGTTTATCCCTACGTGCGCAAGCTGCTGTGCGATCTGGGGTTTCACACCGATCTGTTGACTCAGACGATCGGTGACGCGCTGCAATGCATGCTAAATTTGCCGCAGCCACCGACCGCCGTATTCTGCATGCACGATTATTACCTGGCGGCGGTGCTGGAATGCTGCGATATCCTTGGAATCAAGGTTCCAGAAGACCTGGAAATTATCAGCTTTAACGACTGTCCGCCACTGGTGCCTCGCTTCTCCCGATCGGTAAATCGGATCGTTCAGCAGGCGCAGGTGATCGGCAAGTTGGCCGCACAACGACTTCAACTACGCTTGGAAGGGGAGGTGATGCAGCCCGAAACGATAAAGGTCATGGCGCATTTTTATCCGGCTCGACATATCCGGGCCGTTAATCTGGATGAGGGACCCGATCAGGGTAAACCCCGCTTTATTCAATCCGAGACGATCGTGACCGGTTAAACACCCTCTGAGCATTCTTCCTGATCTACAACGGGAAGTGGTGGAAGATGGTGGTAACCGCATCCGTACACTTATGACATTCATAAAGAGTTAGCCAATCCAACCATGAATTGGTACTTCAATGAGAAAGGGGATTCCTAAAATGAACAAGAACAAGCGACGAGTAGGCTTCACGCTCATTGAGCTGCTCGTGGTCATCGCGATTATCGCGATTCTAGCTGCCATTCTCTTTCCGGTCTTCGCGCAAGCGCGGATGAAGGCAATGGAGGCGACCAGTCTGAGCAACATTAAAGAGATTGCTCTGGCCAGACAAATGTATCTTCAGGATTACGATGAAATGTTTCCTGCGAACCGTATTTGGGGTACCTACCCGGATGGCGCCAACCACGTCACCTGGCGGGCGGTGGTGATACCCTACATTAAGAACCAGCAAATATTCATCGACCCAGGGGCGCCGTGGGCACGTAATGAGTTCGACTGGAACCCATGGCCAGCAGTCTATCAAGACGGTGAGATGACATACGCTGACTACCAGCGGGGGTATTTTCACAGTAGGAGCAATTATGCCGACAATGGAAATCTCTATGGAAATCCAGTCAAATTAGCAGCCATCCAATACCCTGCTTCCACTATTGATGTACTCCCGACACGAGACTTCTGGCCCGATCTGGGTACCTGGACTATCGCCTGGAACTACGATTCCAACTATGGAAGCATCGGCTGCTGGTACAATGGTGGAGGCACCTGGGCTTTTGTGGATGGCCATGCTAAGTGGATGAAGATCGCGCAGACACTGTCTCCCACTTATATGTGGGACTGGTGGGATTCTCCCTCTTATATAGCGTCCTTGGGGCCACAAATCCCACCTGCCTGCCGCTAATAGGTCATATTGGTCATATCGATCCTACAAGAACCTATAGGGACCTATAAGGATTGATATAACCTACACAGGGGAGGGTGCATTTCAATGTACCCTCCCACCATCGGAGAGGAGGAGTTGGATTTGATGAAGAAGGAATTCAGCACGCCGGTCGTCGTGATCGTGATCATTATTGTTATTGCCATCGCCGCTGCAATTGGATGGAAATATGTTATGGGCGGCGGGAATGGAAACGTTACACCACAGCAGCAGATCAAAATGATGCAGCACATGAAGCCACCGAACACCGGAAAGCCGTAAGCGGCCAACCGAACAGTAACCGATTTCACCTGTCTGCGTGCGGACACGCACAGGCAGAAAGGGATTCTCGGATGATTGTCTCCGGAATCCCTATTTATTTGCGTGTAACAGTTCAGTTTTGCGGGAATGATTTTCGTTCGACCCCACCCCAGCCCTCCCCGCAAGCGGGGAGGGAGAGGGAGGTTTAGCGGCGGTGCTTTTAT
>JAKBZR010000012.1 GCA_021842405.1 bacterium
ATAGCCGCCCATGCCGCCGCCCATCATGCCGCCGCCAAAGCCGCCCATGCCGCCGCCCATCATGCCGCCGCCAAAGCCGCCCATGCCGCCGCCCATCATGCCGCCGCCAAAGCCGCCCATGCCGCCCATCATACCGCCGCCAAAACCGCCCATACCGCCGCCCATCATACCGCCGCCATAGCCGCCGCCAAAACCGCCTCCGAAGCCGCCGCCTAAGCCGCCGCCTAAGGAGGAGTAACGCGGCTCGATGACACTGCCGCCGAATGCGGTGGCGATATCAGCCGCGTCGGCGAAATTCACCGGAATTTTCACCGTGTGCTGCTGAGACGCAGTGCTCGTTTGCTGATTGTTGGTGTTGTTCTGCTGTTGGTTGTAGTAGTTGTTTTGCTGTTGCTGCTTCATCATGATTTGATACACACCGTTTTCAACCCGGTATGTAAGCGGCATAGTGGAGCTGGTTGATCGCAGCAGGGAATCCAGTGCCACATGGAAAGGCACGTCATGCAGGCTTACGGTGACGGTGCCTTCAATTGAGTTATCCAGCGTGTAGTTCGCTCCAACCGAGTCAAACAACAGCCTGAGCGCAGAACGAATGTCTGCGCCGTCAAGGTTGAGACTGACACGCTTGTTGGTAATGTCGTTTGAGCCGTTCCCTCCGTCTTGCGCGTATGATCGCGTCGGTGCAACCAGCGCAAATGGTGCGAAGAAAATGAAAACCGACAACGTAATAAGCCCGTGCTTACTTTGAAGGTGATTCACCATCAGTTCTCTCCTTGTATAGGGATCTCAAAGATCAATCGAACGCGCGAAGCTGCATGCGGCTGCTCCTGATCGCCTGGCAGTTCGATTATTTATATAGACGTAATTTATGGCTGAAAGGTTACGGAAATAGCGAGGAATTCAAAAAAATTGCGCCTTTAGGAGGATGTTAAAAAGTCGCTGGAATTTCCATTTCGTCATTCCCACCTGCCTACCGCAGGCAGGCGAGCCCAGGCGGGCGGAATGACGGCCCGATGGGTGTTACAATATTTTCCAACATCCACCTAGATCTCGATCCGGGAGAGGAAGGTTACTCGATGCGCGGGGTTATCACCACGTAACGATTGGGATCTACCCCTTCGCTGTAGGTGGTGACTTCCGGATCATCGGCCAGTGTATTATGAATGATGCGTCGCTCTTGAGGAGGGAGTGGGTCCAGCTCCGCTTCCTGCCCGAGCTCTTTGACCTGAGCAGCCAGATCGAGCGCGAGCTTTCTTAGTGTTTGCGCACGCCGCTCTCGATAGCCTCCGGCATCCAGAATCAACCGCTTTTCACGGCCGTACCGGTTTACTAAAGCCTGGTTGACCAGATATTGCAGTGAATCGAGATACTCTCCATATCGCCCAAAAATCGCATCCGCGTCTTCTCCGACCAGCTCCAAATTGAGATACGGTGAGTTCCAGTTCACAGTGCCCGGCCTGACATCCAAGTCGGTTACGCTAAAAAGCTCAGTGATAAAACGGGTGCAATCGGAGGCGAAATCCTCAGCTTCTGGAGAGAGCGACTGATTCAATGGAGATATCCCTTCATCTGATCTAACCGGTTTCATTCAATCAATGATTGTGGCCATCTAACGCTTCCGTTTTCGCGGTCTTGCTTTAGATGGGTTGACGGTCTCTACGATTGGTGCAGGCGCCTCCGCTTTGGCGCCATTTCGACTGATTATGGTGCTGGCATCGGTGGAATTAGCCGCCTCCAACGCAGCCTGCTGCTTTAACGGTCGGTGCATATAATAGTACTGCTGAACCATGGTTATTACATTTAGCGCCAGCCAATAGAGCAAAAAGGCAGACGGCCATTGGTAACGCCAAAACATGTAGAAAAAGATTAGCGAGGAGATTAATGCCATCGTCTTTTGCTGTTCGGCTTGAGCGGGATCGGTTACCGGTGTTAGGCGCATTACGAGGTAGTTCGAAGCGGTGTAGATAACCAGCAAAGGGATATCGGGCAAGCCCAGGTTCGCGGCCACGATACCGGGATAGCGATGACACAGCGAGCTGCCTATCCACAGGAATGTCCCCTTCATAAAAGCAAAGCGATAGACCTCAATCGCGGTGTAGATCAATATGAGAAAAGGTATCTGCAGCAACATCGGCAAACAGCTCCCGAAGGGGTTGATCCCATGCTCTTTAAACAGATCCATCTGCTTCTGGCCCAGATCTGCACCTTTATATTTTTTTTGAAGCTCTTTGATCAGAGGTTGGAGGCGCTGCATGTCGCGCATACTGGCGTACTGTTTTTTGGTGAGAGGAGTCAGCAGCAATCTCACCAGTACCGCCAACAGCAGCATGGAAAAAGCATAGCTGAAAGCAGGCACTCGACCGGTGATATTGACCAGCGCATTAATTAACTTATATTTCCAATCATGAGAATTATAGAGGTCAATTTTTTTGATTAAGGTCGGAATCACATCGGACTGCTTGAGCTGAGCGACCACCTTGGAGTTTGGGTACTCATCCTCTAATTGCTGGAAGAGCTGGTAAGCCTGCTGTTGATAGGAGTTACGTTCGGCTGGATTCTTGCCGGCTGTGGCTGCCAGTAGTCCCGCCTCATAGAGCGCTTGGGACGCCAGAACGTCGTTTTTTCCATGAAGGCTGTTTGCGACACCGGTGTATGCGTTGATGGCGGCCTGGGTTTTACCTTGAGCTTGCAGCGTCCGCGCCTTCGCAAGGGGGCTTACCGGTTTCACCGACTTCGCGGAAGCTGAGAACGGGATCAAGATCAGGACGATACTGGCGAAAGCGATGCTGAACGTTCGCAACCAGCAGTGAGATGAAAACAATGTACTTTTTATTTTGTTGGTCAAATTCTTATCAGAACGCACTTTTTCCTCATTTTGGAACGGGATCGTCACCGCCCTCACAAAACGGATTACATCGCAATATTCGCCATACTCCAAGTCCGATGCCTTTAACCACGCCGAATTTCAGAATCGCTTGGGCGGCGTATTCTGAGCAGGTCGGCTGAAAGCGGCAGACTCGCGGTTTCAATCGCGAGAAACGCTGGTACACCCGGATGAAACCAACGATGATCCGCCTAACAATGGGTAGACTCGGATCCGCCTCCATTTTTGCTACCCATTTTCGTTCGATTTTCGATGCGTGAAAGTCCATTTCGTATTGCGTAACAGATATCGGAGAACGTTCGATTTTTCACACCGGAGCGCGCAATGATTATGTAGTCACGAGGGGGACCGGATGTCGCGCCGATGGATCGGATCGCTTCACTGAGGTGACGTTTCAACCGATTGCGCACCACTGCTTTTCCAAGTCTCTTGCTGATTGAAAACCCAAATCGCGGTGAGCCTTCATTGCTGGGTAACGCGTAAATAACCAACCACTGAGTTACGTCCGATAACCCTTGAGCATAGACCCGTTTAAAATCACCCCGTCTTCTGAGCCGAAATTCCTTCCCTAGCAATTGGAGCTGGCACGCAAATGTGGTGCGGCATCAAACGGTGAGCCGCTCACGCCCTTTCAAGCGGCGGGCTTTCAATACTCGACGACCATCGTTCGTCCGCATGCGCTGACGAAATCCATGCACCCTTTTGTGCCGTCGTTCTTTTGGTTGATAGGTACGCTTCACAATCTCCTCCAGCAAGATAAACAAGAGAGTATAGCACATGCTGCACTGGATGGAATAGTGCCGTTACAAAAGAAAGAGTTCAGGTTTGCGGGAATGATTTTCGTTCGACCCCCATCCTGAGTCTGGGAGAAGAAGGGAGGTATTGGGAGCGCGTTAGGCCGACCCCCATCCCGCCCTCTAACACCCGCCTAAATTACCCAGAGAACTGAACTGTTACTTACAAGAGAAAGAGTTCCGTCCTACAGGAATAATTTTCGTCCGCCGACTTGATAACAGACCGATCCAAAAAGGCCCCCATTTTCACTGTTCCTGCGCTCTCTGATTGCGGGCTTCGATTACGGTGGAAGCTGGACTGCCGATGCTGAAGGTACCATATTCCGGTAGCGACCGCGATTACGATCAGCCCGGCATACAGGATCGCCAGCAGTTCAGATCGCTGATAGTGAAAGTGACGCCAGTTCGCAACCAGCAAAACGATCGCTACCGGCACCAGGGCGGGTAAGGCTTGCGCCCAACTCCCCAAGCGGTCCGCTTGGCTCACTACCAGCATATAGACAATGAGGGTGATGCACAAGCCGATGAACGTCTTCTTTTCATTCATCGAGAAACGGTAAACGCAGGCATAGAAAAAGGCGATGAACATAAAGTCGGCGAATCCGATGAAGAGCGCCGGCGCAGCTCCATGGCTGCCATGTGCGATAGGAGGCAGTTTAATCAAGAATGGCTTTGCGAGGTTCGGCGCTTTGGTCATGATTTGGTGAACTGGCCCCCCGCCCATCACGGTGTACCAGTCCACCAACGCGGCCACTAAGCTGACCGGTGGAATTAAGTTTTTCTCGCGAATGATTCCCGATAGCAGCACGCCGATCGAGCTGGCGAAACACATAATGATGAGCGAGCTTAAACCGGGGATCATCATCAGCTCGATCAGCGGTACGATCGGCGGGTGGAGATGAGTTGAAATGTATCCAATTAAAAAGATAACGACGGAAGCACCAGCGAGAAGGATCGCTGAACGGGTTTGTGAGATATGTTTTGCCAGTTTAGTAATGAACAACAACTGAAAAAACATCGCAATGATAGTGGAAAGTACGAAGATGAAAAGGCTGTCGTAAGGAGTCCGCAGGGCGATTTGCCAGTAAATCAGGTAGATGATACCGATTAATAGTGGCCCCTTTGGTCCGAAAGTGAGATCCCGGAGTCGGGTGGAGTATTCTTTTCGCATGTCTTTAAGAATTGCCGCGTGCCTTCTCCATCGAGGAGCGATCGAGCAATCCTCTCCTTATCTTATTGCCCATTCAGCGGGCATAACCGTAATACGGGCAGATGATCCCGATGATTACCGCTCCCAGCCTGTTGATCCCGAATTTTAGCGAAGAACTCAATTTTACACTTATTCTTTGTAAGAGTTCAGTTCTCTGGGCAATTTGGGCAGCAGGCTTTACCCCTATAGCAATAATCAACACCCTCCCCGCTTGCGGGGAGGGCTGGGGTGGGGTCGAACGAAAATCATTCCCACAAAACTGAACTCTTACTAATCTTTACAAAACAGGCGCTTGTATTATATAATGTTAATAATTAGAGTGTCAATTCAGCGCCCGGCTGAAGCAGACCAGCATAGGTCCGCAATGGAGCGGCCCTTATGATTTTACACCCACTTCCTTCCCTTCTCGCTCTTTTCAATGCTCCAACGAGGCGCTGGACCGCTGCTTCCTCTTGGCGAGGACGCATAAGCTACCGATTTCAACGACGGCGGGAGGCGGTTGATACGTGGTACGGCCGGGCTGCTGGCAGGAGGTTATTCAATGACATCGAATCCACTTCGAATACTTATCGGAGATGATGATCCGATCATCCGAATGGATTTAAAGCAGATGCTGAATGAAGCGAGCTATGATGTGGTCGCCGAGGCGGAAGACGGCAGCCAGGCGGTGGAACTGGCGCGCCAGTTAAAACCGGACGTTCTCATTCTCGATATTAAAATGCCTGAGATGGATGGAATCGACGCGGCTAAAATCATCTCCGAAGAAAAAATCGCACCGGTGATCCTGCTTACCGCCTACAGCCAGGTGGATTTAATAAATCGGGCTAAGGAATCGGGCGTCTTTTACTACCTGCTCAAGCCGTTCATTCAAGCCGATCTGGTGCCGGCCATCGAGATCACCATGTCGCGCTGGGAGCAGTTCATCGCGCTGGAAAATCAGGCACTGAGCCTGGAGGATAAGCTGGAGACCCGAAAGGCGGTAGACCGGGCAAAAGGGATTTTGATGGACCAGCATGGGCTGAAGGAACAGGAGGCTTTCCGACGGATTCAGGTTCAGAGCATGAACACGCGCAAATCGATGCGGGAAATTGCGGAGGCGATCATTATCGCGAACAACGTGTGAAATTTTCATATTATGAACCGGAATTTCAGAAAGCGGTGTAATTTGGATGCGTTCATTACTGTTTAAGCGACGATTACGCGCCCTTCAACAGCGCAGCGATGACCCAGATATTCAAATTCTACAGGCTGAGTTGGATAGCCGGGAACGGCAGCTTCACGAATCGCATCTACTGATTGACCAGCTTCGAGCTGAACTGGAGGAAAAGGGCGGCGAAGCGGAGGCTCTCCGCCGTATTGGAGAGGCGACCGGCTCCGCCATTGACCTCGAGGAGATGCTCAAGGTTATAGCGGATGTGGCGGTTCAGGTTACCGGTACCGATTCTTGCCAGGTCTACATCTATGACAGCACCCATGATGAGCTGGTATTGAGGGCGGCCGACCCAACCGCTCAAAACATGGTGGGCAAAATCAGGCTCAAACTGGGCGAAGGAATTACCGGCTGGGTCGCCCGCGAGCGAAAACATGTGGCGGTCATCCGTAAAGCTTACGCCGACCACCGCTTTAAATATTTCTCAGAAATCCACGAAGATGAGTATGAAAGTATCCTGTCGGTGCCGCTGGTGATGAAGCAGCAAATTTTAGGCGTCATCAACGTCCGCACCCGCCAACCGCGAGAGTATACCAAACATCAGGTCCGCCTCCTCTCCGGGATCGCCAGCCAGGTCGCCGGTGCTATTCAACAGTCGGAACGGCGTAAACAGCTCGAAACGACCGCCGTCCAGTTGCGAACTCTCTCCGCCGTCAGCGAAGCGATCACCTCCAACTTGTACCTCGAAGAGCTGCTGCAACTTTTCGTGGCGGTTATCGCCCAGACCTTGGGATACAAAATATGTACCGTGATGCTGGTGAATGAGGAGAATCAGGAGCTGATCATTAAGGCTACACAGAGCGAAAGCAGCGATTACCGTAAAAAACCCAATCCCAAAATTGGAGAGAGCATCGCCGGGCGCGCGGTGGCGGAAGGTAAGGTGATCACCGTTCTGGATGTGAAGAATGAGCGCGATTACGGCTTTCCTGACGTCGCCCAGAAGGCCGGTCTCTGCTCTATGGCCAGCGTGCCGTTGATGGTGCATAATCGGGTTATCGGCGTATTGAACTGCTACACCGATAAACCGCATATCTTCAGCAAAGAAGAAATTGCGATTCTCCGTGCGATGGGTACCCAGGCCGCTTTAGCCATCGAACACGCTAAGTTAATGGTTCGCGCGGCGGTAATTCAGGAAATGCACCATCGGGTTAAAAATAACCTTCAACAGATCGCCAGCTTGGTCCGCCTCCAATCACACTACAGTCAATACAAAACGGTGGAGGAAGCGCTGAACGATACCTTGAAGCGGATCCTTGCCATCGCGGCGGTTCACGAGCTTCTTTCCCGCGATGATCTGGATGCCGTGAGCGTGCGAAAGCTGGCCGAACAGATCCTCACCGCCACCAAGCAAAGCGTGGTTCACCCTGGCAAAACGGTCCACAGCAAGGTGGAGGGAAACGACCTGATGTTGCCGCTCGCCCAGGCCACCCGGGTGGCATTGGTTTTAAATGAGCTGATCCAAAACGCGATCGAGCATGGATTTCGCTCATTGGATGAAGGGAGAATACACGTTCACATCATCGAGGATGAAAAAGAGGTCCGCCTGGTGGTGATTAATGACGGCGAGCCGCTGCCCGATCATTTCGACCTGGCAAAAACGAACACGCTGGGGCTGAGGATTGTCCAGGACCTGGTGTGTGGAGGGCTCAAGGGCCAATTCTCGCTGGTGAACGATAATGGTATCGTGGCTACGGTCGTCTTTCCTCGTGACACCAACACCACCGACTGACTTTTCTCCCATTTCGTAAGAGTTCAGTTCTCTGGGTAATTTAGGCAGAAGTCCCTCACTCCCTGTCTGCCGCCAGGCAGGCAACTCTTTTCCCAATCCTGTGAGAGTGCTGGGGGAAGAGATTGCTTCGCTTCGCTCGCAATGACACCCTCCCCCGTTTACGGGGGAGGGCTGGGGTGGGGGCGAACGAAAATCATTCCCGGAGAACTGAACTGTTACCCCTTTCGCCCCGCTTTCAACGCCATCTTCCTAAGCTGGTATACTGATAGCGGTATCCTGGGTTTAGGATGCGGCTTAACCTACTATGGAAGATACAAGCTCTCTTGCAGCGACACCCAACCGTACGATAACGAGGCCGTCATTTACGCTACCACTCGTTGCTACGCTGGTATTTATAGGCCAGACGTGGGACCTATTCATGCGAGCGATCTCCGCCATTGTTCACGGTAAGGTGGATTGGCGCGATACATTGCGTCAGATGGACCTATTGGGAGTGGGAACATTGCCGATCGTCTTTGCAATTGCCTTCTCCACTGGAGCCGTCTACGCCCTCTACTCCACCGCCCTTATGGTTCAATATGGCGCCGGTCATGTAGTGGGCGGAACGATCTCCTTTTCATTCGTTACCGAGTTAGGCCCGATGCTGGCGGGAGTCGCGATTGCGGCTCGCGTCGGTTCAGCGATTGCGGCTGAAATTGGAACGATGGTGGTCACCGAACAAGTTGACGCACTGCGTGCGATGGCCGTTTCGCCGGTCCGGTATCTGATCGCTCCTCGACTGCTGGCCTGCCTGCTGATGGCCCCCGCGATCGGGCTGTTCGCCATATTTTCCGGCATTGGAGGTGGTATGATTATGTCAGTATTCCACGGGGTCCCAGCGCCGGAGTTTTTGGAATCGACTCGAACGGTCGTTTTTGCAACTGACATCTGGAAGGGTGTATTCAAAGTGGTCTGGTTTAGTGTTACAGTTGCAATCGTAGCATGCCAGCAAGGGCTTGCGACAACGGGTGGAGCTGCCGGTGTGGGCAAAACAACGACTCGATCGGTAGTGCTCTGCGTTTTACTGGTCTTTTTGTCCGATGTGATGCTTGCTCAAATCCTCGGCGCCACTCATCGGATATGACAAAACCAATGGTTGAAACGTTATCGCAGGAGCATCCTGCCATTCAAATTAAAAATATCAGCTACGCCGCCAACCGGCGCCCAATCTTGCACAACGTCTCATTGAAAGTGGAATCCGGTGAGACGCTGGCCGTGATGGGTATGTCGGGATCGGGTAAAACGACTCTGATTAAATGCCTGGCCGGCCTGTTGAAACCGCAATCCGGTGCGATTGAGATTGAGGGAACCGACATCGTGGCGCTTTCGGAATCACAGATTGAGAAGATTCGACTAAAAATTGGTTTTGTCTTCCAAAACGCCGCACTTTTCGATTCGCTGACCGTCTTTGAGAACGTCTCGTTCGGCCTGCGGCGCCATCGCCACCTCAAACCATCCGAGCTGGCGAATATTGTGAACGAAAAGCTTGCCCTCGTCGGGTTGACCGATTCGGCAAATCTCTATCCTTCCGAGCTATCAGGCGGCATGCAAAAGCGGGTAGGCATTGCCCGCGCACTGGCGATGGAACCCACGATTTTACTCTTTGACGAACCGACCAGCGGCCTCGATCCGATCATTGGCACCAGTATTGATAACCTGATTCTTTCGCTGCAAGAACATCTTCGTATCACGGCGGTGGTGGTCTCCCACGATGTGGCGTCGGTTTTTCGCATCGCCGATCACATTGCATTGATCCACAACGGATCGGTCGCCTGTTATGGCACTACGGATGAGATTGCAAACTGCTCGATCCAGATGGTGAAACAATTCATCGGTAGCTATCATCCAATACCCCGTAGTGACCGGGTTTCGGTCCATTGAATCGGGAGGCTGCTAATGCTTGACCCGAAAGAGGCCATTCGGCCCGCCATTGTGATCATCATTGCGGGAATTTTGGCATTCGGCGCATGGGCATTTTTAACCCACTGGACATGGTCGAATTCCTACCTTATTAAGGTTCCATTTCAAGATACGAAGGGCATTCTGCCACAGTCCCCGCTGCTGATGAACGGAGTCAGCATCGGCTCGATCAAAAGCATCCACCTCAACCCGATCACCCACATTCCGACCATTACCCTTCAGATCGAGAAGAAGTATCCGATTCCAGTGGATTCCACTTTTATAATCACATCCGGCTTGCTGGTCGCGAATCCCCAAATTGAAGTGATACCCGGTGTGTCCCATGAAAACTTGGCCAACGGCGCCATAATCAGCCCGAATCACGCCCGAGTCTCCGGCGCATTAGAAACCATTTCACCGCAGATGAGTGCAACCGTTAAGCTGATGAATCAATCGCTGCTCAACCTGACAAAACACGCCAATATTGTTTTGGGAAAAACCGACAAACTACTGGACCAGTTGAACAGTCTTACTCAATCGGCAAATCGTCTGATCGGCAATAAAAGTCTGCAGGCCAACTTAGAGGAATCGGTTGCGAATCTGCGTCGCGTCACCGATCAAGCTGCTGTCACCGCTAAGAATGTGAGCACCCAAATTCGCCAGATGTTGGCTCGCAATGCGCCGAAATTCGATAAGCTGGCCAATGGAGCGGTCGATTTACTGCAACGTCTTGGCGACACGGTGGATGCAGCGCGCGGTGCGGTAGCCAAGCTTTCCGAACAGGTGAGCAATCCTCGGCTCCAGCAGGGTCTTCAGGATACGCTTGAACTGGCTAAGACCACGATTGCTCGCTTCAGCCAGATCGCAACCGATATTCATGAGCTGACCGGTAACCCTCAGGTTCAGCAAAATCTCCGCTCTTCAGTGGAGAATTTAAAAAACGCCTCATCCGAGGGCGAAAAGATATTAGGCAAAGTAAACAAAATCGTCAACAAAATCAAGATACCCAGCTCTCACCACCTCTTTGGTATCGGAACTCCGAAATTTCAGGTAGACTTCTTAGAGCGAGCCCAAGCACCACATTTTCGTTCGGATGTAAACATAGAGTTGCCTATCGGTGCTCAAAATGCTTTTGACCTGGGCGTGTATGGTTTTACCCAGCAAAACCGCCTGAACGCCCAATACCAGACCTTTTTAGGCAATAACACCGACCTTCGCTATGGAATCTATGCATCCAAGCTGGGCGTCGGACTGGATTGGCAACCGGTGCCGGGCACTCTTTTTACGATCGATGCTTTCGATCCGAATAAGGGCCGCCTCAACGCACGCGGCCTGTTCCGGATCAATAACCGATTCTCTTTGTGGTTTGGCGGAGATGATATCTTTCGCCATACCACCCCGATAATGGGCGTTCGTATGACTCCTTAGCGGTTTCAATTTACGTTCTGCCCGACCAATCAATTTAAGAAGGGATCAATTCATTAATGAAAGTGATTTTGCTGCGTGACGTCCCAAAAGTGGGCCGCAGCGGTGATATCGTGAATGTCGCCGATGGCTTCGCTCGCAACTACCTCTTTCCTCGCGAGCTGGCGACGATGGCTCAGGGAGGCGCGCTCCGCGAGGTGCAGTCTCGGTTAGCTCGCGAGAAGGAAATGGAGACGCAACAACTCGCCCAAGCGCGCGAAAACGCCGAAAAACTGAAAAACGCAACCATTTCCATCAGCGGCAAAGTGGGTACGGGCACCAAATTATACGGTTCGATTACCGCCGCTGACGTGGCAGGAGTGATTGAACGGGAGTTTCAAATAAAGATAGACCGCCGCCGGATTGATCTCATTGACCCGATTAAATCAACCGGCAATTTCCCATTGCGGATTAAGCTCCATAGCGAAGAGATTGTTCCCATTACACTTGAAGTGATCAGCGAGGCAGAGGCGGCATCCCGGGCAAAAGAGCCGGCACCAGTCGCGGCAACCATTGTCGAAGAGCCGGCGGTGGAGGAATCGACCGACACGCAGCCGGTGGGATAGTGCTTGGGCCGGTTCAGTTTAATGGATAACGGAGTAACGATTGAGGAGTTAGGGTGCCAATAACCGACAGACCGGAAGAGTATATTCGCAGCGCTGCGGTCGGCCGCCGTGAAGCGAGCGATCTGGCAGACCGGATTCCGCCACAAAACCTCGACATGGAAATGGCGGTCCTCGGCTCCATGCTGATTAAGCGGGAAGCGATTGACATTACGGCTGAGGTGCTGCGCTCCGAAGACTTTTATCGCGAAATGAATCGGGTCATATTTGACGCGATATTGGCTTTATGGACGCGGAGCGAACCGGTTGATCTGCTATCCCTCCAGGAGGAACTGATCCGCTCCAATCACCTCGAAGCGGTCGGGGGTATCCCCTACCTCACCAGCTTGATGGATGCGGTGCCCACCGTTACCAATGTGGAGCACTATGCCAAGATCGTGGCTGAAAAGGCAACTCTCCGACGACTCATTGATGCATCCAATCAAATTCAAGGACTTGCCTACAGCGATTTTGATATCGTGGATGACGTGGTTGACAAAGCGGAGCAGATCATTTTTGACGTCGGCAAGCGGAGAAAGGAATCCTACTTCACGCCGATCCGAGTGTTGATGGACTCGGTATATGATAAGATTGAGTATCGTGCCGAACATAAAGACGCTGAAACCGGACTCGAAACCCCCTTCCAAAGCCTCAATTTCATGACCGCCGGCTTGCAATCCTCCGACCTGATCATTGTCGCCGCCCGGCCCTCGATGGGTAAAACCGCGCTCTGCCTCTCATTGGCACAACACGCCGCTATGAAAAAAAATAAGACCACCGCCATTTTTAGTCTGGAGATGTCCAAAGAGCAGGTTGGAATGCGGCTTATTTGCAGCGAAGCGAGAGTGGATGCCCACCGGCTGCGCACCGGATATATCCCCGACAGCGATTGGACCAAAGTGGGGGCTGCGGTAGGTCGCCTGGCGGAAGCGCCCATCTTCATTGACGATTCAACCGATATATCGGCGCTTGAGATTCGTTCGAAATGCCGCCGCCTCCAGGCCTCATCGCAGGGCTTGGGACTGGTCATTGTTGATTACCTTCAGTTGATGCGGGGGAATCGCCGAACCGAGAATCGAACGCAGGAGATTTCCGAGATTGCGCGCTCGCTGAAATCGCTGGCACGGGAGCTGGCGCTGCCGGTGGTTGCCCTCTCTCAGCTCTCCCGCGCGGTTGAACAGAGAGAAAACAAGCGACCCATGCTTTCTGATTTGCGGGAATCGGGCAGCATCGAGGCGGAAGCCGACGTGGTCATATTTATTTATCGGGATTCATACTATAAGATGAGGGAGGCCATTAACGACGAGGAAGCCGATCTCGAGAAACCAAAAGAGTATGCGGTGGAGAAAACCGAACTAATCATTGCAAAACAGCGTAATGGCCCAACTGGGCACGTCGCGGTCGCTTTTCATCCGCAATATGCGCGGTTTGACAACTATGAAGAAGGATATCAGGAGGGTTAAGGTGCGACTGCTGGTAGTGGGTGGAGGCGGGCGGGAGCACGCCATTATCTGGAAACTTGCTCAAAACAACCGAGTGAGCCGAATCTACTGCGCACCCGGCAACGCCGGAATTGGGCGCCAGGCTGAATGCATCAAGCTGAAAGCTACCGATGTGGATGCACTGGGTCATTTCGCCGAATCGGAACGGATTGATCTGACCATCGTCGGCCCCGAAGCGGCCTTGGCTACCGGCATTGTGGATCGCTTTGAAGCGCGAGGTCTGCCTATCTTCGGTCCGTCTACCGATCCAGCACGTCTTGAAACCAGCAAAATTTTCGCTAAAGAGGTGATGCAGCGCTACAACATTCCCACCGCTGATTTCTGGGTCTTCGATAAACCGAACGACGCGCACCAGCAAATTCGCCGCTACTACACCAAACAAACCGATGCCAAACAAAATCTGGTGGTTAAGGCGGATGGCATCGCGGCCGGCAAAGGTGTGATCGTCGCATCCAACGAAAGTGAAGCGCATCAGGCAGTGGACACCATCATGGTTCAACGCGCGTTCGGAGGGGCGGGCGACCGGATCGTGCTGGAGGAACGCCTCTATGGCCGTGAGGTTTCGATCATGGCATTTACCGATGGCGAAACGGTGATTCCGATGCCGCCTTCTCAAGACCATAAGCGCGCTTTTGATAACGACCAGGGGCCGAATACCGGTGGAATGGGCGCCTTCGCACCGGTGCCGTGTTTTTCATCGGAGCTTTTAAACCAGGCTCTTGAATCGGTTTTGAAACCGGCCATCTTTGCCATTCGCGATCTCGGCATTCCCTACAAAGGAGTGTTGTATGCCGGAATCATATTGACATCTGATGGAATGAAAACGCTGGAGTTTAACTGCCGCTTCGGTGATCCGGAAACGCAGGCCGTTCTCCCCTTGTTGGAAACCGATTTGCTGGAAGTGATGCAGGCGGTGGTTGAGTGCTCGCTGGACAAGGTGAATGTGACTTGGAAAGCCCAATCCGCAGTCTGCGTGGTGGCTGCCAGTCAGGGCTATCCAGGCGACCCCCAAACCGGCTGCGTGATAGACGGTTTGGATAAAGCCGCATCGCTGCCGGACACCATCGTGTTTCACGCCGGTACGCAACTGGAAAACGGGCAGTTCGTGACATCGGGAGGGCGCGTGCTGGGTGTCACTGGTCTGGGAGAGAATATTAAACTCGCGCGCGAACGTACTTATGACGCCATCGAGCAGATTGATTTTGATGGAATGATCTATCGCCGCGACATTGCCGCATCGGCCGCCGTTCCGGTTTAAGAACCTGGTCTTATTGCGAATCGGAATTCGACGGTAGCCGGCGGGAAGCACTAATCGCGGCAACGATCATGCACACGATTCCAACCCCCACTGCGGTATAGCCAACTGCGCTGCTTAAATGGCGGAAAGAGACCGTTGCAGCCGCCCAGGCCAGACACGATATCGCCAGCCACAACCTTGCCGTCCGAATTGAATAGTTGGAAGCTCGCCGGCTCGACACCCAATTCATCGCCCCGGCCACCAAAAAGCCGACCGCGATCCAATCCATCATCCCCTGAGTATTCAGCATTTATGGAGAAAATCACGCAGCAGCGGATACATCTCACAATAGAGCGAATAGCGCTCGGCATACCGGGCGGCCAACTCCGGCTGCGGTTCATAGGTCTCCTTTATCTTGACCAGATGGCTCACCGCTTCTTTTAAATCGTGATAAATGTTGGTTGCAGCCCCGGCCAGCATTGCCACGCCCAAGCATGCCGCCTCAGAAACGTTCAAGGAAGAGACGGGGCGATTAAAGATGTCCGCCTTAAGCTGCATCCAGACCCGCGACTTGGCACCGCCACCAATAGCCCGCAAATGATGGATGGCCACCCCTGATTTTTCGAGGTAGTCCAGGTTTAGGCGCATTTCGTAAGTAACCCCATCCAAGAGCGCCTTAACCAGATCGTTGTGTGTGTGACCAAGGGTCAATCCCAAAATCGCACCCTTGGATTGGGGATCAAACCAGGGCGTCCCGGTAATCGTAAAGTGCGGCAACACTAAAATGGGAGATGGACCGGAACTCGCTTTGCCGAGCAAAACATCGTAAACATCCAGCCCACTAATCTGCGCCTCTTCGATTTCGGTGCGTCCGAAATTGTCGCGGTACCAGCGCAGTAATGAGCCGCCGGTAAAATTAAATGAGAGGGTGCAGTAGAGTCCGGGATAGGCATGATGATAACAACAGTAACTGTTTCGGCGCATATCATCCGTGAGCACCAAGTGATCAAAGGCGGGCGTGATGCACTCCACCGTTCCGGTGGCATCCATTGCTACGCCCGATTCAATGACGCCGGCGCCGAGCGCGCCGGCCGGCTGGTCATGGGCGCCGGTTACCAGCATGACCTTTTCCGGTAATCCCAAGCTTTCAGCCATTTCATGGGTGATCGGAGCGACCACGGTGCCGGATGGAAGCGCCTCCGGAAAAAGGCTCTCCTCGATGCCGGCCACCCCTAATATCTTGTCGGACCAGCGTTCCTCATGCACATCAAATGCCATAGTTCGGCCGGCCAGGGAGTAGTCAATTGCCGCCCTTCCCCCTAGCTTGTAGATCGCCATATCTGCCCAGCATAAAAACTTGCTGGCCTTGCCGAATACCTCCGGGCGATTCTCTCGCCACCATAAAATCTTATTGATCGTATGCATAGGGTGGAGCGGCATACCGGTAATTTGAAAGATGCGCTCAGCGCCTAATTTGTTTTCAAAGAATGCCGCCTGCTCGATCGTGCGATTATCGAAGGTGACGATGCTGTTCCCTAGAAAGTTGCCCCGATCGTCAATTGGAGTGCATGCCTCACCCTGTGAGGAGAACGATATAGCGGTAACCGGATCGCCATTGCCGGCTCGCGCGACCGCTTCCTGAATGGCACTCTGCACCCCGTTCCATACAGCTTGGGGATTTAGCTCCATCCACCCCGGATTTTGCCCCTGCAGCAAGGGATACTCCCGATATCCCTGCCCGATCACCTCTCCGTCCATTCGAAACACAATCGCCTTACATCCGGTGGTGCCGATATCAACGCCCATCAGGCTCATATTGTCTTCATATCCTCCTCGATTCGGGCAGTCGCCTGCCTGCAGCAGATGAACCTACCTCCATTTACTGAATTCAACATGAAACAATCGAAATAAGTCAAGACTCATCCGGCTTCAGTCAAGGTTGCTCCAGCGAAGAGCCGCAGCGGACACAAAACCGCGCCGTTGGAAAGTTCATCGCGTTACATGTCGGGCATGGCAGCCTCGACCATTTCGCGGACGGCACCTTTACCACCGCGGTCGCATCCCCGATGCGCGGATCAGGATCGGTATGCATCAGCCGATCTTTAACTCGCTGCACGCACTCGGCCTGCAACCCCTTGGCCACCAAATGTTGGGGTTCCAGCATCAGTGTGGTTCGAAGCTCGTCCAGCGCATCTTCATAATCGCCGCGTTGAGCTAGCACCAGCGCCATATTGTAATGCGCCGATGCCCTGCGCGGAGCGCAGCGGATCGCATCCCGAAATGCTTTGATTGCATACTCCCAATTCTGAGTATTCGCATAAGCGATTCCCAATAGCTCGCTGGCTTCCGCACAATCGGGCTGCGTCGCTAAGATCTCGGTTAATAGGGTGCGGGCTAAACGCTGGTTGCCCGCCTTCATCGCTTGGACGGCGGCCGAAAGCCGCCCTTGCGCGGTTGGAACGTCATCTTTCATCCGTGTACTCCTTCATCGAGCCGACCATACGAAGAATGATGTTGAAGTAACGCTGCCGATCGCCAAAAATGCGGGCAGCATGATGATTAATTGGATTACCACAACCGTAACCGAAAGGTTCTTATCCAGCCGACCTTTTAATTCGGTGTGAGGCTAATTGCCACGCATATCGTCCCCGCTATTATGCTCTTGTCAGCCGAAACCCCTGAAGATTACCGGTATCAATCCCGATAATCTCATCGGTTGCTTCGAGCTGAATATTACTATTGATTGTACCTGCTTTGCTATTTTTAACGATTCGACTAATTGCCTATCGTTGAACTACTTTTTAGCAGCTTGATTGAATGCCGGTCCGGTCTTGGTTGAGACTGGGATTGTGCCGGAGCAATCACTGAAATTTACAGAATGAACCACTCGATACGGAAGGAGGAATTCCACTCTTGATTCGGGGTATCTATTCGGCGGCGTCCGGCATGCTGGCCGAACAAACCGTCCAAAACGTAATCGCGGCCAATCTGGCCAATCTCAATACGGTCGGCTATAAGCAGGACGTGCCCACCTTCCGCGCTTACCATGAGATGGCGCTCAACCGGATTTCGGGAGGTGCCGCCACCCCAATCGGCATCGCCGGGATCGGCGCTCAATTTGACCGGATCACAACCGACTTTTCGGCCGGCCCACTCGCACACACCGGCAATGCCACCGATCTGGCAATCACCGGCGCTGGCTTTTTCGTCGTTCAGACCGCAGCCGGGCCACGTTACACCCGAGCGGGTAACTTTCACCTCACCACAACCGGCGAGCTGGTGAATGCCGACAACGATCCGGTGATGGGGTTGAAGGGCGTCATCAACGTTCCAAAGGGCGGGCCGATGGTGATCGGATCGGATGGCAGTGTCAACGTGAACGGGAAGTTGGTCGGCCGCCTTCAAGTTGTCCAGGCAAACCTTCAGACGATTCAGAAGCAGGGATATACGCTCTTTGATGCTCCGGCCAGCGCCGTTCAACCGGCAAAGGGTTACGCGGTCCGTCAGGGCTACCTGGAGCAATCCAACGTCAACCCGATTGACGAGATGGTTCAGATGATCGCGGTTGCCCGAGCTTATGATTTGGCTCAACGGGCAATAACCAGCCAGGACAGCACACTCAAAGAGGCCGCCAGCAATGTCGGCCAGGTGTAAACGCTAACCAAAAAAATGCATGTTTTATCGGCCGGACTGTCTGCCGCGCAGTCGTAACCGCTTTCACGCGAAGCGTTTCAAATCCGCAATCGTAACCGCTTTCACGCGAAGCGTTTCAAATCCGCAGATGGAGGCCGAAGCCGGCTCCGGATTGATGGAAGGAGCCACATATCAACGGCCATTTCGCAGATGGCCTTCTGTAAGGAGGTAATTCCGAGATGCGAGCACTTTACATAGCCGCCACCGGAATGAGCGCGCAGCAGTTTAATTTGGATGTTATCGCCAATAACCTGGCAAACGTCAATACGGCCGGATTTAAGCAATCCCGCGCCGAGTTCCAAGACCTGCTCTACCAGACGATCCATGCGCCCGGTGTTCAGATGGGACAAAACGCTCAGCTTCCGGTGGGTTCTCAGATCGGCCTTGGTGTAACGTCCGGCGCGACCGCCATTCAATTTACTCAAGGGGCGCTGCGCACCACCGGCGGCAACTACGACATCGCTATAAACGGCGACGGCTTCTTTCAAATTCTAATGCCGGATGGTACCCTCGCTTACACCCGTGACGGCGAGTTCAGCGTTGACAGCACCGGTAAGCTGGTGACCAGTCAGGGCTATGCCTTGCAGCCTGAGATTGTAATTCCGCAGGATATGCAGACGGTCACCATCAGTCCCGACGGCATCGTTTCGGTCACTCGCGCCGGTCAGACTAATCCGGATCAGATCGGCCAGATTCAGCTCACACGCTTCATTAATCCACAGGGCTTGATGAGTCTGGGCAGCAATCTCTATGCTCCCACACAAGCATCCGGCACCCCGATTACCGATGTGCCCTCTCAAAGCGGCTTGGGCACCCTGATTCAAGGCTCCATCGAGGGCAGCAATGTCAACATCGTGAATGAGATGATTGATCTGATAATGGCTCAACGCGCCTATGAAAGCAACAGCAAAGCTATCCAGACGGCCGACCAGATGTTGACTACCGCCAACCAGATCAAGCAGTAGGGGGTGGAAAACGATGCGATTACTTCCAGCAACCCTTATCTTAATGATCTTCACTTTACGGCCTGCCGACGCATCGGCGGTTCAAAAGTCAACCGGCAGCCGCTCACAGCATAAAGTGTTGATCATCGTCCAACCCAATTCAACGATCAGCACGGGGCATATCACGCTCGGCGAGATCGCCGATATCGCCGGCTCCGATTCCCACCTCATCACCGAGTTGAAAACACTGGATGTCGGGGTATCGCCGCTGGCCGGACTTTACCGCATTTTATTGCCCAGCGACATTATGGTGCGCCTGCGTTTCAACCATATAGATCTGAAGCGCATCGCCATTACGATTCCCAAACAGGTTCGCGTCTCGCGATCGGCAACCAACGTAACCGGCGAGCAGATGCTGCAAGCGGCAATCACGGCGGTGAAATCGGCCATGAAGGACACCAACGGCGTCAACATTAAACCGGTTCAGATTCCGCAAGACACCAGTGTGCCGCAAGGTGTTGTGGCGGTGACAGCCGGAACGCCGGAAGGCCAATTGAACAGCGGCATCGTGACGGTACCGGTGACGATCTCGGTCAACAATCGTCCCAACGCCACGATAGATGTGCCCTTGCGAATACAGAAAACGGCGCTGGTGGTGGTCGCAGCGCATCCCTTGGGGGCACAAACGATTATCGGTCCGAACGATGTCACTCTGACGCCGGTGGTGCTGCAGGATGGCGCGCCCGACGCGATCTACCGGCTTTCAGACGCAATCGGAAAAAAAACGACTCGGCGTATTTTGGAAGGCTCGCCCATCCCGGCCAACGCGGTACAAGCACCACCCATTATCGCTTCCGGCGATCGAATCATCGTGGAGATCACCGTCGGCGGTGTCACCGTTCAAGCCCCAGCGATCGCGCGGGACGCCGGTGCATTGGGAGATCACATCCGGGTCTATTGCACCGAGACTCACAAAAACCTGATTGGGAAGGTCATTAATTCACAAACCGTTCTTGCATCGGAGGCTTACTGAAATGCGATCAATACGAACCAGTCTTTTCATCTCATTGTTTATAGCCGGCATATCGCTTGGCTACGGGGCGTCGGCGCGCGCTGATTCGCTCTTCCCGGTGAAAGGGAGCCGTTACATCTCGTTTTTCAGCGACAACCGGGCTCACCATGTCGGCGATGTGCTGACGGTGCTCATCTCCGAGAACACGACCGCCACTTCGAGCGCCGCCACTCAAACCACTAAAAGCGAGGCGGCCAATTTCGGCGGAGGCGTTGGTTTCCTGGGCAAGCTGTTTTCACCGTTTGGAGCGTCCAGCAGCGGATCCCTGAACGCCAGCGGTCAAACCACCCGATCCGGTTCATTGACCACCGAAATGGCGGTCCGCATCAAGAAGATATTGCCGAACGGCGATTACCAAATCGAGGGCTCGCGTTCGCTGAAGATCAATAAGGAGACCCAGAGGGTGAAGCTGACCGGCATCGTTCGGCCGGAGGACATTAGTCCGCAGGATACGGTCTCCTCACCGCAGGTGGCGGATGCCCATATTGAATATCTTGGCAAAGGGATTATCGCTCGCCAGCAACATCGCGGCCTCATATCCACCATCTTTGGCTGGCTGTTCTAGGAATTGATGAAAACGATGGTGAGGATAGATTTAAGCAATCAACTGAAAAGGGGTCACTGAGAGATGCTCAAGCGATTGGCTTTCATTTCAATATTGGCGTTGATCTCGACTGCAGCGCTCGCGCAGGTCCGATTGAAGGATATCGCGACCATCGAAGGAGCCCGCGGCAACCAACTGATCGGCTATGGGATTGTGGCAGGGTTGGACGGGACCGGTGACAGTCAGAGCGCGCTGTTTACCGTTCAATCCATTGCGGATGCGCTGCAAAAATTCGGCGTGAACGTTCCCGCCCAATCCATCCGGATGAAAAACGTGGCGGCTGTCATGGTGACGGCAAACCTGCCCCCATTTGCCCGTCCCGGCAGCGAGATTGATGTGACGGTCTCCTCGATCGGCGATGCGAAATCGCTTCAAGGCGGCACCCTGCTTCAAACGCCTCTTTTGGCAGCCAACGGTCAGGTTTATGCCGCCGCACAGGGACCTATCTCGATTGGAGGCTTCAACGTTTCAGCCGGCGGCTCATCGGTTCAAAAAAACCAGACCAATGTAGGATTAATTCCAAACGGCGCCTATGTTGAGCAGTCGGTGCCCACCACAATCACTAAGGGGCAATCCATTCACATTCTGCTGAATAGCCCTGATTTCACAACCGCCAGCCGAGTGGTGTCCGCTATTAAATCCGCTTACCCCACTGTGACGGCAGTGGCTGTGGATCCGGGCACGGTTAGAGTGGACATTCCACCAAATGATCATCGTGACCTGGTCGAGTTCGTCTCCCAGTTGGAGCTGTTGCGTGTGGTACCCGATACCATCGCGCGGATCGTGGTCAATGAGCGCACCGGCACCGTCGTTATCGGCGGCAATGTAACCATCTCGCCGTGCGCCGTCGCCCATGGCAACCTCCACATTCAGGTGCAGAATAATCCAATCGTCGCGGTGCCGCCGCCTTTTAGTTCCGGCAAGCCGATAGTGGTGCCCAATAAATCCGTTCAGGTGCAAGAGACAAAGAGCGGCTTGGCCGCTATGCCGGCAACCACCACCGTCTATCAACTGGTGCGTGCGCTGAATGCGCTGGGCGTTACACCGCGGGATCTAATTGCGATCTTACAAACGATGCAGGCTTCCGGCGATATTGCGGCTACCATCGAGGTGCAGTAATGAACGGTGTGAGCAATCCAGGATCAACTTCGGTGCTGCCGCTCATCAGCTCGGCCGGCAAAGCTCAAATGAATCGAGAAGATCAGTCGTTGGCGAAGCTGAAACAGGCGACCACCGATTTTGAGGCGATCTTTATCGGCGAGATCCTCAAGGAGATGCACTCCGATGCCAGTAAGGGAGGGCTGTTCGGAAATTCATTTGAGATGGGCACCTACCGGGAAATGTACGATGAAGCGATCGCTCAACAACTGGCTAAATCCGGAATTCTTGGAATCGGAAAGATGCTCTATCAAGAGCTGGCGCCCGCGGTCAAGGAGGAGACTCGTTGAAACGCAATTTAAGTAACCTTTCTCTAAAAGCAGGGCAGTTACGATTGGCGGAATGGTCGGATCGGTTGGCCTCCACTCTGCAAAACGAGCTTTTTGCCATCCGCCATCTGGCCAATCTATCCAGCCAGCAAACGGCTGCCATCGTTCAAAACGATCTACCCAAAGTGAACCGGATCGTTGAGCAACAGGCCGATTCGAATCAGCGGTTGGCAAGCCTCGAAGCGGAGAGGGCAAAAATGACCGTTCAGATGGCGGCATATCTGGGTGTTCAACCTGAAAACGCACCGTTAATACGATTGCGGGAGATCGAGGAGATGCTGCCGGAACCGAATCGGAGACGCCTTTCATCCATTCGGAAGGAGTTGGCGCGCTTGATGGACCGAATCCAGCACACGAATGACCTTAACTCCATTTTAATCGGCAATATGCTGGAGATGATTAATCAAACGGTGCAAGAGATTGTCCGCCTAGCCACCAGTCCGCCCGGATACGGCGGCCGATCTTATGCTCAGGGCGCCACTCTGTACCTGGATACCAAAGCCTAGTATGGCTTGATGAAGAAACGAGAAAGACAATGCCTTCGACCTTTTTTGGTATAGAAACCGCACTCAGAGCGCTTGGCACCAGCCAAACCGCTCTGGACGTGATCAGCAACAATATTGCGAATGTAAACACTCCCGGCTATTCCCGCCAGACGGTAAACATCTCGGAGACCGATCCCTGGCCGACTCCGGATGCCTTCTCAGGTGGATTGTCAGGTCAACTGGGCAGCGGGGTCACCGTCACCTCCATTCAACGGGTGCACAATCAATACCTCGACACTCAGTATATGAACGCCAATTCGCAGCAAAGTTATTTCACTGCAATGCAAAATACCTTGAATCCGGTGCAATCCGCCTTCAATGAGCCGAGCGATAACGGTCTGAACTCGATGATATCCAGCTTCTTCAACGATTTTCAGCAGCTCTCACTGGATCCGCAAAGCCAATCGGCCCGCGAAGTGATTCGTAATCAAGGGGCTGCACTCGCCTCGCAATTTAATTCGCTGGCCCAATCTTTATCGTCGGTTAGCCCGCAGGTGGATCAGCAGATAACCGCTGATGTAAAACAGGTCAACCAGATTACCTCTCAAATCGCGGTACTAAACAAACAAATCAGGCAAGTGATCGCTTCCGGCCAGCAGCCCAATGACTTGAAGGATCAGAGGAATCAGCTACTAAATCAACTTTCCGGGTTGGTAAACGTTCAGGTCGTGCCGGATACGAACGGCGCCGGCCAGCAAACCGGCGCCCTCAACGTGTTCGTCAGCGGATATGCCGTCGTGCAGGGCAGCTCATCCTATAATCTGCCGACCGCCAACTCGATGGCGAATGGACAGAGCGTGCTAAGCGACGGCATCAACAGCATACCGGTAACCGGAGGCCAGATAGGCGGCTTGATGCAGGCCAAGCAGCTTTCACAGACCTATTTAACCAACCTAAATTCACTGGCGTCATCTTTAATCCAGTCAGTGAACGCACAGCACCGCACGGGCTACGGATTGGATGGCATCAATAATCGCAACTTCTTCGCCGGCGCCGATGCCGCTTCCATCTCGCTGGACAGCTCCATTACGGCGAGCGTGGACGCGATTGCAGCCGCCGCAGCGCCGGCCAACGGCTCCCAACCGG
Organism: bacterium; assembly: GCA_021842405.1. Taxonomy (GTDB): domain Bacteria; phylum Armatimonadota; class Chthonomonadetes; order Chthonomonadales; family JAMCWF01; genus JAMCWF01. The sequence goes on from JAKBZR010000012.1 coordinate 24,002, forward strand.
TTTTAGGAAACGGCGAAAATGCCCTTGCGATTGCCGATTTAGCCCAGACCACACAATCTTCGCTTTCTAATCAAACTTTCAGTGGCTACTACAGCGGCTTGGTCGGTCAGGTCGGTGCCGACATCCAAAACGCATCCACCAGCGCAACCAACCAACAGCAGGTTATACAGCAAATTACCAATTTACAACAATCCACTTCGGGCGTAAATCTGGATGAAGAGTTGACCAATATGCTCTCCTTCGAGCGGTCTTATCAAGCGGCCGCAAAGGTGATGACCACGATGGATTCAATGTTAAATACGCTCATTAACCAAATGAGTTGATGGACGAAATCTTGTTTAACGCTTGAGGATCGAAAATGATAAGAGTAAGCACCGAACAGACAACGCTGGACGCCTTGGCCGGCATCAATACCGCCTATAATCAGGTCACCACTTCACAGCAGCAACTGGAGACCGGCTATCGGATCAATCAACCGTCGGATGATCCAGCCGGAACCACGCAGGCGTTACAAATAAAAACGTCGCTGTTGCAATTGGGGCAGTTTCAAAAAAACATCAACAGTGCGCAAAGCTTCATGAATACCAGCGATACGGCGCTAGGCCAAATCAATACCTTGCTGGATCAGGCAAAATCCATCGCGGTGCAGGGTGGCAGCAATACCCTCTCGTCCGATCAAAGCGCCGCGCTGGCTGCCCAGATACAGGGCATTATGGACCAGGTTGCTGAATTGGGAAATACAATGAATGGAACTCAATACGTTTTCGGTGGGCAAATGACCAATCAGCCTCCTTTTGTCTCAAATAACGGGAGCTACACCTATAATGGCGGCACCTCGGCAAACAACAGCGACCAAATCAACGTTGACTTTGCGCCCGGCCAGACCATGCAGATCAACGTGAGCGGCGAATCGGCGATCCAGCCCATCTTTGGTGTGCTTTCTCAACTGAAGTCGGACCTTCAATTCGGCAATGCGTCCGCGATCTCAAACAACGATATTTCAGCGATAGACAGCCAACTCAGCCAGGTAGAGTCGGCGCAGGCCGATGTGGGCGCCAAACTCCAGACCCTAAGCAGCACCTCCCAGTACTCGCAACTGGAGCAGACAAATTACCAAAATTACCTGAGCCAGATCATGGATACCAATATGGCGCAGGCGGTTGTCACGCTGCAATCGGCGCAAACCGCCTATCAAGCGGCGCTGGCTGCCGCTTCGAATACCTTCCAGCAAAGCCTGCTCAACTATATAAAATAACCATCTAGAAACTGCAAAACGATGACAACTACAAAATCAAAAGTTAAAAAATCAAGCGCCATTCAAACGATCTCGATGGCTACCACCCGATTTGGGGTTATCGAAATCACGCCGGAGCAAACTCTCACTTTTAATGCCGGCTTGATCGGCTTCGAATCGCAAAAGCGCTTTGCCCTCATCAAAACCGAGCCCGGCAATCCGTTTCAATGGCTTCAATCGCTGGACATGCCATGGCTGGCCTTTCCGACCATAGACCCCTGGCTGTTTCAGCCCGACTACTCCCCCACCATCCCCGATTCCGATGGCTGGGAGATTGATCTGCAACCTACCGACCCGAGAGCCGTTCTAGCGATCGTCACCGTTCCGCGTGACCGGCCTCAACAAATGACCGCCAACCTGTTGGGACCCCTATTAATTAACTTGAGGAACCGTCTGGCGCGCCAGGTTATTGTGGAAAACGAGGAGTATGAAACCCAGCACCCAATCTATGATTCGCTGGTAGCCCGCTGCGCCCAAGAGGCGGCTTGATTCCACTTCGGCTCAATAATCAACCGGACGCAGGTAGTAGTCGTTGATGGAGGTGGCGGTCAACATAGCGGTGGTTGGCAGGTGGCGCTTCCAGTGTGAGCCGTCCAGCCGCCCCTTCACCAGCTTCACGTTGTCCTGGCTGAATCCCATCGCCGTCAGCCGCTGTGGACTGTAACCTCGGAGCAGATAGTATAGAATTCGATCCGCCTCCGGGTAGGAGATGCCGAAATCCCCTTCGTCGGTCTGCCCAACGATTAAATCGGCCGAGGCCGGCTTGTTCACGATCGCATCCGGAACCCCCATGTGCCTCGCCAGCATCCAAACCTGTGTCTTAAACAGATCACCCAGCGGATTGACCGGCGGCGAATCGTCGGCATGCCAGGTGAAGTAACCGAATAGTCTCTCGGTCTTGTTTCCGGTGCCGATGGGCAGCGCATCGAGCTTTGCCGACTGATCGAACAGCACGATCATTCTCGTCCGCGCCATCACATTGCCTCGCCGGCGCCCATCCGCACCCGATTCACAGGCAAGATATCCGTCCACCGCCGCCGTGATCTCGATGGTCCTTGATTCAATGCCGAGGTCATCAATGACCATTTGAGCGTGGGCGAGGCTATCGGCGCTGCTGGATTGGTAGGGCATCCGAACGCCGGTCACGTTTTCCGGCCCGAGCGCCTTCGCACACAGGTAGGCGACCAGCGAAGAATCGACTCCGCCTGAAAGACCGATCACCGCTTTCCGAAATCCCCTTCTCCTTATCACTTCATCCTGCAAAAATTTCAGCAGCCACCGCTCTACCAGCTCGGTGTTGATAACCAGGTTGGCGTCGCTCCGGATATCCAGCTTTGGCGGTCGAATAGTCGGCAGCGCGGCGGAAGGTTGACCCGACTTGCTTTTTCTTTCCCTCAACAAATTGTCCCTCGATGGCAAAATTACCTGGTGGATCGCCAGGGCGTTGAATGCCAAGGCAATCTACCCTTCAACATCAATCGGCAAGGTAATCGTAAGCGTTTCGGCGCAGTGCGGCCTCCCTCCAAAAGCCGCAATCCGGGGCTTAAGATCATTGCCTCAACCTCACCGTGACCGGTTAATTCTAGTTGCGCCCCGGACGATGAATAGTCGCTCACCTGTACCCTTACCTCGCCGCTTGATCGTCCAATCGGCTGAATTCGAACCGGCAACCGATAGAAATCAACCACCTCTCCCCTGCCCAGCGTTACCGTTCCCGGCGTATCAACCGCTCCGCTAGCTTTGCATAAATTAACGACTGAAATTGACGCCGGTGCCCCGCTTTTCACCAACACCTCGGCCAATGGGCGGGAGGTTACCGGAAACGGATAGGAAACGGTCACCGGAAAGTTGGGGGGATGCACCATTCGCACCCAGCTCAGAGGCAGCTCGGCCGGATGCAGTATGACTGCCGGCGCCGGATTGGTGGTTACGCTCGCTGCAACGACCCCCTTCACCTCGCTGAAAGTCTTGAATTCGGGCTGAATCGGCGCCGGCATTTCGAAATGCGCCATCAGCGGGCGATAAACCACCGACGCCGGAGAAGCGCTATTGACCCAATAGAGATTCCCCCGCTGGAGAACCAGCGGCACCTTTATCTTCATCCAGCTTGACCAGCTCAGCACTCGCACACCAGGCTTGATGGGAAATGTCTGTGAATAGGTATCCACCGGCGCCTGGTTGTATCGGGCGTGCAGCGACAGATGCAATGTGCCGCCGTTTTCCGGGAGGATCTTTAGCGACCCTTGCGGCCAGGTTGAGAGCGGACCGTTCTGAAAGCTGGAGCGATATTGCCAGAGCTTGGCGTCGCTGAAATTCACCCTGGCGCCCACATCTCCTTGCGCATCAGTAAAATCGGCTTTTGCGAAGTCGCCGTGAAAATCGCCGGGGACACCGGTCGCGTTTACGATCAGCACGATCCCCGTTATCTTCACGATGGGCTTATGCGCAAACGCCTCCAATATCTCCTTCGCATTGCCGGTTCGCTCCACCCAGCGATTGCCGCTCACTTGCCAATCCAGTGGGCTGCCGTTATCGTGATTCTCGTACACATTCCCCTGCGCATCAACCCCCTGAAACCGAACCATATAAAAGGTATTCAGGCTGTTTCGCACTTGAATATGAATGAACGGGTATTTATTCGGGTCGACATTGACCGGCTCCATCGCGCCTACCCACTGGTTGCCGGGAGGGGGCGACGTTCCTTTCAGCGGCTCTATCCGCCTGCCGGATGTAAATCGGCTGGTCAGAGCATTATCGGCAGCCGAGCTGGGCTCAAAAAACAGGACGCTGCGCTTCCCTCCCTGGGCCAGATGAATTAAGGCCGCCTGCTCCGACCGGCTGCGGTGGATATCCATCGAAATGATGATCCGGTATTCTTTTAACGCCGCCAGCGACGCTTGCGAGGGCAAGATAACCTTCGCTTGTGGAAAAAGGTATCGGTAGGAGCTCAGTAAGTTCCGCTCGCTGTCATACCAGGGATTGGGATGCGCGAGGCTATCCGGGAAAAGATCGTCGGCGATGATGACCGCTTTCGGCAGCGGGTTGAGGCTTTTTTCGGCCTTCAAGCGCTTCACGATGGCGGATAGGGCGCGATAGCGCCAATCGCTCCAGGTGGTGTCCGGAAAGATGTGCTCGCCTTCGTAAAACTCATTCCAGCCGTAGTTGAAGACGAGCTGCGGATTACTCAGCTCGGCCAGCCGGTAATCATCCTCCAAATAGCGCAAATCGTCGTTTACGGTTCGGGTCGGCCTCCCGCCCACCACTGCGCCGGCGTCATCGTAGGAAGCGATCAGCGTCACCGATTTCGCCCCGATCTGGGTCTGGCCTCCCCACCAGCCGAAGGTGTACGAGTTAATCTGAGGAAAATGCTGAAATGCGTAAATTTGAGGGAGCGCATCAGTGGAAGTCCAGTAGATGTGGACCGGATTGCCCAGCGCTTTCTCCAGGCCGCTCAGCAAGGTCCGATAAAAGTGGTCCCAAACCGAAACCGTGTTGTAGGCGGTATCGAACTGATAGGCGTAAAAGATGATGGGCAGGGCGCCATCGCCTTCATGCAGCCATAAATTGCGCGGAATTCGATCATAAAATGAGGCGACATCGTGGATCACGAACTGGCGAAACGCATCGGTGGGCTGGATGTAGTTGGCGGCCGATCCGTGCCGGATTTCCATATCGTAAAACATGGCCACCTTCGTATGGGTTGCCTTGATCGCGTCAATGAAGGCGGAGGAGGGCTGTTGGCCGAACCATTCGTAGTGGATTCCATCAAACCCGGCCTTTTGGATCATCCTCATCTGGACGGCATAGTAGTGCTCGGTATTGCCGATCTCAGCCGGTTGAATGCCATAGCGTTGCCACTCCGGATGGTAGGTCCACTGGCGCTGATAATAGGAGAAGGGATGCTGCTGGTTGACCTGATACCAGTCGAAAAAGTGGGTGGTGTAGATCGGACTGGCTTCGCTGGTGCCGATTAAAGCTGCAAGCAAAATGATAACACCAATCGCTACCGTAGCAATACTTAAAATGCGCGTCCTCAATACTTCACCTCCGTTTAAGATCGGCTGTTGGATTCATGACCATAGGTATAACGATTACGTGATCGTTGATGACAGCCGGATTATACCCCTATGAGGTTATTGAAAAACACGTCATAGTCTTCCGGAAAGAGTTCAGTTCTGTGGGAGTGATTTGAGGCAGCATTGATCACCCCCCCATCCCAGCCTTCCCCCACAAGGGAGGAAGGTGTCATTGCGAGCGAAGCGAAGCAATCTCATTCACCAGACCCTCCCAACATGGGGAAAAAGAGTTGTAGTGAGGGCCTCCTGCCTAAACCACCCAGAGCACTGAACTCATTCGGATGGATTCCCGCTTTCTCGGGAATGACGATAACTGGGGTCATAGGAATGACGGTTTCAGAAGAGGCCGGAATGAAAATAGGCTAGGTCATATCAGTCCTACCGGTCACACCTGGGTTCCCGCTTTCGCGGGAATGACGGCAACTGGGGTCATAGGAATGACGGTTTCAGAAGAGGCCGGAATGAAAATAGGCTAGGTCATATCAATCCTACCGGTCACACCTGGGTTCCCGCTTTCGCGGGAATGACGGCAACTGGGGTCATAGGAATGACGGTTTCAAAAGAGGCCGGAATGAAAATAGGCTAGGTCATATCAGTCCTACAGGTCACGCCTGGGTTCCCGCTTTCGCGGGAATGACGATAACTGGGGTCATAGGAATGATGGTTTCAAAAGAGGCCGGAATGAAAATAGGCTAGGTCATATCAGTCCTACAGGTCACGCCTGGGTTCCCGCTTTCGCGGGAATGACGACAGCAGGGTTAGAGACCGGTAAAAAAAAGCCACCTTCACCGTGAAGATGGCTTAATGAGTGGATGTCTGGAAGAAGGTAACTAGACGAGGCTTCGCCTTCGCAGCTTCAGTCCGAAAAGCGTCCCGCTAACGCCCAAGCCAAAGAGCATCGCCAGGTTCCCCGGCTCCGGCACATCGTAGGTATTAGTCAGCCCCGAGATGTGCGCGTTGCTACTCTCACCTGTATTCGAAAGAAACACAAATTCAGAAATCACTTCATTGACATTAAATGAAGATAAATTTGGAACTATCGGTGCAGCATCGTGAGATTGCACTGGGCCGCCGCTGGAGTCACCAAAGACCGAAAGTGTGACTCCGGCCGGAGTGATGTTTTTTGTGACATTCGATGAGGCGATATCGCCAGGCGATATGTTGCCGAATAATGCTCCGGTTGCAACTGCGCTCATGTATGCGTGATTTACGTAGACACCGTTGGCAGCCGTAACATCATACGAGAAGTTCAAAATTCTGGGTGGTTGATTATATGGGCCTGATCGAATGGTTTGAAAGCTGCTTCCAATCGTCAATCCATACTGAGTGCCAATGGAAAACGGATTGATGATCACATTGGCAGGATCAAATGTTCCTATACCACTGGCGAAAACCACAAAGTTATCGAAAGTGAGCGGCCCCGATACCAGCGAATTGCTGGGGTTACTCGCCAACGAAGCGAGAGTGACCGCCCTGCTTGAGTTTGCCGCCAAAAGGCAAAGGCTACATACCGCTGCGACGAGCGTGAATCTCAATTTCATTTTCTGTCTACCTTTCTTCCAACTTTGCAAACACGAATGGGGTGGATATCGTGTTGATTGTCAAATTCGATCTCAAACGGCTTCTTACTGCTGTATTTGTTTTCGAGATACACTCGGTATCTTCATTTACTCCTAGTGCAAATTCCGTGCCAATTGCCCACCTTTTCGGCGAAAGTTGAAAAATTGGCCGACCAATTATTTCGTCCGCAAATCGGCCGGCCTAGTTAATCTCACATTTATACACGACGGCGACGCAACTTGAGCCCGAACAGACCGCCGCTGAATCCCATTCCCAGCAGCATGGCAAAAGTGCCTGGTTCCGGGACATCGTAGGTCTGCATGGCATTACCCGTTAATGACAAAGTGCCGCCATTGGGACCAAACCCAATGTCTGTCCCGATATCTTTCTCGACATTCAGAAACGGTAGTTTAGGCACCAACGTGTAGTCGCTTAGCACGGGCGGAGCATTGCTGCTGGCAAATACCGTCAGCGACTTGCTGTAGCCACCATTCCCGGACAATATCTCCGACACCGTATCGTTGAAGCTGGTGATTGAACCAGATGTTACGTTACCGGTTCCCGCGATTTGGGAGTGCGCGCTGGTTAAGGTCAGATAGCTAAATCCGGGCGCTATAGCTACCTTGTAATCGAACGTTAGGTCTGCGGTGAACATCTGGTTGGCGGTGCCGTTGATCACGATGGGGCTGGTCACCGGCGCGATGTTAATCCCCCATTCACCATTCGGTAATGTAATGGTACTTATATCCACATTTGCCGGCTGCACAAATGATACCCCCGGGGTGGGAATGCCAACAATGTTGAAGTTGCTGAAAATCAACGGCCCAACCGATAGTGTGCCGCCGCTGCTAACCAGCGACGCCAGCGTCACCGCCGACGCCGGCTTGATACCGGCCACTCCAATTAAACAGAGAAGAACCCCGACCACTACGGCTCTTTTAGTCTTCATATTCATCATCCCTTCTGGCTGTCTTCGCGAAAACTAAACGATCGAGTACCGTTTTCGCCGAAAACAGGCTTTAACAACCTATGCTTCTCGCTTCGAAACATCGTTTACGATCAGCCTGAAGCATTTTCATAAGCCAATTCAATGACGGGAAAGTGGAACAGCCCGTTCATGATTGGAACTGGGTGTATGGTTATCTCCCTTTCGATACCGACTACCACCTCCTTTAACCACAATAAGCGAAATAGGATCAAAGTCAACCAAAACTGTTAATACAATAACAGAACAACCGGTATTTCAACCGTTGTCCTTTTTCGGCCTACTACGGAAAAACCAGAGTGGAGGAGCGTGGACAATCAGAAATCAGCACCACGCTACACCCCTCATTGAGTAGTAGGAGGCTTAACCCAATGATACGTAAATTCTCGCTCGCCGCCGCGCTCATCTGCGTCACTTTCGCCTTAACGCAAATGCATGCCAATGCGGCTACCAACAACAGTTGCCAGGTTCTTGGCTACGGCACCGTCGGTTCGGAGTTCAACTTCACATTAAACTGCTACGTAAACAACGGAACCGCCAGTTGGTTCTACTTTGTGGCGTCCGATCCTGCCACTCACAAAACAATTGCGACGGATTGGCTAACTGGAGCATCCGTTAATGTCAACTGGTCTAATGGCACACTCAGCCTGCAGGCACCGATTAACTTTAATGGTGCTGCATCCATGCTGAATATCAGTATCTCGGCTCCGAACTCCAGTTATAAACGCAGCATATCTTTTAATATCACAAAAAACGGCAACCCTGTCTACCAGGACGCTGGCGGTGTTCCCTCTCCGGGTTACATTTCAGCCTACCCATAAAGGAAATCGGGATCAAACAACCTGGTTGAACGCTTTGTAAAACGAGTTGCTCGAGCGATGGGCGCCAAACGAGCAAAACGATTTCCAGCCCGCATCGGCTCTCGATGCGGGCCATTTCTTTATTCACTTATACTATCTGCAAATTCCGTGCCAACTGATCTAGTTTGGCCGATAAATCCGGTAATCTGGTCAGGATTTTTCCCTATCCGCCAGAATAGCGCGCATCCGAGCCAGGTCTTGCTCCGTATCCACGCTTAATGGCGCCTCCGGCCAGCGAACCATCTTTATCGCCACCCCGCTCTCCAGCGCCCGCAACTGCTCCAAGCTTTCGGCCATCTCGAGCGGAGTCGGCTTCATCCGTACATACTTTACCAGAAATGCCCGCCGGTACGCATATAATCCGATGTGTTGCCACACGGCCGAGCCTTTAGTGCGTGGATAAGGGATTCTTGATCGCGAAAAGTAGAGCGCCCGATCAAATTGGTCAAAGACGACCTTCACACAGGCCGGATTTTCCAAGTCCTCGTCGGGACAAGGGCACATGAGACTGCTCATTTGAAGGGACGGATCATCAACTAAGGGCATCATCACCGCGTCAATCGCTTCCGGAGCGATCAGCGGCTCATCGCCTTGGATATTCACCACGATGTCGCAGTCGAGCTTTTCCGCCGCCTCGGCCAAGCGGTCGGTGCCGCTGCGATGGGTAGGAGCGGTCATCACCGCCCGAGCGCCCCACCCCTCCGCCGCATCCCGAATCGCTTCATCCGGCGTCGCAATAAGCACCTCTTCCAGGTTTTTCGCCAGCAGCGCTCGCTCCCACACCCGCTGCAGCATCGGCTTGCCGCCGATATCAATCAATGGCTTGTTGGGCAGCCGGGTCGCCGCCAGCCGGGCCGGTATGATGCCAACCGATCGCATCCTCATCCCCTCTCAATCAAGAAATCGGCACCTTGCTTTTCCAAAGATCCAGCGCGGCGGAAATCACCGCTTCGCTGTCCAGCGCATCCAACCCGACTCGATTGGTGGCGCGGTCAAGCCGCTTTACTTTCGGCGCAGTGCCCGTTACCGTTCGGTGATTGGGCGGACCGTAGCCCCATTTCGTGGCCGTCATCGGACCGTGAACCCCCACCGTCGAGGTACCCAGCGCGGCCGCAATGTGGATCAATCCAGTATCGCCCGCCGCCAGCAACCGGCACTCCGATATAACCGCCATCACCTCCCGCAAGCTGGTTTGGCCAATTAAGTTGATTGACTTCTGCGCCATCTGCTCGGCCATCACCTCGCCGACGCCCCTCTCGCCCGCCCCACCGAGCAGCAAGATGACGGCGCCGGTTGAGAAGCGCAGCGCGTCGGCCGCCTGAGCAAACCGCGCCGTATCCCACTGCTTTTTGTAAGGATCGTTGGCGCCGGGTTGAAATGCAATTATTGGCGACCCATCCTCTACCCCAAAGCGTTTTAACAATTCGCGCCCCCGAATCCGCTCGTCTTCGGCAAGCCAGAGCTCAGTCGCTCCGTTTTCGACCGGCAGGCTGACCGATCGTAAAAGCTCCAGGCCGCACTCTATCTCCGGACGATCCGCCTCATAAGGCAGTGAATGAGTCAAAAGCCAACCGCGGAACTCGGTGCGATGGCCGATTCGCGCCGGGATTCCGGCCATTCGTGCCAACAGCGCGCTGCTGAGAGATCGGTCGAGTAAAAAGACCGCGTTATAATGTTGCTGCCTCAGCTTATGCGCCATTACGAGCATTTCGCGCATTCGCATCCGCCCGCGCAGCATCACCTGATCGAGATTGGGACAGCCTCGCATAACCTCGCTGGCCGCCGAGCCGGTCAGCAAATCGAGCTGCCGACAGCCGCTGTGTCGCCTCAACTCGCGGATCACCGGAGTGGCCACGATGGTATCACCCATAAAACGGTGCTTCGTCACCACCAACATGCGGTCAAATCGTATCATACACGTTCAGCTTCCCCGGCAATAACCGGTAAACGGCCGCCAGCACCTCCTCCGCCGTCACCGCCGCAAGACAAGAGGGGGGAGGCGCCATACATTTCTGCTTTGAGTTAATCGGCGCCGTCTCGTGAAAACGCTTGCAAATCGAGTGGCAGCATTCACGATGCACGATGACGTTTTCAAGTTGGCCATAGGGAGCCAAGCGATCCGGATTGCTGCGCCCAAATATGGAAATGACCGGACGCCCCAGCGCAGCCGCAATATGAGCGGTGCCGGTATCCCCACTCAGATGCAGTGAGCAGAGCTTTAAAATGGCAATGAGCTCCGCCAAGGTAGTCATGGAAACCAGGCTTGGAACTTCGAAACGTGCTTGCTCAATAATTTGATCGGCCACTTTTTGATCGGCCGCGCTGCCGACCAATACAACCGGCACCGCGCTTTCCTCGTGCAGGCGGCGAATCAAGACGGCTATCCGGTCGGCGCCCAAGCCCTTGTATCCTCCGCCCCCGTCCGACGGGTTCACCACGATAAACGGCGAGCGGTAATCAATGGCAACTTGCGATAAAAGCACCTTCGCCCGACTTAAATTTCCGGGTGACACCGCGAGTGGAAATTCAACCGGCGCTCGTTCCGCGCCAAGATACTCGGCGACATCCAGCAGTTGATCCACAATGTGAGCGCTTTCGGGGTGACGGGGAACCGGCTTTTCCAGCAGCGGTGCGATTTCGCGCAACCAGCAATACCCCAATCGGATGGGTGCGCCGGAAAGATAGGCCAACAGCGCGCTTTTTGATAATCCTTGTAAATCAATCGAGACATTGAAACGTCGCGCCCTCAACCGACGGGTCAAGCTTGCCAGTTCCCGAACCGTCCCAAAAGACCAGCGCGACCGCTTCCACTGCGTGGGGATGGTGAGCACTTCTTTTATATAAGGGTTTCCGGCGAGCACCGGAGCCGACATCTCCTCAACCACCCACGTTATCTCGATATGCGGGAAGTTGCGGCCGATCGCAGCGGAAACCGGCAGCGCATGGACCACATCGCCGATCGAGCTGAGCTTTATGATCAGCAGACGCTTGACTTTGTCCATTGAAATTTCAGGCGCCAATTCAGATTAATCCGCGCCGCCGTCCAAAAGATGAACACCTGCATTGAAATCCTCCTCGGCTTTCTCCAGCCAACTGCGGACGAACTCCCATTTTATCTCGTCAGGCGGCTTCATAGATTACCTTCCCGTACTTATTCGCTGGATATGCGATACCACCGATTACGCCCTTGGTCTCCTCGAACCGTTCCGTGCGCATAACGATGATGTCCAGCGGAATCCCTAATCCAACTAGTGATCCATATAGCCTACAGCTCTCCTCACGCATATCCTGAACGTCGCGCTCAAGCACGAGTAGATCAATATCGCTATCCTCGGTCATTTGTCCCGTGGCGCCGGAGCCGAAAAGAATCACCCGGTCCGGCTGCGTCAAGCGGGTAATGCCTTCCACGATTTTCTGGATCAGGCGCTCATCAATACGGATTACTTCCAATCGAACAATCTCCTACGGTTTCCTCAAGGGCAAATGCAATCTGGCCCCTGGATTCTTCACCCGATTAAAAAGGTGTTGAAAAATACGGTAAAACCCGCCGAGTCGTCATTCCGGGACCGCAAAGGGGAACCCGGAATCCAGTCGAGCGTCTATCTGAAAATCCGAACACTTCGGAATCTTGTCATTGCGAGCGACCGCAGGGAGCGAAGCAATCCCTTCGGCAAAGAGGAGATTGCTTCGTCGCCGCTTCGCGGCTTCTCGCAATGACAAAAGACCATCAGCATCCCTGCATACCAGTAGGCAGAGGACTGGATTCCCGCCATCCACTCCACTGGAGTGGAGCCATGCGGGAATGACGAAGCGGCGGGCTTCAGCCAATTTTCAACAACCTCCTAAGTCTCATATACTATACGTTATCGTACTCAAACCGACATCGGTTAATCTGAGCCAGAATCTTCAGTCGAACATGCCGACACCGAATTTCAAAAATAGGTCTGCGTATTGCCGGGCGGCGGGATGATCAACCTTCCTCCGCGGATAGCTGATAGGCGATCCCAGGTGAAGATTTCCAACGATTGTGCAGCCAAAGCCATTGGGTTGGATATTGCCGTATCACCCATTCTAACCGGGAATTGATGAATTCCATGATCCGTTTCACATCGGCATCCGTATCTCCGGAAGGCTCAAACCAGACCGGACTCTCGTGTACAATCCGAAATCGCCCGTTGGGCATCCGCACGCACCAAACAATTACGATCGGCGCCCCGGTTTTCAAGCAGATGCGCGCCGGTCCGGAGACGGTTCCGGTAGAGCGGCCAAAAAACGGCACGAATACGTCGGAAGCATTTTGGTCGGGCAGCATGGCAACGTACTCATTTCTTTTCAATGCCTGTAAGATCGGCCTGATCGTTTCCCCAACGTGAAGCACCGAGTATCCGGCCGATTCCCGCACTTTGGTCATCAAATGGGTCGTTCTCGGATCTCGAGTGCGCCGAGCTACCACGTGCAATTTACGACCGCAGAGTACCTGCCATCTCGCCAGCAGCTCCCAGTTACCGATATGGCCGGTGATAAATATCACACCTCGGCCCATCTTCTCGCACTCTTGAAGCCCCTCCTCACCCGAGGCATCCACCAGCTCCCGAATCTGTTGCTTGGATAGGTCGGGTACGGTTAAAAACTCAAATACGGTCGCGCCGAAGTTGCGAAAGACCGATCGCGTTATTTTTCTGCATTCGCGCTCGGCCATCTGATCACCGTAGGCCAGCGCCAAATTTCGCATCGCCATGTTCCGATAACGGCGGGATAAGAAATAACAGAGGTCTCCTAGCACAAAGCCGATCTTTTGCGCGCGAAGGGTTCCCAGCGGCCCGATCAATCGCTTCGATGCCAGTAAAAATTGAGAGCCTATCCATCGAACGGCGCGACGTTCCGGCCTGTAAATCATAAAATTCTCAGATGTTATATTGCTCATCTAGGCCACTTTGTCAACCTATATCTCCAGAAGCAGCGATATTATGGTTTACTTTCATTGATGTGGTAATCATCTCTAAAAGTTCGTCCATCTTTTCAACAATCAGCCGCGTGCTCAGCGCCACAATTGGAATATCCCAATTCTTCAGTGGAAGCGATTGAAGGCGGGCTTGATCTTTCATGGTTGTAACGATCACTTCCGCGCCAGCGGATTGGGACCGCCGAACGATCTGATGCACCTCCTTGTGACTGTAGGGATGATGATCTGGAAATTGAGTCCAGCCTTCAATAATGGCGCCCAAATTCTGCAAGGTTTGGTAAAATCGGCTTGGCCGGCCAATCCCGCAAAATGCGCTGATCCGCTTCCCTTTCAGCCACTCCACCGGCCGCTCATCATTTATTTTATGCTCTCGACCATGTTCAAGTGCAACCAAGCTTTGCGGCTCAAATCGTGCATAGAAAATTGGAATCGAGTCCGCCACTCTTTCAATCATCTTTTTGATCTTTTCCTGGTGGGCCGGCTCTGGTTGCTCCTTTTTTACCATAACGATAGCATCCGCTCGCTTCAGGTGGCTGGGCGGCTCTCGCAGCAAACCGGCCGGCAGCATCCACCCATTTTCGAAAGGCCGCTCCGAATCCAACATAACGATCCGAAAGTCTTGATGAAGCTGCCAAAACTGCATGCCATCGTCGAGAATTACTAAATCGGGATGAAAGCGCTCTAAAGCGAGGCAGCCCGTCAGCCGACGATCTTTGCCCACTATGACCGGTGTGTCTTTTAGCGATCGTGCGATCTCTTGCGCCTCATCCCCCGATTCGGCGGCAGAGAGCACGATGCGCTCTCCATCGCTGACGACCCCGCCGCTTTTCTCGAGGCTACCACCGTATCCCCGCATCAGAACTGCAATGGAAAATCCAATTTTCATTAACGATTCGCTGAGCGCGATCGTGAATGGCGTCTTGCCGGTACCGCCGCTCGATAAATTCCCGACGCAGATGACCGGGCACTTGATCCGACACTGCTTTCGTATGCCCCACCGGTACGGAGCCAGATAGATTTCTAAACCAGCACGATGAATAGCTGCCAGTGGCACCAACAGCGCCCGGATCGCCACCGCCGTAACGTCTTGCCGCTCACCCGAGATGGTGGCCTTCAGCCCATCGTACCCGCTCATTTTGCCTTTATCAACGAAACGATCGAATCGGCGTAACGGCCGGCTGCCCCTCTATTTTCTTCAATCAACTGGACTGCCCGGTGCTCAATGTCCCGCCGCCGCGCTTCATCCTGCAAAATCGCCAGAACATCATCAGCCAACCGCTCTGAAGTGGTTTGAAATGCCACCGCCGCTTCAATCGCAAGCGAGGCGATTTCCCGGTTTTCACCCATATACGGCCCAAAAAATACCGGCTTCCCATGGGCCATCGGCTGCAGGATATTCTGGCCTCCACCTGGTGCAATCAGGCTATTGCCAATGATTGCAACATCTCCAACTGCATAGATATCCGCAAGCTCGCCGTATGTGTCCAATATCACTTGCCGCGTTTCAATTCTTCCCTCGCTGCGTCTCCCCGGTTGAAAACCAGCGTCTAGAAAAAGCTGTTTCAGCTCTTCAGCCCGCTCAACATGCCTTGGTGCCCAAATGATGCAACAATCGGGAGCTGTACTCAGTAATTTCTGATAGGCTTCCATGATGAGCTTTTCCTCTTCCAAAGTGCGAGTGCTGCCCACCACCAAAGTCCAACCTCTACCCGGTAAACCCAGATCAGATCGTAAACGCTCCACCTCATCGGTTGAAAGCCTTCTCACCGGCTGGTCAAACTTTGAATTTCCCAATACGCTGATCCGCTCCGGTAACGCACCCATCGAGATAAATCGCTCCCGATCCCCCTCCGTTTGTACCAATAAGAGGTCGAACTGCTTCAGCGTCCAACTAAAGAGCCACTTCCAGCGCATATACCGTTTGAAGCTTTTTTCAGAAACGCGGCCATTGGTCAATATAACGGCGACCCCGTACCTTTGGGAAAGGTGGACGAGATTAGGCCAAAGCTCGGTTTCCATCACAACCAGCGCGGCCGGTTTCACTCTGTGTAAGGCGTTCTTAATTGCCGGCACGTAGTCCACCGGAAATGCGATGGAGTGATCGAGCAACTCACCCTGGCACTTTCGCACCATCTCAATGCCCCCCGCGGTTAAGGAGCTCATCACGATGCTCGCATCCGGCAATCTCTCTCTCAGCTCCTTTAGAATTGGTCGAGCCGCCGCCACCTCACCAACCGAAACGGCATGCACCCATATTCGAACGGTGCGATCAACCCTCGGAGGGAGCGCCACCCATCCCAATCGTTCAATCCAATTCGCTCGCTCCTTCCCTTGTGCAAATCTTATAATAAAATAGATAGCTAGCGCAGGGGCCGAGATTATGAGCAGCAGGTTATAAAGGAGGTAGGGTATGATGGGCGATTTGTCCCCGGCATGGTCACGGTGCCTTTGCCTACTCAATCGGCCATTCTTTCGGGTAAGAGTATCCCATCCGGCGCTCCGCTTCTTGCTCGACCCGATTCGTCGCGATCTCCACTCTTCGTGCCTGAGCGTTTTTCACCTCTTCATCGGATGTCTGTTCCAGCTCGATCGGCTTACCGAGGATCATCACCGCTTTCGAGAAGGGCAGTGGAATCAGATACTGGTCCCAAGATACCGTTAACCGTCGCCATTTAGCGCTAGCGCCGATCGGGAATATGGGTGCCTGTGATTTCTGCGCTAGAAAAATAGTACCCCCTTGCACTTTATGCGTTGGACCGCGGGGACCATCCGGTGTAAATGCGAGCACACCCCCTTCCGATATTTTTTTAGTTAAGGTCAGTGCGGCCCTTATTCCGCCACGACCGGTGGAGCCTCGAATCGTATGAAATCCAAATCGCTGAAATATCTCATTTTGTATTGAACCATCCCGCGACAGCGAAATCAGCGCCCAGTATCCTCGCTTGTAAAAAACGTTTGCTGGTATCAATGATCTCCCATGCCACACGACAACGATCCCTCCACGCCCCCCTTTCTTCAGATCGTCAAGTTGGTCCAAGCCCTCATACTCCATTCTGAGCGTGCAGAATATGCTGCGTGCAACCAGCCAAATCCCAAACCCAAGCCTTCGGGCGCGCCGAGTATCACTGCTTTCGATCGGCGCTTCATTAACTGAGGTGCGGTTGGCAATTTCGTGCATTAATCTTTACCCATTACAACTTTTTGAGATTATGGCTTGGCAAGTTTTGACAAAAGCGAGACTTGTTGGAAATCGGCTCTCACCCTAATGCTCAACTGGGACATTGTTATTTCACCACCTCAAATCAAGAGGCGGCGGGTGGCAACTCGGCGCGAAACTGAGTTTCATATAATCGAGCATACAGCCCACCCATTGCGAGGAGCTCTGTATGCGTGCCCGTTTCAATAATTCGGCCCTTGTCGAGGACCAGAATACGATCCGCCCCTAGAACAGTGGAGAGGCGGTGGGCAATGACAATCGTGGTGCGCCCGTGCATTAATTTATCTAGGGCTTCCTGCACCAGCGCTTCCGAGGAGGCATCCAGGTTTGAAGTGGCTTCATCTAAAATCAAAATGCGAGGATTCATCAGTATGGCCCGCGCAATTGCGATCCGCTGGCGCTCCCCGCCCGAAAGCCGGACCCCGCGTTCACCTACAACTGTATCAAAATCTTCATGTAAGCTCTCGATAAAATAGGCGTTGGCTGCATAAGCAGCCTTTTGAATCTCCTCATCGGTGGCGCTCTTGTTTCCGTAAGCGATATTTTCCTTTAAGGTGCCGCCAAATAGCCAGGTGTCTTGCGGAACGATGCCGATCTGCCGGCGAAGGCTCTGTATCTTGACATCTTTTACCGGTATCTCATCAATCTCGACATATCCATCATCGGGGTCATAGAAGCGAGGGATCAAATCCACCAGCGTGCTCTTACCAGCGCCACTCGGCCCTACAACTGCAACCACCTCACCCGGCTCCACGTTGAACGATACATTCTGTAAAACCGGATCACTATCTTGGTAAGAAAAGGTCACATTGTGAAAGGTGATCTGGCCATTGATTGGCGGCATTAATCGGGCGTTCGGCCTTTCTTTGACCTCCGGCTGCTGATCCAACACTTCACGGAATATCCGTTCGGCCGCTGCAAGTGCCTGATGGCGCGCCACATTGATACCGCCTAGGTTACTGGCGGAATTGGCGATGGCGTTCAGCAAATACAGGAACTGAAGCAACCCGCCGGTACTCATCTGATGGTGGGCAACTTCTATGCCGCCGAACCACATGGTGAAAGCAATACCGAAGGCGCCGATGAATTGAATGACCGGCCTCATCTTGGCGCTTTTCTGCACGCCGCCCATCACCGTTTTGAAGGTCCGCTCGTTTTGGCTGCTGAACCGTGCCACTTCATGCTGCTCGGTGGCAAACGACTTAATGATGCGAACGCCGGACAGCGTCTCTTCCGCAATGGTGGTGATGTCGGCCAGGTTGATTTGAACCATATCCGAAATTCGACGGATCCGCCGCCCTATCCGAGTGATCACGATGGCCATCAACGGAATCACGCAGACCGAAACAAGTGCCAGCCGCCAGCTTACATAAAACAGAAGGGCCAAACTGCCAACGATGGTGATCGGGGCCGAAACGACATCCCTCAAGTTCATCGCCATGTTTTGAACGGCTGGAACATCGCTGGTCAGCGTCGCCATAATATTGCCGGTACGATGCTGGCTGAAATAAGAGAGCGAGAGGGATTGCAGGTGTGCGAAGATATCATCCCGCAGCTTGGTGGTTACCCGTTGGGCGACTAATGATAAGAGGTAGTTTTGGCCGTAATCGAATATACCTTTAACCAGCACCAGTGCCACCGCACCGGCACACGCTCCGTTTAAGCGGCCGACATTTTGGGACGCCATCGCATCCACCGTCCACTTGATCAACCAACCAATGAAAACGGTGCATAGGCTGACCATCGCCGCACAGGCTAAACCACTATAAAGCAGCCATCGCATCGGCCTTAAATAGGTGATTAACCGGCGCTCGGTATCACGATTTTTTAACTTGGTTGCATCCATGTTTACTAGTAATCGAGAGGCTGCTCTTGGTGAGCCAAGCTCAAGGCCAGCCGGGCGGTCCGCTCGCTGGCGCCGCCGTTCCCCAGCAATGATTTTACCTCACCGAGCGCAACCTGAACCTCAGATCGGCGCTGAGGAGAGAGCAAATACTCCACAACGAGATTGGCGATTGCTTCCGGAGTCGCCTCATCTTGGATCAATTCGGGGCAAATTCGGCGATTCGCCAGGATATTCGGCATGCCGATATGTTCCACTTTTTTACGAATTCGTCGTAACCGGTACTCCACTTCCATGAGGCGAGAGCCGCGGTAAATGATGACCATCGGCGTCTGCAAAATGGCTGCCTCCAATGTGGCGGTTCCAGAGCAGATGATAAGGCAATCTGAATGTGCCATCAAGTCAAAGCGATGATCGCCCAAAATTAAGATGGGTATCGTATCGGTTTGGCTTGCAGGTTGAACGACTCGCCACCGATGTGACAGGAGGGGCTGATTGCAGGATGCTGAAATTTCAAATCCCTCCGGCGTGATCGCCCGAATGCTCTCGCGCTTCCCTGCCTCATCGCTTTTGATTTTCGCGCTCCGATCTATCATTTCAATCAGCGAAAAACGACGTCCATTTCGCCTGCCATGCTGATTGGCATTCTGAACATACCTTTCAATAACCTGTTGATTGACTCCGGGTGCTTTAGCGACCACAAACTGCGCGTTTTGAATCTGTTTTTGGATAAGCCGGGCCGCATCCAGCATAACGGGGGTATTATGCTCCACTTCAAAAGGGCGACTTCCAGGCAATAGCCCGATGATCGGTGCGTCAACCTTCATCCCGTAACGATCAGCAAATTCAGAGCCGGTCATCTCAGGTCGGGCCAGATCGAGCAACGGGTGGCTGACGAATTCCGCGCTGGCGCCTGCTTCTTTCCAGATTGAAGCGGCCCAGGGGAAAGGCGACGCGATGAGGTTGCAATACTTTGCCAGCTTTGCCGAAGCATATCCCTGCCGCCGCCAGGATCCAGGGGGAAAGTAGTAGAGGGTTCGTAACCGATGTTGGTGGCAAAAGCGGGCGACCCTTGAATTAAAAGCTCCAAAATCAATCAGGATTACAACCGATGGCCTCTCTCTTAATAGCCGCCGCTTCAGCTCCTGAAAAATCAACCACAATCTCGGCGCTTTGGCCAGCGATTCCACGATGCCGATGGCGCTCCATTCTGCGCTGTCGTACATCAACTCAACGCCCGCTATTCGCATACAAGCGCTGCCGATCCCCCACAGATTCCAGTTCGGCTCCAACATCAGCAGATGAGAGGCAAGTGCGCCACCCGTCAAATCGCCCGACACTTCTCCGGCCACCATCGCGATATTGCCGTTCACCCTCGCACCTCAACCTTAAGATAATTCAGATTGTGGTATCCCCACCAACGTCAGGTGGTCCCGCTAATGGGGTAGATCGTTTTGACGCCCTCCGTATCCATCTTTTATGCTACGGATAAACGAAATGAGGTAATCAACCTCTTCGCTCGGCTCCACTTCGTCCTCGATGGTTTCCAAAGCCTGTGAGGTGTTAAGGCCGGAGTGATAAAGAAGCTTGCATGCATGCCGAAGGCTGGCTCGAATGCCGGCCGGCACACCATGACGCCGTAATCCCACCCGATTCACATCCAGCACCCGGGCCGGTACCCCATCCATAACCATAAACGGCGGCACGTCCCGATTTATCTTTGAAAAGCCGCCCACCATTGCCAGCTTGCCGATTCGCACGAATTGATGGATTCCGACCATGCCGCCAAAAACCACATTATCTTCAATCACCACGTGTCCGCTGAAACCAACGTAGCTGGAAATCATGTTGCCGTCACCAATTATCACATTGTGACCGACATGCGCATAGGCCATCAGCATATTATTGTGCCCGAGACGGGTGACATTGCTCTCTCCGGTAGCACGATGTATCGTAACATACTCCCGGATGATATTGTTGTCTCCGACGACTACCAGGCTATGCTCACCTCGAAACTTCACATCTTGGGGTTGGCCTCCAAGGGCTGCTCCGTACCATATTTGGCAATTACGACCAATTCTTGTGTTGCGCTCAATGACAACGTGAGCTTTCAGCGATGTCCCGTCACCGATTTGAACATCCTCACCGATCACGCAGTAGGGCCCAATTTCAACCCCGGACCCAAGCTCCGCGGTTGGGTGTAAAACCGCAGTGGGATGTATCTTCGTCTCACGCTGGTTTTCGGTCATTACCATTATTCCCTTACACCTCCGTCAGCTCGACCCCATCGTTGTTCTCTCTGCCATCGTAGCTAATTGTATCGGTCGGCATTCGGCGATCCACCAGTGCGTAGGTCATCTCACATTGGGCGACCACGTCGCTGCCAACTCGTGCGACCATTCGAACTTTTCCGAACGACTTTCTCACCGACATAACCTCAACCTCAGTAATCAGCACATCACCCGGGACGACCGGTTTGCGAAATCGAACGTTCTCAATTCCACCGATCACCGCCAGTTTGTTACGATGTCCCGACAGGCTAAGCATCAGCACACCGCCGACCTGCGCCATCGCTTCAATGATGAGAACTCCCGGCATCATTGCCTGTCCCGGAAAATGGCCGTTGAAAAAGTCCTCGTTGATGCTTACATTTTTTAGACCAACCGCTCGTTTGCCTGGTTCAATTTCCAGAATCCGATCAACCAGCAACATCGGATACCGGTGCGGCAGGATGGAACGTATATCTTCCACATCCAGCATCTTCTTCTCCTCTCTTGTTGGCGCGCCGATACCGCTATTCGAGCCGATCATGCTCCCTTGCCTCCTCCATCTTCTTTGAGAGACACACCGTACACGCACTAAGCGCCAATTGCAAAACGTTCCCGTAGCTCACTCCAACTTCAGAGTGCAGCCACCGCCTACCCGAGATCATAACCAGACCACACACCGAAAAAAATGGATTCGGGATATCATTTTATTCGCTCACTGCTTCCTCGCTGATCATTCGAGCTAACGCCACGTTCGCTCGATGGCTTGGTTTGATCGCCGTTATGGCTGCCTTTATGGGATGCCCTACCAGCGTAAGGTCACCAAATAGATCGAGCACCTTATGTCGCAAACATTCGTCGGGATATCGCAGCTCGCCGGAAAACCGGTCTTCAAATATTACGATCGCGTTTTCTAAAGACCCTCCACGTGCCAAGCTGGCTGAGCGAAGCGCTTCCACCTCGGTGGCGAAGCCAAACGTTCGGGCCGGTGCCACCTCCCTCTCGTAGCTCTCGGGCGTGCCGTCAAAGTGACCCCCCTGCAACCCCAGTAACGGATGCTCAAATTCGGTTACGCAAACGATTGAAAAATCATCGCTCGGCGCGGCGACCAGCCAGCTATCCCCTTCACGAACCGCACACGCCCGCTTCAACCGCAATGCCTTTCGCGAAGCACTCAGCCGGTTCAGTCCGATTTTACGAATCGCCTGCACGAACGGCGCCGCACTGCCGTCCACGGCCGGGACCTCTTCCCCCTCAATCTCAACCACCGCGTTGTCAATCGCCAAGCCGTTTAACGCGGATAACAGATGTTCGACCGTCCCAATCCGTAAATCACCCGAGCCGAGCACCGTGCAGCGGCGCGTATCCACCACGTGTCGCCAATTCGCTTCTAAAAGCTGAGTGCCTTGCCGAAACACTATGCCGCTGTCGGCTTCGGCCGGCTTTAATGTTACTTTGCCGAAGTTGCCGGTATGTAACCCGACACCGGAAAGTGTTATCTCATCACCAATCGTCTGTTGAAAATCCAACTCAGAGCGCCTCCGCCTTGATTCAATTATCTTCCGATCAAACCCAATGTTAGTGATACCGGTCTGCCGTTTATCCGTTCTTGAAAGTCATTCCGTTCGCTATTACGCGATCATCAGGATGTTCAAAACGATAACGTATCGGCCCCATTCTTCCCGATTCTCTCCCGGCAACCAGATTAATATGATGGAAGCGAAAGAGTTGTTGAATTCATTATCAGTATTAATTATATCTTAAATGCGGCTAGCTCCGATCATCAGTGTGGGTTACCATCCCGCTTTTTAACTCTTCGATCTGCTTTTCAAGATTTTTAACCCGCCTCCTCAGCTCTGGTAGTTCCGCGATCATCGCCTGTTCTCTAAGCTTTTGAAGGTGTGGACGCGCCGGATAACCCGAAACCTGAGTCCCTGGCTCTACGTCTCCAATCACGCCAGCCTGGGCCAGCACCACCGCTTCATCACCGATCTCAATGTGGTCTTTAATGCCGGCCTGTCCAGCTAGGATCACACTCTTTCCAACCGTGACGCTTCCTGCAATACCCACCTGTGCCACAATGATGCAGCCTGCCCCGATTTTCACGTTGTGGGCTATGTGTACCAGATTATCAATTTTGGTGCCCGCTCCAATTTGGGTGGCTCCCGTCTTGGAACGATCAATCGTGACATTTGCACCGATCTCCACATCGTCACCGATCTCCACCGTCCCAATATGTGGCACCTTTGCCAGCGAGCCGCTTATCGGGACGTAGCCAAATCCATCGGAACCAATGACCGCACCAGGATGGATGATGACCCGGTTTCCAATGTGCACCTCTCGGCATACCGTAACCTGCGGGTTGATTACGCACTCGTCGCCTATCGTCGCATCATCCCCGATGTAGGTGAGCGGGTAGATGATACTGTTGCGGCCGATCTTAACTCGCCTTCCTATCACCGCGCCGCGCATAACGGTGGCGCTCTCCGCCACTGTCGTCGTGGCATCCAGCGCCACATCGGGATGAACTCCCTTCTCAACCTCGACGGGCGGAATAAAAAGCGCTAGTATTTCCGAGAAAGCCTGGCGCGGCTTGGCAACGCGAATTACCGGCTTGGTGGATGCTGCAGGTGCATCGAGTCCGACAACCACTGCGCTGGCAGGTGTGCTTTGCGCATGCTGGCGATGTCTTTCATCCTCGGCAAAGACCAGATCGCCGGATTCCGCCTCTTCGATGCTTGCGACTCCTTTGATCACTAGTTCGGGATCGCCCTCTAAAATTCCGCCGACCCAATGATTTAACTGGCCTAATTGAAATGGCGGCTTTAACTTAATCCGGCTACTGGTTGGAGCCATTTTTTACACCAACCGCCCACCGATTCTTCAGCCAAGAGGCGGCAACGGAGGTGACATCACGAACTCCTTTGCCTGGCGAAACGATCTTCCAATGCCTCTGAGATGCTAGGACCGAAAGCTGATCCAACGTGTCCGTTACGATATACTGATTCAGCGCCAGTGCGGACTGTTTCATCTTCATTACGGAGTGGCTTAAAACAGCTTGCGAAGATTGATACCCTCTCGTTTTGTTGGACCTATTCTGATCATTCACCATTTGCATGATCCGGCCGGCTCGCTTAACCGGCAATGCCGGCGGTGCAGGTTGAGCAGGCGGGAGATCCTCATGCAAATTAGATTCTAGCTGTTTTTCTTCACGTGCACGGCGGGATTGCAACAGGCTTTTCGTCTCTCTCACCGAAAAAGCCTCATTCTGATCAGCCTGCTTGATCGCTTGCCGATATTGCTCATCAACCCCCGCTGTCTCTTTAGCGGTTAACGCCGCGATATCGGCCTTTTCACGCTGAAGAATCTCCTTAATTTGGGCATGTGTATTGCGTTGCTCTTGGATTGCCTTCAACTTTAACGGGCCAAACAGCGCCCTGACTTGTGTTCTAAGAGCGAGTTCCTTAAGTTGTAGGGGCAGCAATATGTCTTTATAGTGTTCTTCCAACTTTTGTTTTGCCGTCAGCTTTCCCAGCCGATTCGCCTCCAGCCGGCGGCTGTGTTCGGCATCCAGTTCCGCCAAGCGCTGCGTAAGCTGGCGCTCCAATTGGGCTTCCATCCGCTGGAGAACGAACTGATCACGTGATCGCAATTCAGTTTTCAAGCGGTTTACCCTTTGATTTGCCACCGCCCGCGCGCGCTCCAGTTCCAATCGAGAGAGATGTCCAGGGATGCTGGTATTCGGCTGCAATAATGTCAACGCTTTTTTCGAGGATGCGTTGGCCAATGAGGCTCCTCCAAAGGGGTGTATATTGCCGATTTCCGATTGCAGAAACTGAAGCTCTCTCCATGCTGGGTGCAACCGCTCTAGTTTTTGCAAATTTACTGATACCTGCTGGAGCCCGGTTGACCCGGACTGTTTGCGGCACCCGACACCGCATAGCAGCAGGACAAATCCCACAAGCCCCCAATAATGGTTACTTCTTATAGTCCTTGTTCGCCTGCGCAATGACCGCGTTAGTAATATCGGTACCCGCGTAAAGTGCCACATCGCTGCTAAAGACCACCGAGATATTTTGTTTCTTAGCAACCTTCTCCACCGCTGCACGAATATCGGTTACGATCTTCTGAGTTACTTGCTGCTCCTTCTGCTGCAACTCCTTCGCGTACTGACTTCGGAGTTGAGCATAAGTCTGCTGTGCCTGTGGAATCATATTCTCCAATTGATTGAGTTGAGTTTTTTCAGTGGCGGTTAAATCGCTGTCTTTCTTTTGGCGTAATTGCTGAAGCGTCTGTGAGAGCTGTAAGCCTTTTTGGGTGAGTTGATTGATCTGTGTTTTATCGGCGGTGGTTGGATTGGGTTTCTCTGAAAGCGCATCCAATTGCTCTTGTTCCGCTTCGGATAATAATGGCATGCTATCGCGTCGCGCCAGCCGTTGCTGATACGTATTTTGCAACGTCTGCAACTCGGCGTCTGCATCTTGCTTTTCAGTGAAGTTACTGGCTACCTGATTAAAATCCACCGTGGCGAAGGTAATCGTTGGATTTTTCGTCTGACCTGAAGCGCTAACCGCGTAGGCGATACCTAGTATAACCGAGAGTATAACGAGTGATCGCCACAAAACGGGAGATCGTTGCATACGAGCGAAACTCCTTTTTTCCAATATCTGCTAAGTATAGCAGAATTTTGAAGGATGCGGTCGGTTGGATCGTTCAGGAAGCACCGCAGCACTCACAGGCCTCTTCACCGGCTTTAAAACGGTTGGCCAAAGCTGAATTCCGTGCGCGCGCCTTCACTGCCGAATCCCTCATCAATTCGAATCGGGCCCATCGGAGTTCTCACCCGGATACCGAAACCCACTCCAACCGAAGGGCTGAACCCTTCGTGCTGCGCAAAGTTGGTAAAGGTGACTCCTTGATACGGCCCGCCCCAAGCATCGCCCACATCCACGAATACGACCCCGGTCAGCGCGTTGGCCAACGGCTCTTGATATTCGATTGAGCCGAGAAACATGTTCTTTCCCCAGAATCGGCCCTCTCGATATCCTCGCAGTGTGTTCGCACCACCGATGAAATATAGATCGGTAAACGGTAGGGTGCCCAAACTGGTCCCCAGCATCAAACGCAACTCGATCACGTGGCGTTTGTCGTTTGGATTGATACGCCGTCCCTCCGGGCTGAAGTATTGGCGAGCCTCGAGGTTCGCTTTGACAAAATTTACGGCACCGAATCCGACCCCCATCGGATTTCCAAAAATATCATGGGTCGCTGATAGAACTGCATGTCCTATATCCATCGAATAGGTTTGAGTTCCACCGACCGCCGGCTCAGCATCGAAATCGAGCGTGTCATGCAGCAACCGAAGCGTAAGATCGGATATGGGGCCGTTTTGGAGAACGGAGGCGTCAATCGTATTGGTTGGGATATTGTTAACCCGCACGTTATCGTATCGAACGCCGACATAACCCCGGTATGTGCTTCCCATCGGCCGGCTCAACGTGATGTCGCCGCCCACATGGACTTCATAGTAGTCATTGTTGCTGAGCGTGTTCACATTTTGGCTGAACAAGTTTTGAGCGAATCGGTATACGGTTTTATTGAACAAGTCAATCGAAAGGGCGGTGTGATTGCGATCTAGCCAAGGCTGAGTAAACCCCAGCTCAAAGCTGTTGCGTCCGGCCACACCGCCCGTTTCCCACATCAAGCTGATCGTCTCCCCTAAACCCTGGAAATCGGTCTCGGTCAACTGTGCGGTTCCAACCAACTGCTGCAAGCTGCTGTAGCCGATACCCAGCGATGCCTGGCCGGTCCTTTTTTCGGTGATATTGAGATTGATATCGGCTTCGCCCGGGCCGGCACTAACGACCGATGGAAGCACCTCACTAAACAGGTTGGTGTTGTAGACATTGGTAATATCTTTTCTCAGTTGAATGGTTGAAAAGTAACTGCCGACTTTGGTCTTCATCTCCCGCGTTACAACGATGGGGCGGGTTTTGTGGAGGCCGGTTATCTTTATGGCGTGAACTTTTGTGACGATGATCGGTATGTTGAGGATGCCGTTGGTGAAATTGACGTTCGATGAAACGAGAGCGGTGTAGCCTTGCTTTTCATATAGGTTTTGGATGGCTAGAAAATCTTGCCTCAGTGTAACCAGATTCAAGATATCACCCGGCCTTAAGGTCATTATCTTCAATATCTGGGCGACCGGTATGGGGCCGGCGCCGGTAATGTTGATCCCCTCGATCTTATCGTTCTCATCCACCTGGATAACGATTTTCGTTTGATTTCCGGTTGTTTCAGCCGTGACCTTCACCTGGTTGTTGGGGTTGGTATGGTGCCAGCCGAAATTTCCGGTTTGTAGAAGACGTTGTTGAGCTTTCGTGAGTAGGTCAGGAGTATACGGCTCACCAATGCTGAGACCTGATGCGCTGATTATCGAATCCCGGTTGATATACTTATTCCCAATTACAATGATATCAACGATTTTGCTTTGAGCCGTCGGAGCCGGATTAGTGGCTAAGGGAGTTACCGCCGGAGCTGAGGGTGTAGTTGGCGGATTTAAAGGCGGTGTTGTTTGTGCCTCCCCAAAGCGGGGAACGATCATGATTGCGATTACAGCAGCCGTTCGTGCAATTCGCTCAATTCGACGAGACAATATCAAAAGAAATTTCTCCTTGAAAACTTTCGTACCCTAAGAACGGTAGTATGGGTCCAACCGGCGGCGTAACTGCGCCCGAGCTCGGGAGAGCCGTGTCTTGACGTTATCGAGCGAAAGGCCGGTTACCGCGACTATTTCATTGTAGGACAGCCCTTCAATCTCGCGCAATACGATAATCTCGCGATATTCGCCAGGCAGGGAATCAATCGCCGCCAGTATTTTAGTGCG
>JAKBZR010000092.1 GCA_021842405.1 bacterium
AGGCGGCCGCCATAATCAAGTGCCCGCCCGGGGCGGGATGCACGCGGTCCGGCACTATTTTTTGGGCCAGCGTTGCATTCGATGCCACCGCCTTTTTTAAGGCATCCACCACCGGCGTATTGAAATTCGTGACCGCCAGCTTCTCTCGCCGGGCCAATTGGCGAACAAACCGGCAATACCGCAACAGCACCCCGTTATAGCCACCGGTCCAGCCCGGCGCCCGCGTGATGTCATCGAAGGGCGAAGGCTCGATAAGAGTAATTCGAACCCCGGGCAGGTGTTTTTTCAGGGATGCGATGATGTGCTCGTAACCAGTTCGATAAGTATTGAACAGATTCTCATCAAAAGGACGGTATCCGCCGTCGTTCATGCCCAGCATGATCGTCACCACGGATGGCTTGTAGGGGAAGACGTCTCGCTTCAGCCTCAGATCAATCGGGCCGGCCCACCCGCCGGTGACCCGATCCCCGCCCACACCGGCATTAATAAAAGACAGGTTTAATTTCGGAAAGCGGGTAATGCAGTAGACCTCAACGTCGGTGGTGTACAGCCGCTGCTCGGTGATGCTGTCACCGTAAAACACCACCCGATCCCCCTTGTGCAGATAAAAGGTAGCCCACACCGGCTGCGGAGCCAGGATCAATGCGGCTAAGACGCCTATAATCAGCAGCCAACCGCATCGTTTTGCGAATAAGCGCATATTTACCTCCAACCCATAATTCAATGCGTATTTCGAGTGGGTAGTTCGCGCACTGCCGGCTTCATTCCTGCCTCGGTCGAGAAATTAGGGGTGGGGGAGAGAGTTTAGCGGCGGTGCTTTTATCTTGCCCCCCAGTCCCTTTTAATCCCCTCCCCCGTTTACGGGGGAGGGTTAGGGTGGGGGTGCATCCACTATGGTCGTAAATCATTCCCGCAAACCTGAACTCTTTCTGAACTGTTACGGAATCTCTCGGCAAAGTGAATATAGGTATAATAGGGCGTAGAGGATTTGATATCCGTCATGAACGATTCGGGGGCTATTTTCAATGGAACGACGGTTCCACCTTTTTCTCATTGTACTGTTTCTATTGTCAGGAGTAGGCAACCCTGCGCTTGCCTTGAACGGCGCGCATCAATCTTTTGAAGCGGGCATCGCCGCATATCGAAAAGGGGATTTCAGCGCCGCTTTAGCCGCCTTTCAAAAGGCACAAAAAGCATCTCCCAATGAACCGGTGATTTTAAACTGGATCGGCTTTCTCGATTTAAGGCTAGGTGCCTACAAAGATGCGATCGGCCCCCTCTCAACGGCGACCCGTCTCGACCCACACTACAGCGCAGCGTACAATAACCTGGGAACCGCGTATTTAAATGCCGGGCGCTTGAACGAGGCCATCAAAACCTTTAAGACGGTGATCAAGCTCCAGCCGAAGGCGTCAAATCCCCACTATAACTTGGGCAATATCTACATCCACCAAGGACAACTGCTCGATGCGGTTTTCGAGTATAGACTTGCAGCCCGACTCAATCCGCGCGATCCCTACGTTCAAAACAATTTAGGGGTCGCTCTCCAGCGGCTGGGAAAACCGTTGGAGGCCGTCTCGTCCTATAAAAAGGCGGTGAGTTTGGCTCCCAAAAAGAGCGCCTTCTGGCTTAATCTGGGATCCGCCTACCTCGATGCCGGTCAACCTGGATCGGCGGTTGCTCCACTGCAGCGCGCCATTCAGTTGGAGCCGAACAGCTATGCCATCCGGCTCGCCTACGCCCAAGCGTTGATGGGCGCCGGCAAACAAGATCAAGCCATACCCGCCTTTCAGTCAGCCGCTCAGCTCGAACCGAAGGAGTTCACGCCCAATGAAGCGCTCGGCATCCTCTACCTGCGCACCGGCGATTACAAACGGGCGGCGGCCGCCTTTCAGCGCGCCCTGCAGGTACAAGGAAATAACCCGAGAGCGCTCAACGGCCTTGGGCTGGCTGAATTTCGACTTACCGATTACAGCCAAGCGATCAGCGCATTTGGCCGGTTGACCGCCGTTTCACCCGGAAACGCCGATGCCTGGATTAACTTGGGAACGGCGCAGGCAAAAGCGGGGCAGATGCGGGCGGCGGCGGCTTCCTGGCGAATTGGCATTGAGAAGGATCCCCGTCGGGTAGACGTGCTGCGCTGGCTCGGCTCTTACTATCTGGGCAAGGGCGACCTTCGCGAGGCGCGGATCGAATTCGGCAAAGCGCTCGCCATCAATCCGCGAGATGTTGAATCCCTCAATGGGATGGGGCTGGTCATGAATCAACAGGGCAAATCGAAAGAGGCTATTGCCTATTTTAAGAAGGCGATCACCGTCCAGCCCAAATACGCCGCCGCCTACAACAATCTGGGAGTCGTGTATGAGGAAAACGGCAATTCCGCACTGGCTCTGAATTGTTATCGGCGCGCCCTAGTCATAGATCCGCACTATGCCGACGCCCGTACTAATCTGGAGCGCTTTAAGAAACACAACCGTAATACGACACCGACGAATCACTGAGAGGCGAAACTCAGGGTTGTGCGCTGCAACAGCTTGAGCGTTGGGTTCCAGCGACTTTTTCAACAATCTTTTAGGATGGCTGACGTGATTGAGGTGTTAATTTTTCAGGCCGCCGGTGAGGGGGAGCCGCTCCGTTGAAATTAGTGGGACTATACGTTCACCCCGAAAAAGAGGCAGCGCGAACCTTCGCCGTCCAGGTGCTCGATTGGTTGGAGGAGCGAAATATCCGGGTTTGGCTCGACTCTGAAACCGCCAATCAGATCCATCGCCCGGAAATAAAGATGGATGAGGCAGCCCTGTCCCAAATGAAACTGCTGATCACCCTGGGGGGGGATGGCACCATCTTGATGGCCAGCCGCTTGGTCGCCAACCATGGAGTGCCGATACTGGGCGTTCACCTTGGACAGTTCGGTTTTGTGGCGGAAGCCCATCCCGGCAATCTCTTCTCCCTGTTGGAGCGGGCAATTGGGGGCCAGAGTGAATGGGAGGACCGCAGCATGGTTCAGGGCGAGGTCTGGCGCAACGGGGAGATCGTTCACAGCGATCGCGCCCTGAACGATATCGTGATCAACAAAGGCGCACGTTCCCGCATGGTGCGGCTGCAGACGTCCATTCGAGGCGAGGACTTCGCCAGCTACCCGGCCGATGGAGTCATCGTATCCACACCAACCGGATCCACCGCTTACGCGCTCTCAGCCGGCGGCCCATTGGTTGAACCAACCATCCAGGCCCTTTTACTGGTGCCGATCTGCCCGCACGCCTTATCGGCTCGTCCACTGCTTCTACCCCATGATGAGCGGATCACCATCACATTGAGCTCGGATGGCCAAGAGGTCTTTTTTTCAGCCGACAGCGCATGCGAATTTCCGCTGAAATCGGGAGACCGCATCGAGATCCGCGTTGCGCCGGTTGCCACTCGGCTAGTGGTTGAGCGGCATGGCAGCTTCTACGGCAAAGTCCGCAAGCGCCTTCTCTGGGGTGAACGGGTCAATGCCTGAATCCCTGCCATCCCAACCAGTGCTGATACGGTTTGAATGGGGTTATCTTCTCCCCGCCGCCTCGCGCTCTTTCTTCCAATCCGGCCGCCTCCGACCGCACCCGATGATGGATTGAGGAGCCACCTTGCAGACCGCCCAATCAGCCCCAGAAAATAAGACGACCTCCGATAACGGCCTACTCAACCTGGCCATCATTCTCTTGCTGTTGGTCACCTTCATCCCCTATCTCTGGGGCGCGAGTCTGGCAAACGGGCGGTGGTACTCCTGGCTGGGCTACAATCTGGACGACAGTTGCGTCTATCTCTCCTGGATGCGACAGGCGGCCGACGGTCACTTTTTTTTACGCCACATGTTTTCCACCAGCCCGGATGCCAGCCGCTCCCATCAGTTCAACCTGCTGTTCTGGACGTTAGGAGCCATTGCCGGTCAATTGCACTTGCCGCTGATCTTCGTCCTTCATGCCGCCCGTTTCATCTTTGGCTTTATCTTCTTGCGAACCCTGTTCTGGTTTATCTCGCTCTGCATATCGGACCGCCGCACCCGCTGGGCCGCCTTCGGCATCACCGCGCTTTCGGCTGGGCTTGGGTGGGTACCCGGCCTGTGGCATCACAGCGGCATCAACTCACCGGTAGATGTCTGGCAACCGGAGGCGATCACACTTCTTTCGCTCTCCCTCAGTCCCCTTTTCATCGTTGCGCTGACCCTGATGCTGGGAATATTGGGCTGTCTCTTAAAAGCGGAACGGGAGCAGCGGCTCGAGCCAGCACTGTTGGCCGGTTTCCTGGCGCTGCTGTTAGGAAACATTCACTCCTACGATGCGATCACACTGGGCTCGATCTGGATCACCTACCTGATCATCGGCACAATATTGCGCCGGCCGACGGTTGGATTCGCATGGCTTCAGGCGTTGCTGGCCGCCGCGATCGGCCTGCCTTCGGTGGTTTACGAGTATCTCCAGTTTAAAAACGACCCGCTCTTCCATAATCGGGCGGAGGTGGCGACCCTATCCCCTCAAATCCAGCTCTATCTGCTCGGATATGGCCTGGTGCTTTTGCTGGCCATTGCGGGATGGTGGGAACTATCCCACCGCTCCTTGATCCGGGAGGAGCGGCTGCCGGATCGGCTCGCCACCCACCTGCTGATTGTCTGGGCGGTCGTCGGATTGATGGTGCCCTATCTCCCCTTCAGCTTTCAACGGAAGCTGTTGATGGGCGAACATATTCCGTTATCCATCCTGGCCGGCATCGCGATTACGCCCCGTTTAAGCCGGCTGCCGGGCCATTTCAAGACGATCGGCTGGGTTGCGGTCCTCGCTATACTGTCGTTGACGAACTGGCGCTTTATGCGGCGTGACATGCAGAATGACGTCATCAATCTTTCTCAAACGATGCAGCAGCGCCCCTATATGAATGCGGGTGAATATGCCGCGCTCCGCTGGATACGGCTCCACACGCCTGCCAACGCGGCAATTCAGCCGCTGCCGTGGATCTATCTTAGTTCGGATGGCCGCGTCGCACCGATCGACATGACACTGGCATGCTTCGCTCCTGAGATTACGGACCACAGCGTCTACTGCGGCCACTGGGGCGAAACCCCTGATTATACCAAAAAGCTCGGCCTGCTGGTTCATTTTATGCTCTCACAAACCAGCAACAGTCAGCGCATCCGCTTTTTGAAGGCGATGCGGGTGCAATATCTTATCTTCTCGCAAGTCCACCCCGCCGTTTACAAATACGATATCCTGACCATGGATGATCTCCAGGATTTTCTCAGATCCATCAAGCCATTGGTGCGCCTCGTCTATTCCAACTCAGACGC
Organism: bacterium; assembly: GCA_021842405.1. Lineage (GTDB taxonomy): Bacteria > Armatimonadota > Chthonomonadetes > Chthonomonadales > JAMCWF01 > JAMCWF01. The sequence continues at coordinate 5,318 of JAKBZR010000092.1, forward strand.
GCAAATTTACCAGGTTAAAGTATCTAAAAGCTCTCCCCATTAATTCGCCTTAAGAGGGTGTTGAAATATTCGCTGGATACTGCCACATCGTCATTCCCGCATGGCTCCACTCCAGTGGAGTGGATGGCGGGAATCCAGGTCGGTAGGGGCGATCCTTGTGATCGCCCTTGTATTCGTTTCATTATCTGTTGTAACCGGGTTGATGGTTTGCACCCCCATCCCAGCCTTCCCCCTAAGAGGGGGAAGGTGATTTTCAGTTTCCCTCTGAGGGGATGAAGGTAAATTACGTCTTTCCCGCGAAAGCGGGAAACCAATTCCCTGCCTGTCGGAATACAGCGAAGTTGATGTTATCCTTTCATTGCGAGGGAGCGCAGCGACCGAAGCAATCTCCTCCCGCCTACAAAAGGAGATTGCTTTGCTCCTACCAGCCGCTTGCAATGACAAAACTGCACTTTAATTGAGTTTTGAAATAAATGCACCTCGATTAGGCGGCGCTGTGCCTCTCAATAAATTTCAGCGTCTCTTCAAACGAACGGATGCCGGCGGTTGCGCCGGTGGCCATTACGCATAAGGCGCCGGTGGCATTGGCGAATTGGGCCGCGCGGTGCAAATCCCATCCCTTTAGCATTCCAGTCAGCAAACCGGCCACCCAGGCGTCACCGGTGCCGGTTCCATCAACGGGATCCACCTTGAAGGTCGGCACCAAGAACTCCTCCTTATCGGTTTGGAGATAACACCCATCCTCACCCAGCTTGAGCGCCACCGCCTTCGCGCCCGCATCCCGTAAAACCCGGGCCACCTCAGCCGGCTTCTCGCATCCGGCCAGCTTTTGCGCCTCGGAAAGGCTGGGGCAGAAAAGATCGGCGTAAGGGAGGCAGGGAGCCAAAGTCTTCATCCAGCGTCCGGTAGCATCCCAAACCGTATCAAGGGTGACGGTCAATCCACGCTTTTTTGCCTCCGCCATAACCTCCGCCATCGGCTCCCCGTCAATGCCGGGCAATACCAACGCGCCTCCAATGTGAAGGATGCGCGAGCTGCGAACGACTCCCCAGTCCACATCTTCCACTCTGTAGTGGGCATTGGCACCGATGAAATGCAAAAAGGATCGCTCTCCCTGATGATCCACGATAACCATGGATGCGGAGGTATGGTGATCCGAGTCATGAACCAACCCCTGGCAGTGAACCGAACTCCGCTCTAATTCACTGGTCACAAAATCGCCGAGCCCATCGCTACCTACCTTCCCCAGCACTGCGGTCTCGATACCGAGCTTTGCTAGAACGATGCTGGTGTTGGATGCGCACCCGCCGATATGCAGCGACATGTCGTCCACCAGCGCTAACCTCCCCCGCTCCGGCAGGCGATCAATCGGCCTTCCGATTAAATCAGCGACCAAAATTCCCAAACAAGCAACATCGGGCATTCCGTTACTCCCTACTTAGAATCTAAATTTTATTTGATCTTGAATAAGTCTAGCAGACGCAGGGATGAGTGTCAATCGCAGTTTGCGGTTGATTTTGCGTCAGTTTTCCCTTGACTTCGAGGCGCAAAGGTGCTAGATTCTATAATATCAATATTGGGAGGAGCTATCCGATTGAAAACCGGTTTCTGGCAAACACTGAGCTTGTTATTTGGAATTGCCGCAATGACCATCACCGCTGGAGCGCAATCGGGCGGACCGTCCCCCGTGCAGCCGATTCCGCCAACAAATCCAGCACCGACGACCCAACCGCCAAAGCCATCGCCAACGGCACCGGCCAATCCCGCCGCTAACCCAGCTCCCGCTCAACCCACCGCGCCGGCTACCACCGTCGCACCGGTTACGTCCGGAATACCGGTTACCATTGACACCCGCGTTCGACCCGATTATCCCTTCCAGCCACAACGGCTGAAAAAACGCCCCCCAATGACCGGCGTTATCGCTCCAGGAACCTGGGATTCCCTCTATACGGTGGACACAGGACCGGTCAAGGGAACCTTTTATATGGATTGGGATAACAACTACCTCTATCTGGCTGCCCAATCCGATCAATCGGCTTGGGTCGTTTTCGACATTGACGCTACCGACAACGGATGGCTTCGCGGCAATGATAACCTGGAGATCAGTGTGTCACCGGTCACTGAAGATGGAGGCGGTGCGCTGAGTGTTCGGGTTTTGGACGCCAGCAGCAGTAAAGACACGCCGGTGTGGAATGACACAACGATTAATCCAAAAGATATCAACGTGGTGACAAAACTAGTTAACGGACAGCAGACGGTCGAGCTGGCGATTCCAAACGGCACGGCCGGCCTCTATCTGCATAATGGCTCCGCAATTGGATTGCGCGGCGATTTCCTGCCGGCTGCCGTTGAGTTCAAGCCCACCGCCCCTTACGAGCCTCACCTGCTCATTGATTTAACGCTGACCGACACTCAAGTTCAAACGGTGCCCGGGTTGGTGCCGCAACTATATCTTAACGATGACCTCCCCATCGCCGGTGAGCATGTTAATGCAACCCTAAAAATCTTAAATCAAAATGACCTGCCGGCCGCCATCCAATCGGTGACCTGGGAGGGCGTGGGGCCGGCAAATCAGATCGTAAAATTTGAAAGGGTGGTTAATGTACCTTCAGTCCAGGGCGGTAAAACTTTGAACTTGCACTATAACACCGTGCTTCCCGATAGTGTAATCCCCGGATTTTACACCTTCGAAGGAAAGGTTGAGCTGGCGGATGGCAGCACGATGGTTGTCACGAACAACTTCCAGGTTGTAGAGGCGTTTAACTTGGCCCTTATCTCAGAGCCAAACCCACTTCTGGTGATTGGACCGAGCAAGTTGAAGGTTCTGGTTCAGATCCACAGCGAGGTTCCCGGTCATGCCCGCGGCGATGTTTCGCTGGAAGCGCCGGCCGGCTGGATCATCAAGGGCGCGCACAAAAAGGGCTTTTATATCGGCCGGAAAGGCGGCACCATTAAGGCGCCGTTTTATCTAACGGTTCCATCTCAAACTCCATCCGGCCGCTATGATCTGATCGGCACCGTCTCCTGGTATGGGAAAAAGTGGCAAGCGCGGATGAGTTTACCGGCCACCCGAGCGCCGGAGCCGGTCACCCCATCGGCGTCCCAGGCGCCTGCAACTTCTCCATCGGCACCGGCCGGTTCAAAATGAGGGATTGGAACCGCTCCAGACTGAGCTATAAATAGCCGTTGAAGCAAATAACTGTCGTCGAGAAAAGGTGGATCGAATGAGCTTATTACATAAAGTGGCTGAGATGGCTGGAGTATCACCATCCACCGTTTCCCGTGCACTGAATGAGGTGGAAGGAGAGGTGGGTGAAGAGACGCGCCGCCGTATTCAGGATGCCGCCGAATCGTTGGGTTACCGCCCGCGCCCATCCCGACGCCGCAAGAAATCCAACGACACCAACACTATCACCTTTCTCCATATCGCCAACTATAACGAGCCCCTGCTCAGCAATCCTTTCTTCTCTCGCGTGCTGGCTGGCGCCCAAACGGAGGCCGCTTCACTCGGTTACCAGATGGTATTCCGAGCGATCCAGCGAGAGAACGCGGCCGGCGAAAGCTCACTGACCGGCGATAAGCCAACCGATGGGATCCTACTGGTCGGCAATGCGACGACCGAAATAATCGAGCGGTGTCGCTCCGAATCGCCGGCGGTGGTTCATGTGGATGCGCTGATTGAACCGCTGCAGGTGGATTCGGTCATCAGCGACGGCTTACACGGCGCTCTTTTAGCTGTCAACCATCTTCTGGATTTAGGGCATGAGCGAATCGGTCTTCTCAACGCGGAGTTTAAGGCCTATAGTTTCCGAGAAAGAAGATCCGGCTACCGGATCGCCCTGTTGGATGCCGGCATCGTACCGGACGAAGCGGATGAAATCTGTTCCGGCGATGAGCGGACGCTGGACGGTTGGCTCACCCGCCCCAACCGCCCCACCGCCGTTTTCGCCGTTTATGACCTACTGGCGCTCTCACTGATCCATATCGCCTACAAGCTAGGTCTGCGCGTGCCGGAAGACCTCAGCGTAATTGGATTTGACGATATCTGGTTTGCGGAGCACGCCACTCTGCCGCTGACGACCATCAAGATACCCAAAGCGGGTCTCGGCGCGATGGGCGTTCGATTACTGGTGAATCGCATGCGGGGATACGATGCACCCCCAGCCATTACTACTTTGCCTGCTACGCTCGTCATTCGGAAAACTACCTCGACGCCGCCCACCGATCGCCGCAATGGGTAATAAAAATCTTCCATTGTGGCGGTGTTGGCTGGCGCATCATCATAACAACACTCGAAACGGAAGGAACTTCATTGATGACAGAGCAAGAAATCGTGGATGTCGCCATTATTGGCGGCGGGCCGGTTGGCCTTTTTGGCTCATTCTATGCCGGTATGCGGGGAATGTCCACGAAAATTATTGACAGCCTGCCGGAACTTGGGGGGCAGCTCACCGCCCTCTACCCGGAAAAGTACATTTTCGATATGCCGGGCTTCCCGAAGGTTTTGGCAAAAGATTTGGCCAACGACATGGTCGAGCAGGGCCTTAAATTCGACCCCACTGTTTGCCTGGACGAAACGGTGGTCAACATCCGGCGCCGGGAAGACGGTATCTGGGAAACGGTGACGAATCGCGCCACCCACCCCAGCCGAACGATACTGATCTGTGCTGGGGCGGGCGCTTTCAGTCCCAAGAAGCTCAGCATCATCGGGCTGGAGCAATTTGAGGGCAAGCATGTCTTTTATTTCGTCAAGGACAAAACCACATTTGCCGGAAAGCGCATCCTCATCGTGGGGGGCGGCGATTCGGCGCTTGATTGGGCGATGAACCTCGAACCGGTTGCCGCCAAAATCACCCAAATTCACCGCCGCGATGTCTTTCGCGCCCACGAAGAGAGCGTTGACTGGCTCTTTAATCGCTCAAAGGTAGACCTCCATCTCTGGTGCGAGCTGAAAGAGCTGCGCGGCAACGATCATCTCGAAGACGTGATCTACTTTAACAACAAATCCGGTGAGGAAACCGTTCTGCCGGTTGACTACGTGCTGATCAACATTGGATTTAACGCTAGTCTGGGTCCGATTAAGGACTGGGGCTTAAAGTTTGAAGGTGGCGCGATCGCGGTTAACTCCCGTATGGAGACCAATCTGCCCGGCGTTTACGCGGCGGGGGACATCTGCACCTACGACGGCAAGCTGAAGCTGATTGCGACTGGTGTGGGCGAGGTCTGCATTGCGGTAAACTACGCAAAAACCTTTATTGACCCCACCGCCAAGGTCTTCCCCGGCCACTCCAGCGGTATGAATCTGTAACTTATTTCCACGGGGGCGGGGAAAGCCCTCTGCCCCATCATTTTCCCATACGGCTGCTGGGGGCATTAAGCGCACATTCACCGGTTGATGATGTCCCAATGCCGATTGTGCCGCAGATCCTCATTTGAAGTGCCCGATCAGGCGTAGGGTGCTATCCGATTCGTTCTCCGTTTAACCTCATTCGCATAACACATCCCCAGCCGGTTACGGTTCTCGCGAATCCAGCCTCGAAACGAGGTGGAACCGGCCGGTGGGCTATCCGTATACAAAAGGTTTGCCATCAGCCCCTTAATCTCATCCGATGTAATGAGTACATCTCGTTTCCACCAGGATATCGCCTTTGTGGCTAGATATCCCACCACAGGGGGAGCGTGAACGACGGCGCGCCTCAGCTTGAGCTCCTCTTTTATCGTTGAAATCAACTCGTTAAAGGTATAAGTCTCCGGCCCGATTGCGTTTATGATCCCGCTCTTTTCATTAGAAATATTTTGAGCGACCAGCTCAGCCAGGTCCTCCACGTAAATCGGCTGTAGGCGGTAGTTCCCATCGCCGAATATGAGGAACAGCGGGAATCTTCGCAAAGCCCATGCGATATTGTTCAACAAAATATCCTCGCGGCCAAAGATGACTGCCGGTCTTAGGATGGTAGTGGCCATATCGGATTGCACCAGCTCCGCCTCAAGCCTCGCTTTGCCGGCAAAGTACTCTAGAGAACTGTGAATGTCCGGGTTTGTAATGCTGATGTGAACGATTTTACGGATACCCGCCTTTCCGGCCGCTCGAAATAGATTGTGGGCATTTTGCACTGCATCGCTAATCCGGAATAATGGGTGGTTAAACCGGACCCAGTATGTGTTTACAAGCGCGTCGGCGCCCTCCATCACACCAGCCATCCGGTCGGAATTCTGAAAATCAAGGGGATAAGCAATGATGCGATCTCCGAGGACATTCCCACGATTTGGAGAGTTCGTGAGAGTAAAGACATCATGACCCTCTGCCATCAACCTCCGAGCGATATATTGACCGGAATAGCCATAGGCGCCGGTAACAAATATCTTCATCCGCCGCAATGCGTCCGTAATCGGATAAAGGGGGATTTCTCAATTACGATTAGCGCCCTCTTCAATTCAACATTTTCTAGATGAAAAATCCCCCCAACCATTACTTGGATGGCTGAGCGAACGGGGGTGGAGCTATTGCACCTTTCTCCCAAACGGTCGGGAAATAGGGACCGGTTAATATCTCTCCCGCTTTTACCGTAACGCGATGCTCCATAATGTGACCGTTGGCCGGCTCATATCGCGTATAGCCGGGCATATAGTGCACCGCAATGGCCGGCCTGCCCCGCTCAGACCGGTTAGGCGGGCTGCCATGCCAGGTCAAACAGTGGTGAAACATCACCTCACCTGCCTTGACTTCGCAAGGCACCACCTCGATGTTTTCGCCGGGCGGCACCAGCGAAGGATCATAACCGGGCGTGAAATCTTCGTTGGTGCCGATCGTACCACCTTTGTGCGGCCCCCATTTATGGCTCCGTGGCACCATCCACATGCAGCCGTTCTCCACATCGGCATCCTCCAGCGCCAACCAGGCGCTCACCAAGTCGGCCGGTTGAATGATCGGCCAGTATGGATGATCCTGATGCCAGTTGGTTGGCCCTCCGTTTCGGGGCGGCTTGTACTGAATCTGATCGTGCCAGACTCGCACTGTATCGGTGCCCATGAGCTGGGCGACCGATTCGCATATTTCAGGCTCATAAATATGGCGGTGGAACTCCTCATCGGCTTCCCAGATATTGACCACCTGTATCACCACCAGCTCCGAATCGCCGAGCAGATTCCGCTTCGATTCCGGCGCCGCCTTTGAGTTACCGGCAAAGACCCCATCCAAATGCTGCCTTAGCACCTTAACCCGTTCGTTCGACAACACCTTTCCGTATTTTAAAAAACCACGCTCCCTGAACTCAGCCACCTGAGTTGCGGTCAGGCCCATTTTTACGCTCCTGAAGTTGATAGTTAAAACGAAACCGGTTCTAACTTCGACCGGTGGTTAATCGTATCAGTTATTCACCCCTATTGTCAACAACCTCGGTAGATGTTGACAATAGGGGTGAAGCCGCGGTGCGGGTTTAGAATTCCAGCCTTTTGATGCGCCGAGATCCAGCCATCAGCGGCACGACTACGCTGACCGCAGTGATCAGAGCACAGATCGGCGC
>JAKBZR010000013.1 GCA_021842405.1 bacterium
TTAATTGGACGTAATTACCAAAAGACGCAATTTGCATCGAGATTATTCCCCAGTATCAAGGGTGCTGAGAGCAGCACCCTTGATACTTGACACGAATTCAGCACGGTTGGCTATAGACGGCCGGGTTACACGAAAAAGTACCGCAGTCGGTGTATGGAGCCTTGCAACTGAAGCTGTCACAAGTGAATTGCGAACATGTTAGATCACGCAAGTAACAATCGTAATGCTGGCCACCTCCACCACACCCAAATATTTCGCAAGTTACTAGCGTGCTGCTACATGTGTAGTTTTGACTGCAAATGGATTGCGGGTTGATGGCATAACGGTGCAGCCCCTTGGCGACATCATCACCCATACCACGAATGGATTGCATCTCGTTTACCCGATCCATTGCCCGCGCCATCACCGAATCGAACGTAACCGCGCCGAACAGAGCCGCAACCGCCGCCTTAATCGCGACATCGCTGATGAATTGCCGCCGAGAAAGGTCATCTTTCTCCCCATCTTGCTTGCCCTGCAGCATCGGTTTCTCTTCCTCATGGGTTGACATTCTCTTTTCCTCCTTTTTGGGCTCTTGTCTCTTTTAAATCACCGTCCGACTGCTCAATGGATGCATTTGATCCGTTTTCACTTACACCCATCGGTGCATCACTACTTAATCCTCTTAGGCGCTCCAGTACCGCCTCCGCCAACAGATTGATCTTTTCCCGCTCATCAATCTTCCGTACAACCGCCTCCGCGATCCTCTCCACGATGAAAGCGTCCGCATCATCCATTCCATGATCGGCGCCGGCAGCCGGAACTTCGCCCTCCCTGAGGCCGCTCTCGCCGGGTGGATCTTCCGTGTTTAGCGCTGTCTTATCCATGTGCCATCATCTCCACTATTGTTTTGTGCGCTCAGATTGAAAAATGAAGAACCGTTTCGCTCGTCAACCGCTTACGCGGGACAAGCGAATCAAGACAGGTGTAGGAGGCCTGAACAACAGGGAGCAGCTTAACGGCCTCCGGGTTCGGCGCTTATCTTGCATATCGCCGAACTTTGGAGTTGATCATTTTCCGATCAGGCTGATCGGTGCGGCCTGATCGGAACCATTTGATATTATCGTCTGGTAGCAGCTTGTGGGAATTCCAGCGCCGGTTTCCGCTATTCGCCCGCCTGCCCCAACGATTGTTTAAATGATAATACGGGGGGGGCGTTTGTCAATAGTTAATTAGTACTATTATATGGTACGAAAGTACTATAATAGATTCAATTAATATGCAAAATAATTAATAAATAGCTTCGGAATTATTGGGAACTCGATTTTCATTCCTTCACGATAGTCCTATGTGCTCGCCTCCGCTTCAGCCGGCAGGCCGTATCCCACTAAATTCATGCTAGCATGAGGTCAGCGTAAATTCCGACTTGAGGGGTAGCCATGGCAGAGCTGATTCAGCGAAATCGCTTGATACTAACTGCTGAAGGAGCTAAGAGAATCATCGAGGGCGCTCGAGATCATGCCGAGCGGATGGGGGTTCCAATGGACATCGCGGTGGTGGATGACGGCGGCCATCTGCTCGCTTTCCTGCGGATGGACGGCGCCAAGATAACCAGCATTGATATCGCGATCAACAAGGCTTTCACCGCGGCCGGGACCCGGACACCCACTCGTCGTTACGCCGATATCGCGAAGGCGGGCGGGCCAGCCTTCGGCATCCACACCAGCAATCAGGGGCGCTTCACCATTTTCGGCGGCGGCTTGCCGATTATGCTGGAAGGGCATTGCATCGGGGCGGTAGGTTGCAGTTCTGGCACCGCAGAACAGGACGAGGAGGCGGCACAAGCCGGTATAGATGCTCTGCTCCATTTGCTGTCAATTTCTAAACCGAACGAATAATCGTCGTCAACCCAATCTATAATTTATTGTAAAAAATCTGCTTTTAATTGAGGCAACTGATATGTTCAGTCAAAATCAACGCGCATTTAAGGAGTGGGCGGTTATCTGCGACTCACTGCTGATGGGCCGGCAAATTCTGTTGATGCGCAAGGGCGGAATCAGCGAAGAGGACGGTATTTTTCGACTGGATGATCCCGAGTTCTTTCTGATGCCGACCTATGAGCACCAGAAGGAGGATCTGCTCCAACCGGCCTACGAGCCGCTGTTGAAACAGACGTTATCGGTACCCTATAACCCAATGACGGTGTCATTTCCAGGATATGCGGTGGTGGACACGGTCATGGCGGCGAAAAGCGAGGATGCGGTCAATCGGCTGGCTTTTGAGTACGCATGGAATGAGATTTATGTAAGGACGCGGTTTGATTACAATCCTTACGATCTGCTCTACCTGATCCTGTTGAGGGTCTACGCCTTGCCGAAGCCGCATCAGCTCCCCATCAAGCCGGAGTATGGAGGCTGCCGCTCGTGGGTCACTTTGGATCAACCCCTATCAACCGCCGGCGCTCGTCCGGCTCTCTCCGATGCCGCATTCAACGCACGGCGTCGACTGCTGTTGGATTCTTTGGATACTAAAAAAGAGGTCACCATTATTCGATGACGGATGGCTTTGGAGAGATCGCAATACAGAGCAATGGTCTGCGAAAATGCTATCGCCGCCTGGTTGCGGTTCAAAGCTTAAATTTATCGGTGCCGAGGGGGACAATTTACGGACTACTGGGGCCGAATGGAGCCGGCAAAACGACCGCCATTATGATGTTGCTGGGAAATGTGAGGCCGAGCGCCGGATCCGCTGCCGTGCTAGGCAAGCCGATCGGTAACATTGCAGTACGACGGTACATCGGATTTTTACCGGAAAAGTTCCAGTTCCATGAGTTTTTAACGGCGGAGGAGTTCTTACGGCTGCATGGTCGGCTGGCTGGAATGGAGCGCCGCCGGTTAAACGAGCGGATTCCCGAAGTGCTGGAGGCAGTGGGGTTGAAGGAGCGCGCCCGATCGCGCTTGAAGGAGTTTTCAAAGGGGATGCTGCAGCGCATCGGGCTGGGGCAGGCCATCCTCCACGAGCCGGAACTGGTGGTATTGGATGAGCCGACCTCCGCACTTGATCCATTAGGCCGGCGGGACGTGCGCAACATCATCCATCACCTCAAAGAAAAGGGCAAAACGGTACTTCTCAACTCACACCTCCTCTCTGAAATCGAAATGACCTGCGATGAGGTGGCGATATTGAATCGCGGCGTGGTGGTGCGTCAGGGCAAATTAAGCGAGTTATTAACCTTCAGCTCCACCGTTGAGATGCAGGTGGAGAACATTAATCCCGATCTGATGGCCGCCATCCACCATATCTCACCCAGTGTGTCGGTCAACGAGACCCACATCATTGCCTGGGTGGATTCCGAGGAACGCGCGGCCGATTTAGCCGCTGCCGTGGTTGACCATGGCGGTCGGCTCCTCTCTTTGATCCCCAAGCGCGAGACGCTGGAGGAGCTGTTCGTCCGAGTGATCGAAAAATCGTGACATTTAAATGAGATCGCTCGTATTAAAAATCGAATGATGTTCCGGCTCAAGCCAGACGTTCTGACCCATCAACCATTTTTTCGTGAAGAGCAGAAATTGGTTGTCTAACATCCTCCAGACGAGCGGATAACATTGATCGGTTGAAGTTAGTTTGTAGGCGGGGCGTTCAGAATTCGCTCGGGTGCGTGGAACAAACATTTCAAAAGATTCCGTAAACTGAATAGCGAATTGAGTGTAATAAACCGCTTTTGCAACGATCTTAAGCAGTATGGGTTGCGACACTGAGGGTCGAAGCATCGGACAATTCGAGGAGTTTATGGAAGCATTGGAGGTCTAAATATGGTAAAGATGATTTCAACGCCCAGACGGCGCACGTTCACGATTTTGGGGGCTGTCGTATTACTGGCGATATCGGCAATCGCTTTCGCCAAGCTGCGAACGACCGGCGCTTCGGCTGGGCCCGATCAACCGGCTTTGCGGCCACCGGCTTCGGTGCTTGGCATACAAGACGCGTTCGTGCAGGTAGCGAAGCGAGTCATGCCGGCCGTAGTCAGTATCACGAGCCGAAAAACCATAGAAAATCAAGGGTTCAATTTTCCAAACAGCAATTTCTTCCAGCAGTTCGGCTTTCCGGCACCGCAAATCGGACCGCAACACTTTACCCAGGTTGCATCGGGGTCCGGTTTCATCGTCCGCAGCGATGGTTACATCCTGACCAATGATCACGTGGTAAACGGCGCCACCAAAGTGACGGTGCGCTTATCGGATGGCCGGGAGTTCCAGGGCAAGGTTATTCCGGATTTCAGCAGTGACTTAGCGATCGTGAAGATACCGGCCGATAATCTGCCCACCGTGCAGCTTGCCGATTCAAGCAAAGTGAGTGTCGGCCAGTGGGCGCTGGCATTCGGTAGTCCGTTCCGAATGTACAACACGATGACGGCCGGCATCATCAGCGCGCGCGGACGGCACGAGACGATACCGGGCGATTCGGGCACCCCCAACGACGTCCGGTTTTATCCTGATCTGCTCCAAACCGATGCCCCCATCAATCCGGGCAACTCAGGTGGTCCGCTGGTGAATGTTTATGGGCAGGTGGTCGGCGTTGATGTAGCGATCGAATCACCCACCGGCACCTATGCGGGGATCGGATTCGCCATTCCTTCCAATATCGCCCGCAACATTATGGACCAACTGATAACTCACGGTAAGGTAACGCGGGGATTTCTTGGAGTCGTTCCGAAGACGGTGACGGCCAACGATTCCAATCTCTATGGAGTCAGCCGAGGTGCGTTGATTGCAGCGGTGAATGACAATACCCCCGCCTCGCAAGCCGGCATTCACGTGCAAGACGTAATAACCCGGTTCGGCAACAAACCGATTAACAATGCAAAAGACCTTTATGAAGCGGTCGCCAATACCCATCCAGGGACAACGGTACAAGTTACCATCGTTCGTAACCACCGAACCATCACTCTGCCGGTGACGGTCGAGCTGCGTCCCAAGAATCTGGAGTTATCGCAGAATAATATGATGGGCACCAGTTCGTCACTGAGCAAACTGGGCATCGCGATCGCCGATAATTCGTCCCAATTGGCGCAACGGTTTAATCTCAGCACCACAACCGGCGTGGTGATCACCCAAGTGCTGCCGGGCAGTCCCGCCCAACAGGCCGGATTGCAAGCGGGTGACATCATCGAGCGGTTTGACCAGCAGAGCATTACTTCCGCCGCTCAGCTTCAGAGCTTAGCGAAGAAATCCGGCAACGGCAACACGGTGACGATGGTGATTCGGCGCGGTAATCAGCGAATGTTGGTTCAAATCACAACTGATTAGAAGAACCGGATCCTTAATCCGGGCAAGCTGAAATGAAAGGGGTTGTCGGGGGGGCATCTCAATCCTGACAACCCCGATTATCTTACCGCCGGATCCAGCGCATAATGGCAACGTCTAGCAACGTACCCATCGGGTGATATCCAACGGCTACCCTCCAATATTGTAGAGCCAAAAAAATGAATAGGTCATCCTTGGTATGAGTCCTTCATCATAGATATAAGAAGGAAAAAGAAAAGCGACAGCACCCACCATAACACCCCTTTCAATCGTTTTTCTATTCATTGAGTATCTCCTTAAAGGATGTCGTAGAAGTCGCTGGAGTCCGCCGTTTCGTCATTCCCGCATGGCTCCACTCCAGTGGAGTGGATGGCGGGAATCCATTCCTTTTGATCCCTACCGGCAGGTATGCCGGCGTTCTGACTTATTGGTTCCTCTATACGGCCCGATAGTGTCACCTCGACGGATGAGACCATATTTTCGACACCTTCCTATTGCCTGAACTCATTCGCGCGTTGGCTTACTGGTCAAAGCCGTGAGGTCTCAATATCCAAGCTGATTCAACCGTTGGCGAACCCCATTGTATTGATCGGCAGAAATTGAGCCGCCGCCGCGCAAATGAACTTGCCCTCGGTGATCGGTGGGCGGCGGTTGAATGCCGAATTGGCGCTCCGCATTTCGGAGGGCTTCCCGCGCCTTTAGCTCGACGGGATCTATGGGTTCGGATGAGGAAGGTGTTGCCCGCGTGTAAGCGGGCGCCGCTGGGTTTGCCGATACTTGGCCGGGTGACGGGTGCAGTGCGCGCCACATCATCCAGGCGCCGGTTAGCACAATGATGATGAAGAGGCCGCTCAGCAACGGAATTGCCCACCGTAGCGGATATTGATTCGTGGTTGAAGTGGGTGATTGATGGCTTTGTGAAGACCGGGTCAGTGGAGCGCCGCACCGTGCGCAGAATTGCCAGTCAATACGATTCATCGAACCACAACGTCGGCAAATTAAAGCGTTATCCCTTTGGTTGTGCACTTTCGTCTACTCCGGCGAGTTTAACCGCTTGTAGGCTTGCAGAGCCGCATCATAAACCGTCTTGCCCGGCACCTGATTGCGCAGTGCGGATGCCTTCACATCCTCATATTCCGGCGCTATGGTAACCGGCTTGCCTCTCCACGATGCTGTTTTTACCCGGATTTCACCGTATTCGGTATTCATTTTGGCGATATTTCGTTCCAGACAGAGCCGCCGCATGGTTTGATACCGGATTCCGAACGTCGAAGTTTCAGTGAAAAGAATGTCGGCCAGCTTTTCAACCGTTGATGGATCCGAGATCACCTGCACCAGCGTGGCAGGCCGATTCTTCTTCATCTGGATGGGCGCAAAGCTGACATCCAGTGCTCCGCCGTGAAGCAGCCGCTCTAACAGCAGGTCGTATAGCTCGGGTGAAAAGTCATCCAAGTTACACTCCATCACGACCACCTCAGTGGATGCCGCCATCTCGGTCGAGACCGCCTCCCCAATCATAACCCGGAGCAGATTGGGTCGCTCACCGAACGATCTCTTACCGGCGCCGTAACCGCTGTTCGTTATTTGCATTGGCGGGGGCGGACCGAAATGGGCGGCTAAGTTGGCGACCAGTGCGGCTCCGGTCGGCGTGACCAGTTCCCCCTCAATATCCACCCCATATACCGGCACGCCCTGGCAAAGCTCAACCACGGCGGGTGCCGGCAGAGGAATTTCACCATGCGCGCATGATACAAACCCATGTCCCATCGGCAACGGGGAGCACTCGATTCTTTCAATCCCCAGTAGATCGAGCGCCAGACATGTCCCCACGATGTCCACGATCGCATCCACCGCCCCAACCTCGTGAAAGTGAATCTCGTCCGGCTGTTTCCGGTGAACGGTCGCCTCCGCCTGAGCCAGCTTATGAAAGACGGAAATCGCATTCCGCTTTACCGCCGCCGGTAGGTCGGATCGTTCGATGAGGCTCACAATTTCAGGCAGATGGCGATGGTGCTCGGCTGCGGCAGGTTCAGAATCGACAATCACTTGGACATCGGTCGCCCCGATGACGTTTCGTTCCACCGATCGCATATCGAGTTTCCAGCCGGGTAGATGGAGTTGTTTTAGGCTGGTACGTAACGCATCCACGTCCGCGCCCGCTGCAATCAGTGCGCCCAGCGCCATATCGCCCGATATACCGGAAAAGCAGTCAAAATAGGCGATCCTCATCCGTACTACCCCCTGTGAGACCGTTGCTCGTCTGAACTTAATTTTACCTCTGAAAACATTTCGATTGACGCCAGCTTCATAAATCGGTTATGCTCATGAAGCAGCCAGAGCCGAATTGCCCTGGTTTAAGGGATCGCGTTGCCGAAAAACTACTACGAAGTGCTCGGATTAGCCTCCACCGCCACGCCGGAAGAAATAAAACGGCGTTATCGGGAGCTGGCTCGCCGCTACCATCCCGATATCAACCGAAACGCGGATGCCTCCGATCGCTTTAAGGAGATCAACGAAGCCTATCGCACGCTCTCTCACGCCGGACGGCGAGCTACCTATGACCTGGAGCTTCGTTATACCGCGCGCAAAATAGCCGAGCAAGCCCAGCAAAAGACCCCTTCGCCCCAACCCAAACCAGCGCCCCAACAGCCGCCGACAAACCGCCCTCATTCGCAATCGGTAGGGGAAGAAACGATTGAACAGATCGTTCTGCAGGCGCAGATCGCCTATTCGAGGGGACGGTTGCTGCAGGCGGCCGGCCTCTGTCGCCAGGCGCTGCGACTTCATCGCCGCAACGCTGCCGTCTACGAGTTGCTGGCCGATATCTACCGCGCTCAGGGTAAGACCGATGAAGCGATCGCCATGCTGAGCTATGCTTTGCAGCTCAATCCATCCAGCCCCTCCGTTTCGGCCAAGTTCAGCCGGATGACCGGCCACCGAAGCCCGATTCGCTCAAGGCCCGGCTCCGGCGGGTCATTCCATTCTCCGTCTCGCTCCGTTTTCGATCGCACCTCGGTTCGATGGGTAGGCCGTGCTTTTACCATCGTGATCTGTATGTTTATCGTTATAATTTCCTTATTGGCAGCTAATCGAGCGCCCACCACTCCTTCAGAATGGATCGCCGACACTTTGCCATGGCTAATTGGATGGAACGGATGGTTAGTATTATGCTTGTCCGCCTCCGGGCTGGCAAGCGGCGCGCTGCTCACATTCGCCGGGTGGCTGGCGCCGATCAAGGAGACCTTTTGGTTCACTGCAGGCGGCTCCAAAAAGACGGGAGTGCCTTTTGCGGCGTTGATATTGGCGGCTTCCCTCATATTTTTCTATGGGGCGGCACTGGTCTACTTCATCGCCAGTGTAATGCAAGAGGCCTATTCACGCAGCGTTGCACTGACTATGTCAGCCGTCTTGATTCTGATTGTGTTGTTCGCCTTGATCTATTCGCCGGGCAGCCAGGTTTCGCTGATCTTATTTGGTGGAAACATCCTTTTCCCCAGCCTCATTATGGGCTGGGCGTTGGGCGACGGAGTGAGGGGAGCGTTGTGATGGGCCGGCCTACGCGGGTGAAGGCACTTTGCGAATAAGCCGGAGGGCGTTGGCGATTACCAGCAGCGAGACGCCGCTATCGCCCATGACGGCGATCCAGAGCGGAATGGGAATGATCACCGCTACCGCAAGCAGTACGCCTTTAGTGGCCAGGCTGAACGCCACATTTTGCCGGATGATGCTTATGGTGCGCCGGCTCAACCGGATGAGATCGCCGAGCTGAGTTAGGTTATCGCCCATCAACGCCACGTCGGCCGTTTCCATCGCGATGTCGCTCCCGATGCCGCCCATCACGACGCCCACGTTGGCAGCCGAGAGCGCCGGCGCATCATTTATTCCGTCTCCCACCATTGCGACCGTTGAGTACGTTCTCTGAAGCTCACGAATAATACCCAGCTTGTCCTCCGGTAGTAAATTTGCTTTCATTTCCTTCAGGCCGACCGTGTCCGCAACCGCTTGCGCGGAGTGAACGTTATCGCCGGTCAGCAGCGCCTGGTACCTCACCCCCAGCGAGCGGAACATAGAAATGGCGCTGGAAGCGTTTTGCCGGGGACGATCGCTGATCACGATTACGCCGACCGCTCTCTTTCCGGCCCCCAGTACAAGGGCGGTCTTTCCTTTTGATTCAATGGCTGCCATCGTCTCGCCCGCCCCGTTTAAATCGGCTTTGAGGGTGTGGGCCAAACGGGCGCTGCCCATCCAATAGAGTTCTCCATCCAATTCGGCGCGTATTCCCTGGCCGGGAAGCTCCGTGAACTGGGTGATCTTCAAGGGGGGACGGCGATCAGTTGCTCGTTGATAATCGGCAAACGCAGCGGCCAACGGGTGTTCGGAGCGGGATTCCATCGCGCCGGCGATATTTAAGATTTCATGGCACGGCAGCGTATCCAGCGGAACGACGTCCTCCACAACTGGCCGCCCTTCGGTTAGGGTGCCGGTTTTATCATAGACGATCGCATCAATTCGACCGAGTTGCTCAAGGTATGTCCCACCTTTGATCAGCGCTCCCATTCGGGATGCTTGCCCAATCGCGGCTACGACCGCCACCGGAGTGGAGATGACCAGTGCGCACGGGCAGGCGATTAACAACAGACTCAAGCCTCGATGCAGCCAGGCAACCCAGAGAGCACCGGTGGCCAGTTGGCCTGCCCACTGAATCCTCAGTGAGATGCACAGCGGCACCAGAAATGCAATGATGATCGCTAAGATCACTACCACAGGCGTGTAGCGGCGCGCAAATCGGTCCACCAGCTCTTCATAGGGCGCCTTTTGAGCTTGCGCCTGATCCACCAGCTTAACAATATTGGCTAGCGATGTCTGGCTGAAAATTTTCCGAACCCTGACTTCGATCGCGCCGGAGCCATTTATGCCGCCCGCATAGACCCAATCGCCGTTTGATTTGTGAATCGGAAGGCTTTCTCCGGTGATCGGCGCCTGATTCACCTCCGTTTCGCCGGCGATGACCTCACCGTCCAGCGCGATTCGCTCACCCGGTCGAATGATAACCACTTCATCCAGCCGCACATTTTCAGGCGCGACCTCATAATCGCCTCGCCCCCTCTTCACCAAAACCTTGCTGGGAGTGGTTTCCAACAGTTGTCGGATCGAGCGCCGCGTTCTTTCCATTGCCGATGACTGCAGCAGAGCTCCAATGTTGTAGAGAATAACGACTCCTACCGCCTCTTCCCACTGTCCGATTGCGCCAGCCCCAATAACGGCGAAGGTCATCAGCACATTCATATCAGTTGCACCGTCTCGGAGCGCGAAAACGGCGCCGCGTGCGATCTGCCAGCCTCCAAACGCGACCGCTAGCAGATAAAGCCAGGCCGCAACCGCACTGTTTCCTTGATACGCGCTTAATGCGCCGAATGCGGTGATACCCGCGGCCAACACCGTGCTGATCAATCGGCGATTTTGGAGCCATCTCGGCATTACAGATTGGGCGAGTCGGGTTGAAGGCACCGATTCGCGGTCTTCCAATGGCTTGAGCGTGCATGCGCGGATACCGTGCTTCTCGATCTCCTCCTTGATTTTAGAGGGACGGGTTACATCCCGCTCATATTCCACGTGAATTTTGGCCGCCGCAAAGTTAGCCCCCACCCAAAGGACTCCCGATAGCCCGGAGACCGCCTTTTCCACCGCGCGGAGGCAATCGGGACAATCCACCTCACTCAGACCGAAGGTTCGATGGGCAACCCGGTTATCCAGCGATGCGCCGATCTTGCGGATCTCGCTCTCGATACGGGACACTGATATTAAATCGGGATCAAAGGTAATCGAAATCTCGGTGCGGGTGTTGCTGACGGAGGCATCATCCACCCCCTTAATGCGTCGAATGCTATCCTGGAGGTTCGCCACGCACTGTTGACAGGTCTCACCGCTGGGCAGAGAGATGGGTAATTTCAACCGCCGCAGGGGGTCATTTAATGGGGTATCGCTCAACGACGCCCTCCCTCCAACAAGTGTTCCAGCCCCTGTTCCAACAAATCCTTGATATGTAGATCGTCTAACGAGTAGTAGACCAGGCGCCCGCTTCGGCGATGCTTAACCAGCCTTAAATTGCGAAGGGTGCGAAGATGATGTGAAACGGTGGATTGAGAGATTCCGGCCGCGGCTGAAAGCTCGCAAACGCATAGTTCGGCGATGGAGAGGCCATGCAGCAGGCGCAAACGGGTGCTATCGGCTAAGGCCGCATAGACTTCAGCCATATCCTGAGCCACCGCTTCGCTGATGAGTGAAGCTCTCACCCGCGCAACTGGCTCATTGTCGAAGATGCCGGTATCACCGGCATCGAGATGGGGGGATGTCGTTGCCATTTTAATATTAACTTATGAACATATCTACAATTATGATACCAAAAAAGCAATGGAAAATCAATGCGAAAGAATCGAAAGAGAGTTCGGTTCTACGGGAATTATTTTCGTTCGACCCCCACCCCGGCCCTCCCCCGTAAACGGGGGAGGGGATTATGAGGGACTGGGGGGCAAGATAAAAGCACCGCCGCTAAACTCTCTCCCCCTCTCCGCTTGCGGGGAGGGTGTCATTGCGAGCGAAGCGAAGCAATCTCCTTCACCAGTCCTCTCTCAGGATTGGGAAAAGAGTTGCCTGCCTGGCGGCAGACAGGGAGTGAGAACCTCCTGCTTAAATTATCCAGAGAACTGAACGGTTACCAGTGAGGCTAGTACTAATTACGCTATAACGTTGCCGGAGTAATATATTAAATTCCCTAGCCGCCCTTTTGCACTGGGTATCCGTGCTTCGCCCAGTCCTTATCAAAACTATCCGGAAGATAGAGCGCCTTAATGTGGGTAAACCCCATCTTCTTCAATAGGGCGAAGGCGGGTCGAATGTTGGGACAGTGCATCCAGGGGCAGCAGCCGCAGTAGATCACGATGTTGCGATTTCTAGGTAATTTAGCCAATGTTTTGCGGATTGAGGCGATGCCGTCCGGTGTAGCCGCGTGGCCGACGTGAATGGAACCCGGAATGTGCTCCATTTTGTATAGAAATGGCACCCCCACGTGATAGATGATCGGGCGGTCGGACGAAGAGAGCAAGCGATATAGTACCGGTGCCGTGATGAGCTGGTCCGGTTTCCAGGGATCTGAGATCCCAATCGGGATGGACGGTTCCATGCTCCATACTTTGCCGGTTTGCACCCAGACATAGAGGGGGTGCCGGTCCAACTTTTGTAATTTCGTGCCCAGCAGCTTGTAACCGCCTCGTTGCGGCTGGAAGAAGAAATCCAAAGCCGCCGTCCCGCCGCCCTTTACGTTCAATTGAGCGTCCACCGCATAGCTGCCGTCTGGTAGATTGCGCTTGGAGGAGGATATTTTCAGTGTGTTCGGAATCAGCTTTAACACCTCTCCGTTCGCAGTGTCCATCACTCCCAGATAGCCGTCGTGAGACTTTGCCTCAAACGCAACGTACCGGCCGATGACCGCGGCGGAATAAGAAGGAGGGGCGAGGGCGAACGCCGAGGCGGGAATAACGACCAAAGCGCCTAGCCAAAATAAGGCGCTCGTCGCTGATTTTCGAATTTCCAATTTGAAGGCCTCGATTTCGCTAAAAGTGAAAGCGGTATAGTGCTCGCTCAATGAAGACACACCATACCGCTTTCGGTGTAATCACTCGTTAAAGGGCGCTTTTCTTCGGAACCGGTGAAGCGCCTGGAAGCACTGCTCTGAAATGGCGCAGCCAGATCGAGCCAACCGTTTGTCGAGTGCCCCGATTAGCTCGCGCATCTTGCTTGGTTACGGTGACGAGCAAGTGACCTCGAACGGTGATGATCATCTGGTGATTGCGCCGCACCAGTCGGATGTCGCTTGCCCGGAGCGGTGGATGTTCGGTCTCTGAAAGGATATTGGTTATCCGTTCTTCGAGTATTCCTTCCCGCTGTTTGGGAGAAAATCCATTCACCGTCGTGCGGAACGTCAGTATCTCTTTGCCATCAAACGCCAATCTTCCGGCTGCACTCGATTGACTTGCTGATGCGGCTGCAGCCAATGCCAGCATGGAACCAAAAACCATCAACCACGCAATCAATCTCAATTTCATTTGTCGTGTGCTACCTCCACTTTGGGCTATTATAATTGTTAGTGATCCTGCTCTGCGGTTCCTGCTCTAAACTCAGGTGATCGGCTGAATCATCGTACCCGCTCAGTTATAGTACGGATATTTTTGCCATTCAGTAACCGGGATCGGTATCGTTTTACTGCTATTATAAAACCATAAAACATTATGAATTCGCGCAACCATCTTGATGCCGTTCGGATGCCCGGTGGTGGGACCCCGTTTAAATACTGGAAATCCGTTGCATCCGCACTAACGTCGGCCAAGGAGGACAAAATTCAATGCCCTATTTGGATTGCAAATACATTGATATCTCTTCAGCGGACGGGTCGGCAATGAGGGCCTATGCAGCCCGGCCGGTCGGGAGTGGGGCGCCGCCGGTGCTGCTTGTGTTTCAGGAGGCGTTTGGGGTAAACGCTCATATCCGGCAGGTGGCGGAGCGATTTGCCGGCGAATTGGGTTGCCTGGCGATCGCGCCGGAGCTGTTTCATCGAACCGCATCCGGTTTTGAAGGGGACTACAACAATTTTGCCGGAGTTATGGAACACGTGCGGGCGCTCACCGAAGAGGGACTGACGGCAGATTTTACCGGGGTTTACAACTGGATTCGGGGCCAGGAATCGGTGAATAGCGAGGCGGTGGGCGCAGTGGGGTTCTGTCTGGGAGGGCGCGCGGCGTTCCTCTGCAACTCGGTATTGCCGTTAAAGGCGGCGGTATCCTATTACGGAGGCGGCATCGCGCCGGGCCTGCTGGGGCGCGCTTCGGCCATGCACGGGCCGATCCTGCTGTTTTGGGGCGGATTGGATCAACACATCGGGCCGGAACAGACGCGCGCGGTGAGCGATGCGCTTCGTGAGGCGGGCAAAAAGTACGTGGCGGTGGAGTTTTCCGATGCCCAGCACGGCTATTTTTGCGATGTCCGCCCTTCCTACAATCCGGCCGCCGCGAGCCAATCCTGGGTGCTCACGGTGGAGTTTTTTAAGGCCTACTTGAAATAACGCGGATTCTGCCTCGAGGGTAATCGGCATGCCGTGCCCTTACAAGAGGGGTGTGAGGCCGATGTATGTGCTGAAAGACGACTGCTGGCTGTGATAACTCGGATAAAGAAATTTTAATCGGCGCCCTCGTGAATTGATCGGCCGAACGGTTGAATGACGGCGGCAGCTATGTTATAATGGGCGATCGGATGGCTGTTGGAGGGCTGTATGAGCGAACAGCTTCGCATTGATGATGATGATTTTTCGATTGCTCTACGTCGGACTTGGGAGCGTGCGCTCCAGCTTTTATCGGTTAAGGTCAGCATAGTTACCTACGAAAGCTATCTGCGGACCATCCACCCGATCTCCTGGAACGGCACCGAAGTGGTTTTAGGTGCGCCCAGCCCATTTGCGCGCGAATGGATTGAAAAGCGGTACAGCAACAACATCCGTGCCGTTTTGGAATCGTTGTTTGAAAAGACGGTCAAATTGCGGTTTGTCGTCACCGAGGATGCCGATCCGGCACCAACCATTGAGCGGTCGGCTCCTCGGCGGGTGGCGCGCGCTACACCGGATGCTCCTTCGCTGCCGCTGAACGAGAAATTTACCTTTGACCATTTCGTGGTCGGGGATTCCAATCGTCTGGCTCAGGTCGGGTCAATCGCCGTATCAGTGGAGCCGGGTAAAACCTACAATCCGCTCTATCTTTATGGGCCGCCCGGCGTCGGTAAGACCCACCTGCTTCACGCGATCGCCCACTCATGCTTCGAGCATAAGCCCGACATCCGGGTGGCCTACGTATCGGGGGAGCATTTCACTCAACACTATCTGCTGGCCCTTCGTGAAAACCGGACGAATGAGCTTCGTCGCCGAATGCGCGGGGTTGATGTATGGCTCGTAGATGATGTGCAGTTCATCGCTGGAAAAACGTCCACCAAAGAGGAGTTTTTTCACACTTTTAACACGCTGCACCTGTCCGGTAAGCAGATCGTGATTTGCAGCGACCGCAGCCCCCGTGAATTGCGCGAAATGGACGAAAGGCTCCGCTCCCGTTTTGAATGCGGGCTGATTGCCGACATTCAGATGCCGGAATTTGAGACCCGGCTTCGGATTTTAAAACATCATTGCAAGGAAAATCGTTATGTCATCCCCAATGAGGTGCTCGATGAACTGGCCTCCGCCATTCAATCCAATGTGAGAGCCCTCGAGGGCGCGCTCGTGAAGCTGGTGACCTACGCCTCGGTGATGTCGAAACCGATTGATATCGAACTGACCCAGCGCATCCTTTCCGAGTACTTGATCACCCGTCCAGCCAGCTCCGTCACCATCACTTGCGATCTGGTTATCCAAAAGGTTTCCGAAAGCTTTGGAGTGCCGCCCGATCAGTTGCGGAGCGCCCGCCGAGACAATGATATCTTGTTGGCCCGGCAGGTCGCGATCTATCTATGCCGTGAATTCACCTCGTGTTCATTGAAAAGCATCGGGGTGGAGTTCGGCGGACGTGACCACACCACGATCCTTCATTCCATCGAGCGGATTGAGCAAAAGAGTTCATTGGATACCCAGCTCCGGCACCGAATCGATTCGTTACGCGATGAATTCAGGCGCTGATCCCGCTTAATAGCTCACGGCGCCCCGAATATCCTTTCAGCGGAAAGAGGGGGCTTTTCCACCGGCTGAGTTTGCCCATCACTGGTTCCAGCCGAGCCGGCCGTTAATGGAGATCGTGTAGGTGGCATGGCGGGTATACATCGCCATAACCGCCCACAGGGTCTCCACCACGAATTCGCCCAAGATCACGCCCAGCGCCGCATTCCGCAATCGCTCATAGCCGGGCAGTCCGTAATATCGCGTTACAAAAACCTTGATGAGCAGCACCACCACCAGTCCGAACCAGTAGTAATCAAGTCCAAAGTTCATCGCTAGTGCGTAGCCGGCCGGGTGGAACGGAAATCCTGGATAACGGAAGCGGATCATATCCAATACCATTACAACCAGTAAGCCGGATAAGACCGCCGAGATCGCAACTGGATTGGGAGGTCGCCGATTATCTACTAAATCCGATACGGTGCCGACCGTGCCGGTCCCAAATCCAGCCCCATATCCCCAGCTTCCGTATCCAAAATGGTAGTTCAGATAGATGCGGGTAAGATGGCCGACCACAACGCCCACCACCGTCGCCAGCAACACGGCGGCGAATATCAGCAACTGGCTGACGCCGCTGGATTCGCCCATCTTCATCGATTCGAGTTGAGAAGGCATCGGGTCATCGCGGTGAATTCGGTTCATAAAATAAAAGGTGGTTACCACCCGCGTGATGGTCGCTTCCTGTACCGTCTGAGTTCCCGCGAAATCCACAAACATTTGATTGGGCCCCATGAAGGCCATTTCGTGAGAAGGGGCACCAAGCTGCGCGCGCAGTCTCGTCACCGCAACGGCAAAAACCAGATACAAAGCGATATAGATTACCACCAGCCAGAAAGCGAGACCGATCGAAACACCGATCCATCCTAACAGGGCGACGCTGATGATTAAGCCGGCAAATGCAGCGCGGTGTGAAATCTCTCCCTTGCGCCGAACTCCTCGTTTTATCTCATCCCAAACCTCGCGCAGATAGCTCCGCGCCACCCAGAGCGCGCTGATAAATAGCCCGATGAACGCTCCCCAGGACTGCTCACTCAGGTAGGGCGGTCCTGGAACCAGACCTCCTCCCCCGAAAACCCCCTGGTTAATGCCGAAAGCGGACACCACCACCTGCTCCCCTTTCCGCACGAAGAAGAAAAAGATGCAGGAAAAGAGGAGGTCGGTCGGCATGAATACACCGATCGCCGCAATGTAGGGAAAGATGCCGATCGGCGTCCACCCGATTGAATTCCAGGGTGGTGAGGGGAACCAGAGCGAAAGATCGCCCATAAAACGGACATTAACCCAGGGAACCGAGGGATAGAGAAAGTGAAAACCGTTCAGCAGGTCAATGGCGGCCATAATGGTGAAGCCGCCCCAAACGTACCGGTTCTTCCAGAACGGAGAGCGGCCGCCCCCGGCAATAAGCGCCATCGGCAACTGGATAATTGGAAATGCCAGCCTTTCGCGTCGTGTCCATTGATCCCTCATCAAGCTGTTGATGCAGAGCATCGAGAAGCAGACCAGCGAGACGATCGCGCTCCAGCCCAGCACCGGCCGCCACCACATTCCCAAGTGATGTAAGGCATAAGAGAGCGAATATCCGCCCATCTCGATCGCCCGCAGATGCTTGTCGCTCTTGATGTAGAGAAAGCTGGAGATGTAGGGCAAAATGTGGTTTTTAATGGTGGCATCGTTGTTGGCATTGATGGCATAGGTCACGATGTAGTTGTTGATCATATCCATCCATTCCGATGACATCACGCAAACGACGGTTTGCATCACATAGAACACCACCAGTTCGCCTTCTGTGAAGGCCAGGCGGGGCGCAAAACGTTGAAGCAGCTTATTGATAAGAACGATCGCGAAAGTGATCATCACCGGTGGAACCATCAGAGAGAATATTCGGTCCACCACCTGTGCGGAAGCCCAATAAGTGCAGACCGGTGTGAGGATTAGAGCGAGCAGGATAACACGAAAATAGCGGAGGGGGGATGTGCGCCTGGGAATGACTTTTTCGGCCGGTTTCTCAGGTGCCACGAGCACCGGCTTACCGGCCGGTTGGGGTGAAATCACGCAGAGTGACTCCTTTCAATCCGGAGACTGAGATGGTTTAAATATTCGAGAAAAAAGCGAAAATTCCTACCTGATATTGAAGATGGCCTGCTGACTTGTCGCATGGCGCTGACGGCGGTTATTGATCAGGCGGTAGGGTTAACTTCAAGGCTTAGGCCGCATCGAGAGTGCAACCGGATATCTAAGCGGCGAAATCCGGATTTATCCTTTTGCCGTAAGCCTTCACTCATTCCATTCAAAAATTACGCCCATTGCTTGGCTGCGATCCCGCAACAGCCAAGCATACACTTCGGCTGCATCGGCCGGCTTTACCCGATGAGTGATCAGATCGCCAACACGCATATCGCCCCGTTGAAGATAGGTGAAGAAAAGCTGGGACATATTTGCATTGGTCCAATAGACGTAATCGTTTGCAAACGGCGGTGCATAATTGCTATGCCCCCCTACGATCCGTACACCGCGGGTCACCACATCGCCGGTCAGCCGCTGCTCCGATGGGCTGCCGGTATCGCCCAGCAGCAAAAGGGTCCCGAAACGCCTCGCCAACCGGAGCGCCGACGGCAATACGGAATAGTTTCCGGTAATTTCATACACCACGTCGGCGCCGCGCCCTCCGGTCACCGCCCAAATCTCCTCGTATGCCTGTTCCGCCGTGCGATCAATGGTGCGGGTAGCCCCATGGTCGGTCGCCGCTTTCAGGCGATGAGCGGCCGGATCTACCACGATGATCTCGCGAGCGCCCTGAAGTCTCACATACTGAACCACCAGTTGCGCCAATATACCGGCGCCCACAATCACGACCGCATCGCCGAGCGCATGTTCGGCCTGCCGCACGCCAACTTGAGTGATGTTGGCGATTGCAAACCAAGTTGCATCCTCGTCGCTCACCCCATCTGGAACGGGCGTCACCGCCGAGGCGTGGGTCACGAACAGGGCTTGATGAGGATACTGGGCCGTAACCCGATCGCCGGCCTTTATATCCTTTACCTGAGAGCCGACGCTCTCCACCACTCCCACGCTGCTGTAGCCGGTAGCGAATGGGTATTTCACCCAATTATCCCAGTGGGTACCCGGCGCAAATTGGTGGCCATAACAGATGCATTCGGTTCCGGTGCTGATCAGCGATCGCCGGGTGCGAACCCGGACATGATCCGGTCCTGGCTCCGGCGCCGCCTCTTTTCGGATTTCAACCTTTTCCGGTGCGGTGAAGTAGATGTTGAGCGAGTCCATCCTTATCCCCTCGATTTTCGTGAAAATGTAATAGAAATACCTCGCCGCTTATTCTTCCGCGGCGGAGAAAATCTGGCAGCGAGACAGCGAAATCACCTACCTCGCATACGGTTATGAATCGGAATACTACATTTGGTTTCAAAGATACCCGATTCCAAATTGAAAACTGAGCGGTTGCTTCTCTGCCCAACAATTGCAATTCTGATCACTTAGTGATATACTAGCTCTCACATGCCATTGTCAAATAAGACTGGTCGCGCGTTGCAAGTCTTTCGATTCGCCCAAGGAGTGCCAACCTATGAGCAGAGTCGGTAACCGGCATCTGGATAACGGAATCGCTCTTAAAACTGAAGGTAAACACGTCGAGGCGCTTGAAGAGCTTCGTTTAGCGGCTGAGGACGATCCGGACGATTCCGAATGCTATCATCAAATCGGTCTCGTTTGCGGCTTTCTCGGCTTATTCGAAGAATCATTGGAGAATTTGCAACACGCACACCGATTGGACGACCTCAATATCACGATTTTAAACGACCTGGCGCTTACCTACGCCATGCTGGGAATGTACGATGAAGCGAAAGCCGCCTTCACGCAAGTTTTAACGCTAGATCCCGGCAATGGAATCGCCCTCAAACAGATCAGCTTCTTTTGAATACCCCTCGTAAGCATCGCGCCCTTCTTGATCGTTTAATCCTTTTGGCCGCCTATATGGTGCTGTCCGCCGTTTTGATGTGGCCGTGTTTGATGGAGGGGCGCGCATTTCTGCCGGCTCAAGATATCGCTCACTTCACGCCATGGAATGCCACCGCCATAACCAGCAACCGCCGCCAGTGGAACCCTTTAGGTTGGGATGCGGTCGCTCAAATCTATCCCTGGCGCCTCCTGGCCAGCCGGTTATTTCATCGCGGCTGGATTCCGCTCTGGAACCCTTACTCCTTTTGTGGAACGCCGCTGGCCGCCAATGATCAATCGGCCGTCTTTTACCCCGGTAATCTGCTTTTTTGGGTCTTACCGGTTTGGCGCGCGCTCGGCTGGACCGCCTGGCTGCATTTAACGCTGGCCGGCTGGTTTATGGCGCTGCTCTGCCTGCAGCTCGGTCGCTCCCGCATCGCCGCCTTTCTTGCCGGTATCATCTACGCCACCTGTTCTTGGCAAACAAGCTGGCTTTTGCTGCCCACCTTCCTCTGCACCGCCGTCTGGATCCCCTTGATGATGCTGACGGTCATCCAGTTGGGAAGCCGGTGTTCACTGCTCAATATGGCAAAAATGGCGGCAGTCGGCGGAATGCTGCTGCTGGCCGGCCATCTTCAAATTGCGCTTTACGGCTGGTTCGCGGCATTGGTGAGCGGGTTTTTTGTGCTCTGGTCGCGCTTCCAATCGAATCGGCGCTCCGGACTTATAACTCTCTTCGGTTTATTTGCAGCTACAGCAGTCTCATTCATTTTGGCCTCGGTACAGCTCCTTCCAACCTATGAGCTTTCCCGCAACTCTCCCAGAACCGGCGCCCCCACATCGGCCGGCTATCGGGCCTATGTGGCTTATGCGCCGCCCCTAGCTAACCTGGCCACTCTCTATTCACCGAACCTGTTCGGAAACCCGTCTCATCCTGGCGACCCCTATTACGGCGTTTCGCAGGGCGGCATCCCTTTCAACTTCGCGGAAGGGGCGGTCTACTTTGGGGCAATCCCGCTCTGCCTGGCCTTTATCGGTCTCTATGCGCCGGAACCCAACCGGCGTCTCTTCGGGATTATCGCCTTGCTAGGATTATTGCTGGCGCTCGGCACCCTGCTGGATGAGCTGCTTTATTTCGAGCTGCCCGGCTTTGCCGCCAGCGGATCACCGGGCCGTGCGTTACTGCTGGTTGATCTGGGCGGCGCCGGACTGGCTGCAATCGGGCTGGATTCGATGCGGAGCCGCTGGGATCGCCGCCATCTGTACGGTCTCATCACGCTGGCGTCGGCCGCCGTCGTCACCTTTGGGCTGGCGGCCCTCTGGCTCAACCGCTATCCAGGACCCTTTAATGGGGTATTGTCAGCCGCGGCCGGTGATGGTTGGCGCTGGATCGCCGCCTTCGTAGCGCTATCCGTGTACGGGCTGATCGGTAAAGCGGGGATGCTGCTTAAACGCATCGGCTTGGTACTGATATTCGGGCTGACAATCGCCGACCTTTTCAAGCTGGGGATGGCCTATAATCAGACCGCGCCGCCGCAAGCGATCTATCCGGTTACCGCCGGCATCCGATACCTTCAAAATCACATGGGCCACGATCGCATCATGCCGATCAATTCCCGCTGGAGCCTTTTCGAGTACCCGGATGCGGTGTTGCCGCCCAATTCGGCCTCCGTCTACCAACTGAGAGACGCACAGGGTTACGATTCGCTGTTTACCCGCACCGATAAGGCGTTCAGTAACCGGTTGAGCGGCGGCGATTCCAGTCCGATTGAGGTAGGCAACATGATTTTTGTAAAGCGGATTGCACCGGCCCTGGATGCGAGCGCCGGCGTGAAATATGTCGTTACGAAGGCGCCGGTTACGATCCCGCAGTTGCAACTGGTTCATGGGGGCGGGATGTATATCTACCGGTTAATCGGAAGTCAGGGGCGGGCGCAGCTCCATCCGCGAAACGCCGGCACGATGACCTGGCTGCGGGATGACCCCACTCGAATCTCCCTGTTGGTTACCCTCCTACGGCCTGCCGAGTTCACTCTCGCTGAAAGCCGGTATCCAGGATGGAAGGCTAAATTAGATGGCCGGCCGGCGCCTCTTCTGCCGGCAAATGATCCCTTCTGGCACATCGCCCTGTCCGCTGGAACGCACCGGCTAACCTTTCGGTATAGGCCAGTCTCGTATCGGCTTGGGTTATATCTAACCGGCCTTGCTCTTGCGATGATCGTTGGAATCGGCATCGGATCTCGGTTCACAGCGCCTCAAAGTAGGAATTGAAATATTTCTCCGTGTTGGAAGGAGTTCAGTTTTGCGGAAAATAAAAAATTAACCGGTAAATCACCTCGCCCCCTAACCCCCTCTCCGAACTCGGAGAGGGGAAATCGGAAGCGGGAAGAAATGAGTGGCACCCTCTCCGCTTGCGGGGAGGGCTGGGGTGGGGGCGAACGAAAATCATTCCCACAAAACTGAACGCTTTCCCGGGTTGCTATAAAGTCCCGGCTTCGTTATATAATAGATCATATCCATCAACTTATAATTGAAAAGGAGTTAGCTTTGCGTACTCTTCATGTCGTTTCACACACTCACTGGGATCGCGAATGGTTCCTGCCATTTCAGCAGTTCCGTCTTCGATTGGTTGACCTGATTGACCACCTCCTGAACCTCATGGATTCTGATCCCGAGTTTCGATATTTTAACCTCGATGCACAAACGATCGTGCTGGAGGACTATCTGCAAATTAAGCCCGAAAACCGGGAGCGGCTCGAGAACTATATCCGCGAAGGCCGCATCACGGTCGGGCCATGGTATGAGCTGAACGACGAGTTCCTGACCAGCGGTGAAGCGACCGTGCGCAGCCTGTTGGAGGGGCACCGGATCGCTGATGAGTTCGGCGCCTGCATGAAGATCGGCTACCTGCCCGATCAGTTCGGCAATATATCCCAGATGCCGCAGATACTGCGGGGCTTCGGCATTGATAACGCGATTGTGGGTCGAGGGTACCATCTGGGCGGGCAGCGAAAAATGGAGTTCTGGTGGGAGGCGCCGGACGGCTCGCGGGTGTTAACCAGCTTGATGGCATTTTGGTACAACAATGCCCAGCGATTTCCAGCCGATCCCGAGCAGGCCCTGCAGTACACCCGGCAGATTCGCGACCGAATGACCGCCGCATCGAAGAGCAGCCATCTCCTTTTAATGAACGGCGTGGATCATCTGGAGCCTCAATACGACCTCTCGCCCATTTTAAAGACATTGCAGAAAACACTGGCGGAGGAGCACGACACCATCATCCACTCCACCCTGCCTGCCTACATCGGTTCCTTGCAAAAGGAGGTGGAAGAGAAGTCCCTCAAGCTCGATGTGCATCATGGGGAGCTGCGGGAGGACCGTGGCGGCTCCTGTCTGGCCGGCACTCTCTCCACCCGCATCTATCTGAAACAGGCAAACGATCTCTGCCAGACACTGCTGGAGAAGTACGCCGAGCCGCTCAGCGTATTGGCCGTAATGGCGGGCGCCGAGTACCCGCGAGGAGCGCTGCGCTACGCCTGGCGGCTGCTCATGAGCAATCACCCGCATGATTCGATCTGCGGCTGTTCGGGGGATCAGGTTCATCGCGAAATGGTGCCGCGGTTTGAGCAGGTTGAGCAGGTCGCCGGAGCGGTCATTGATCGCAGCCTGGATGCGCTGACTCAATCCTCTCTTAACGCCGACCGACCCAACCAGCCCGATACGCTGGCCACCATTCTCGCCGTCAATTCCCTTACATGGTCAAGGACCGATCCATTGATCGTCACACTCGATTTTCCGCTGGGCGAACCGGCGCGCGACAACCCGGCGCGCGATGATTCCCGCGCGCCGCACACCTTCCGGATCATAGATGATCAGGACAAGGAGACGGCCTACCATTTAATAAGCGCCGAAACATTTATCAATACTGTGACTTCGCCGGTTGAGCTGCCCCGACCTCAGTGGATACGCCGCTACACTTTTGAGATGCTGGCTGAAGAGGTGCCGGCGGCCGGATTCCGCTCCTATCGGGTGGTGGCCGGTCGCCCCACTTGGAGCGCTCCGAATAGCGACGCGCTGGAAGACCTCGCCTGGGCTTGCCGCAACATTTCAATCTTATACGAGGATGGCGGCGACGTCGGCGATGAGTACCTCTACCGCCCGCCGCTGGAAGACGCGGTTCGATTCCTGCCGCTGGCCCAAATGCCGGACGCGGTGGAAACCACCCCAATTTCGGTGTGCGGCGTTTATGAATCGCAGTGGAATCTGCCTGCCTCAGCGACCGCCGACCATCAATCGCGATTGGATGAGACGGTGGAGTGCAAGGTACGCACCCGGATCAAGCGCTATTTCGGCGCGCCACGAATCGAAATAGAGGCCGATGTGATCAACCGAGCAAAAGATCACCGGATCCGCATTCGGTTCGTGAACGGCCTGCTGCGAAATGTGGAAACCTACGCTGAAAACCCCTACGACGTCGTTTCGCGCCCGATCCGGAACCCGCTCGAATCGGAGGGGGCGTCGCCCTTTTATCCGCAGCAAGGATGGTGCTGTCTGACCGGCCGCGGCGAATCGGGCGCCGAAACGATGACCGTCATCAACCGCGGATTGCCCGAGTATCAACCGTTTGAAAGCGAGAGCGGCTCCGCGTTGGCCATCACGCTGCTGCGCTGCGTCGGCCAGTTGAGCGGGCGCGGGGACGGACCGGGCATCTCAACGCCCGACGCTCAATGTCTAGGCCGGCACCGGTTTCACCTGGCGCTTTTGCAAAATGAGGGCGCCTGGTGTGAGAATGCGGTTTGGCGACAGTCGGAGCAGTTTCGGGTGCCGTTGCGGGCGTTCGCCAAGACCGGCTGCACCCCGACCGTGAATCAGCGGTCATTTATTAAGATCGAACCGGATTCACTGTTGGCGACCGCCGTTAAAGCGGCCGAGCGCAGCGACAGCATCATCGTCCGCTTTTTCAACACCACCGAGCAGCCGGTATCGAGCGGGTCGCTTTGGGTAGCCGGCGTCAAGCGGGCTTACCGGGTCAATCTCAATGAGGAGCGGCTGAACGAGCTGCCGCTTGCCGACGGAAAGATCGCGCTGAACGCCGGTCCGAAGGAGATCATAACGGTTGAAATCGAACTTGGCGGTGGGGATTGACGGAGCGGTAAGTAAAGATTGCCCTCTTTCGTGATGATGACGTTGTCACGCGAAATGGAGACCACCCCCCCCACCCCAGCCCTCCCCGCAAGCGGAGAGGGAGAGGGAGTTTAGCGGTGGTGCTTTTATCTTGTCCCCCAGTCCCTCTTAATCCCCTCCCCCGTTTACGGGGGAGGGTTAGGGTGGGGGTGCATCCAATATGGTCGTAAATCATTCCCGTAGAACTGAACTCTTTCAACTGAACTCTAACGAAGTAATGGGTGTGAAATGCGGTAAACTGGTTGCCATCTTTCTTGAGTGAGGTGGCTATGCCCCGAATTGAGCAAAGGCGGCTGATCACCGCCGACATTGAGCGGGTCTTTGCGATTGCGCGCGATATCGAATCGTTTCCGCGCTTTATGCCGGACCTGCAATCGCTGGTGGTGCAAGAGCGGAGTTTGGATGGCTGTCGCACGGTTTCGGAATGGGTGGGCCTCATCCGGGAATTTAAGATGACGATCAAGTGGGTTCAGGAAGATGTTTGGGATCTGGAGGCCAAGCGGGATCAGTTTCGATTGTTGAAGGGCGACTTAAATCGAATGGATGGCTACTGGCAGTTTGTGGCACAGGACGGCAAGACGCTCTTCGAGTCGGTATTGGATTACGAATATAATGTGCCGCTTATCGGGCCGATGATTAAAACGTTAATTCACAAGAAGATGACCGAAAACTTGAATTCTATGATGGCGGCGATTCAACAGCGGGCTGAAAATTCCGCCACAGACGTTTCCAAATGAGCGAACGTTGAAAGCGCCGTAATCCAACGTAGAAGCTGGGTATGACCAGCAGGGTGAAGAAATCGGTGATGCTCAATCCCCCGATCACGGCAATGGCTAGCGGCTGCTGCATTTGTGAGCCGGCGCCGATCCCAAGCGCTAGCGGCAGCAATCCGAACATGGCGGCCAGTGTCGTCATAATGATGGGGCGCAGTCGCACACGGCCTGCTTGTGCAACTGCCTCCTCCGGTGAAAAACCGTCCGCTTCGGCCCGTCGTGCGTAATCGAGCAGAATGATCCCGTTTTTCACCACCAGCCCCGCCAGCATAATGGTTCCCATAAAGCTGGAGACGTTAAAGGGGATACCGGTGATATAGAGGCCGAGCACCGATCCCAGCAACGGCAGCGGCATCGCGAACAAGATGACCAAGGGAGCGGTAAACGATTCAAATTTCATGATCATCACCACGAAAACCAGCAGGATCGCCAACGCTAAAACGATCAGCAGACTGTGAAATGATTGCTTCTGGCTTTGATACAGGCCACCCAACTTGTAACTGATGGCGGGAGGCAATGACATTTTATCCATAACGCGGCGAATGTGCGCCATCACGCTGCCCAAATCGCGACTGCCGCTCAGCCTTGCCGTTACATCCAACATCAACCGTTGGTTTTCGCGGGTTATCTCTGAGTTGCCTAGAACCGGTGTGACGGTGGCAACCGTGCCCAGTGGGACTGAGACGCCGGCCGGTGACTGAAGCATCATTTGTTGGATATTGGATTCGTCACTGCGGTATTTCAAGGGATAGCGCACTCGAACCGCCACCAGGCGGTCATGGCGATTCAGGTAGGTTGCCACGTCCCCGAAGATGGCGGCATTCGCCTGTGAAGCGACATTATGCGGAGTAAGGCCTAACCGGCCAGCCATTCGGGCATCGGGATGGATGACCAATTCGGGAGGGCTGTTAATGATGCCGTTGTTGACATCCACCACCCCATTTGCGGTGGCCAAACGCCGGCTCACCTGTTCAGCAACCGGCTTTAACTCCGCCAAGTTGGAGCCGAATATTTTAACCTCAATGGGTGCCGGGGCGCCGGAGAGGTCTCCGATAAGGTCCTGCAGCACTTCAATAAAGTCAATTTTAACGCCCGGCACGCTGCTTTCAATCTTTGCCCGCAAGCTGTTCATGATGGTGTCTATATTCCGATTACGACGGGTATGCAACATCACCGTGAAGTCACCTTTATTAGGAGGTGTCAGTGCAAAGCCGAGCTCAGCGCCGGTTCTCCTCGAGAAGGCTTTAACTTCCGGTGTGTTGTGTAGAATATTTTCAATTTGTATCAGGATGCGGTTGCTCTCCGGTAGCGAAGTGCCGGTGGGAGTCCAGTAATCCAGAATAAACGAGCCCTCATCCATATTCGGCATAAATCCGGTTCCCAAATGGGTTCCGATCCAGATTGTGGCGGCAAACACCGCGAGGGAGAGCGTGATAGAAATCCACAGCCGCTTTACGACGAACTTAGCAACCCGCTCGTAAAGATTAATTAACCTCTCAAACTGGGGGCTGTGTTCCGGCGTTCCCGGTTTCACTCGGAGGAAAGCCGCGCAGAGACTGGGGGTGACCAAGAGAGCCAGCACCAGCGAAGCTAAAACTGCAACCGTTAGTGTAATCGCCAACGCAGTGAAGAAGGCGCCGGTAACTCCAGCCACCAGAATGAGCGGTAGAAACACCACCACCGTTGTGAGCGTGGCGCTGACCATCGGCGGCGCGATCTCGGATGCAGCCGTCACCACGCTTTCACGAGGAGTTTCACCATGTGAAAGGTGGCGGACCACGTTTTCAACCACCACGATGGCATCATCAATCACCAGACCGATGCCAACCGCCAGGGCGCCCAGGGTCATCAAATTCAAGGTTTGGCCTAGCGCTCGCATCAGTAAAAACGTAATCAACATCGTGACGGGGATGACGGTAGCCGTCACGGCGGTTGCTCGAAGGTTGCCCAAGAAGAGCATCAAGACGAATACGGCCAGCAGGCCGCCCAGCAGCACCGAGTCGCGGACGTTTTGAATCGCCTGCTTGATCAGGATGGATTGGTCATAGAATGTTCCGACTTGGGTTCCCTGCGGCATTAATGGTTGCAAGTTTTGCATTTCACGGCGAACGGCATTGACCACCGTCACCGTATTGGCGTTCGGTTGGCGGATTATGTTAAGGAGGACGGCCTGGCTTCCGTTGGCGGTAACAATGCTGGTCGTATCCTCAACGTCGGCATGCACTCGTGCCACATCGTTGACCGTTATCGGAACACCGTTATGGGAGGCGACCACCACTTTACCCAGCTCGGCGGGATCGGTGGTGTAACCGGATGTGACCACCTGAAATTGCTGAAACCGGCGATTCATGATGCCGACTGACCGAACCACATTGGTGCGGTGAAGAGCATCAATGACGTTTTGGAGCGTTAAGCGATATGCAGCCAGCTTTTGAGGATCGGCGGTGGCCTTATATTCACGAATCCGGCCCCCTTGCACCTCCACCCGCCCAACGCCAGGAACTCGCGCTAGTCGGGGACGAAGCGTGTACTCGGCCAGGTCATAGAGTTGACTTTGAGAGAGATGTTTGCTATGCAGTGAAAGCCCCAGTATTGGAAAGAGGGTGGGGTTCATGCGGTGAATGCTGATTTGAGTTCCAGCCGGCAGCGAACTGCGGATCTCGCTAATCCGATTTGAAACGAGCTGGAGAGCCTGAAACATATCGGTATTCCAGCCAAAATCAACTGATATCTCGCAGCCGCCCCGCATGGTACGGGAGCGGATTCGCTGGACACCGATCACCGAGGCGACTGCCTGCTCCAACGGACGGGTAATGCTGGCCTCGACCATCCGAGACGGGCTATTTCCCACGTGGGCGATCATCACGATACGGGGGAACACCATATCCGGCAGGATTGAAACCGGAAACGTGCCCACAATGAGCGCGCCGAGCAGCGATAGTGCGATGGTCGCAAATAGGATTGATGTCCGATGTTCGGTGGCGAAACGGCTTAAATTCACGATCTATACCCTCTCACTGCCGGTTATGCATTCTCCGATCAGGACCGGCAGTGGCAGTCATTTTCAATTGATTCCCATAAATAGGGCGGAGTTAGTTCAAGATGCGCACTTTGGATTGGTTGGCCAACTCATACTGCCCCAGCGTAATGACCCGGTTACCGGCTGAAATGCCACTCAACACCTCAACCCGATCTCCTTCTTCAACGCCGAGATGAACGATCCTCAAATGAGCCACGTCCGACTTATCAACCACAAAGATGACGTTTCCAGCCTGGCGGGACACCACCGCCTGTTTGGGAACCACGACCGCATGGGGATGAGCGCCCACCGCGATTTTAACGATTGCAAATGAGCCGATCCGCAGCCGGTGTTGTGGATTGGGCACCAGGACGCGTACATTCAGCATATTTGAGGTTGGATCTATCTGGCCGATCGTCTGCAGGGTACCGGGGAACCGCTTGCCGGGGAAATCGGGCGTTTCCAGATCGCATCGCTCGCCAACCTTAAGTAAAGATAGATC
Organism: bacterium; assembly: GCA_021842405.1. Classification (GTDB taxonomy): domain Bacteria; phylum Armatimonadota; class Chthonomonadetes; order Chthonomonadales; family JAMCWF01; genus JAMCWF01. The sequence continues at coordinate 29,453 of JAKBZR010000013.1, forward strand.
GGATGCGGGAAGGCTGGCCGTCAAAACGAGATGGTTTAAATTCGCGACGTCTAAAATAATGCTGGTGACATCCACAATGTCGCCCGGATTAGCATTACGGTGGACAACGACGCCATTCAGCGGTGATCGGATGGCGTACATGGAGGCGGTGGTTTGCAGAGCGGCCAGGTCAGCCTGTTTTTGAGCCGTCTTTTCAACCATAGCCTGCGCTTTCCGCTGCTCAAGCTCCACCGCGATGGCATTGGCTTTTGCGGTATCCAACGCTTCCTGATCCTGTTGAACCTGAATTTGGGCGGCCTGAATGTCTTGAGGCCTTGCACCCGCCTTCAGTAAGCTCAACTGCGCCTGTGCACCGGCTAGGTTGGCTTTCGCTACCTCCATCGCCGCCTTCGCGCTGTCCAGCTCACGGGCAGGCGCGATGCCGTGTTTAAACAGAAACTGTACCCGAGTATAATCGGCCGTAGTACTGGATAGGGTTGCCAGCGCTTGATCAATCGAGCTGGCAGCCGCGCTGATTTGTTGGGGACGTGCGCCGGCGAGCACCTTTGATAGGTGAGCCTTAGCCGCTTGCAAAGCAAGCTCAGCCTGCGCTACCCCGGTATTTTGGCTCACTTTCGCTGCTCTTACCGCAACCTGTGCCTGACCCGCCTCCGCTGATGCAGCCCGTACGGCCGCGCGTGCGCCGGCTATTTGGGCGTTAATCGCGCTGGTATCCAGTACCGCCACCACCTCGCCCACATGAACCGGGTCACCGTCTTTAACCAAAACCTGCGCCAGACGACCGGCCACCATCGCCCCAAGCTTTGCGTCTCCATTCGGGGCCGGCATCAGCACACCCTGACCGGTTACCGTTTGAGTGATCGCTTCCAGCTTTGCAATCGCAGCACGAACCGGCACCGGTGCGGGATCGAGTGGCTTATCCACCGCATTTTTACGATTTGTACTGCGGCAGCCGACCAAAACCATGCCGCCGATGATGAAAAATACGATTATTTGAATGGCTTTGAATTGACACATGGTAGCTTGCCTCCAACTGCATATCGAAGCTCTGCGCGAGCGATCGCCAGCGATGCCTCTGCCTGAAGATAAGCGGATTTCTCGGTAAGATAAACTTGCTGCGCATCCAAAAGTTCGAGGTAGGTAGTGCTGCCGTGCCCGTAGCCAAGCTGAATCTTGTCGCGGAGCGTTTTCGCCCGATTCAAGCGGCCAGTGTTAAATGAGTTGGTTATTTGTTGAGCCTCCTCATAATTTTGGAAAGCGGTTTTAACTTCCAAATCAATCGTTCTCTTTATGCCGTCCACAACGGCCTGTTGCTGCTGGATTGCGGCCTGCGCCGCTTTGACCTGAGAATGGATGGTGCCGTGATCCAGCAGGGGAAAAACAAAACCCGCTCGTAACGTGTTGCCACCGATCGTTGGATCCAGTGTTGAGTGGCGAGCCTCCACTACGAGATTGGGCTGAAATCTCGTGCGAACCTGTTTTAATGCGGCTTCTCGACTTTGGAGGGTATCCAGCGCCGCTTTCATGTCGGGTCGCATCCGTTGCGCCAGGCTTATCAAATCGTTCAATTGAAATTGAACTTCCGGCACACTCAGGCCATCCGTTAATTGGAGGTTGGACCCCGGCGCCAAGCCGATCTCGTTTATCAAAGCGGCGTATTGGATTTGGCGGGCGGTTTCAGCCGTTGTCAACTGTTCCTGCGCTTGCGCCAGTGAGATTTGACTTCGGAGCACGTTGGTTTGAGCCACGGCGCCCGCTTGAAATTGAGTTTTAGAGGTGTTTGCGAACTGCTGCGCCAACTTCATACCTTCTTGGGCAAGCCGAAGGTTTTGATCACTCAACAGCGCATTGTAGTAGGCGGTGCTGGTTTTCAGAATCAAATTGATCATTACATTGTTTTGCACTTCGATGGCGGCTAAGTGATTTGCGGCTGCCTCTTTTACCCTCCAATGCAGCTTTGATCCGAGCGGAAAGGCCTGTGAAAGAATGATAGCCTCATCGTTTGACCCGGCATTTTTGCCGAATGCAGGCCCGATATTAAGCTGCAGTTCAGGTAAAGCTCCGGCACCCTTCAGCAAGGCGGCCGCTTCGTGAACCCGTGCCGCTGCCGCCGCCGATTCGGGATTCCGGGCGAGCGCCATAGCGATCGCCTGCTTTAACGATAGTGGCAGCGGGGCGGCATCTGCCGTTGATCCGCTCATCAGCGCCAAACTCGCCATCCCAATTATCCAGGCCGCCAAACGATACCGAACTGATTTTTTATCACTGGACGAACTATTCATTCCAAACCACACAATCGTCAACAACCTCGTAGGGCATATTTTCTTGCTCACTGGATTTTAATGTACCGCCTTCATCTTAAGCAAAACTTAAAGGTAAATTAAAGTTCTTTAAGGAAGAAGGATGTGAAAGAAGCGGCTGTTTTGCGCGCCGAGGTGTGGATATCCGGATTTCCGATGGAAAAAGATCGGCTTTTCGGGCCTTAGAGCGGCTCTGATTTAAAGGTCAATGTTAGCAGCAAACCAGCGGCGGCCACTGCGATGGTAAGACCGAAGACGGGGAAGTAGCCGAAAGATTGTGCGATAATGCCGCCCAGCAGCGGGTAAAGTGCGGTTGGTGCAATCATGGCGTTGCTTACCCCAACCGCCAGCGGGCGATTGGAGGGCTGAACCGAATCCAACAGGGCGTTGCTGAAGACCATCCAGAGTCCCTGAGTGGCTCCGCCCATGAAAAAGAAGCAAGCCGGCATCAGCAGCGAGTTCCAACTGGATAACAAAGCAATTGAGGGTGCGGCGATGATCGCCAATCCAATTCCACGATATGCTGCCACAACACCCCAACGCTCCGACAGCCACCCCCAGAGCGGGCCGGTCAATATCTCGCCCAGTTTTTGAAAGGCGAGGTAGATTCCGGTCATCGCCACCGCAATTTGCAGGGATTGCCGAGCGTAAACGACGTAAAACGGCGCCGCCATCCCACCAACCTCCAAGCAGATGCGAATGGCGGTGTATCGAAGCATCGTCCGGTTTTCATTGATAAAACCGGGAATACGCCGGAGATGGGTGCTGAAAGACCCTTTGATTATGCCGTCCACTTCACCGATCGGTTCGCGAATAAGAGAGAGGGCGATTTGTGAGCTCAACAGACCGAGCGAGCAGAGGCCGATCAGCACCGCGAAATCGGCCGGAAACGCCAGCCGGCTCGATCCTAAAATGAGGCTGATCAAGGCGGCCGCCGGGATGGTCACGATGCCGCCGAGCAGTTGCATGGTGCCAAAAAAGCGGCCTCGGGTACGGGCCGGCACCGATTTGGCGATGATGTCCAGCCATGAAACACCGCAGGCGCCGTCACAGCTCCAAAACAGGCCATAGGTAACAAACAGCCAAATTAGCGTGATTCGAGGGTGCGCTCTGCCCATAAACCAGACCACCGGCGCCAGGGTGAGCAAGGCTGATCGGCCGATTGCGCAGACGCCTAACAGGAACCGTTTATGCAGCGGGCGGCCATGGATTAAATGAGCGGCAAAAAGGGGCGGCAGGAAGACGGCCAGTATCCGAATGGAGTTGATGCAGCCGATCGCCCATGGCGCGGCATGCAGCCGAAGCAGCAATAGCGGCAGCACGGTTGCGGAGTCGATGAAGACCACTCCCCAGAAGAAGGAGACGGCATCGGCCTGAAGAACCCAGAAATTCCAGCGCGCGTGCTGGATGTTGCCTTCATCGCCGGACGATGGGATGGGGCGAGATCGAGCGTTAGCCACCGCAGCGGCTATTGACCGGCGCCCAATTTAGCCGTATGCATCTGTTCCAGCAAGGTAACGATGCGGGGATAACGGATGAACACCTCGCGCACGAATAGGTTGAAATACTGCTGATCAGTGCCCTTGCTATTGGTTTCCACTTTGCGCGCCTGATCGGCCATCATCTTGAACTGTTTATCGGTGACCACGCTGTGAATTTGATCGGCCAGGGAGGCCAATGTCTGATTGTCCAGATCGGTTCGTTCCTTCTCGAACTTGCTTTGCATGTCTTTAATCTGCTGATCGAACTCCTTGGGAATGGGAGCGCCGGTCAGCGCTTGCTGCTTGGTCTGGTGAATCTGGGAGGCGATCTTTTCCAACGGCTCCACCGTTAACTTGATCAGTTGCTGGTTGTATTTCACCTGCGCCGATATAATGATCGTGGTGAGCTGCTGGAGCTGGTCAGCGGTTAGATCGAGGGGATTGAGGATGCGCAGCTTGTCAATATCCGCAATTTCAGCCAACAAATTCGAGGCCGTTTTGGGAAATTGTAACTGATTAGAAGATGAAGGTTGGCTCTGCGTGTCCGCCGATTGCGCGAAGCCATATCGAACCAAGATCGCAATCCCCAGAATGACGGCAAAGGTAAATCCTATTTTTCTCATGCCACACCTCCACACCGTTCGGTGACGACATCGAAATCAAAGTTTTGATTTAACTGGCACCGATTTTGGTTTGTTGATTTCCTGTCTATTATATTACAGCCGATTTACAATTCAACCAGCTAATCGTGGCGGCGTCATGAAGAGGGTAGGCAAGCAATATGGCGCCGGCCGTTTCAATCCAACCCATCGTTATTGTTCCGGAAACAGAGCGGCTGCTTCCTGCGGTCCCAATTGAAAGCTTGCCTTTAAGATTTTACCCTCTTTCTTCAGCACTATTTGCCGACCATTAATCCGATCGGTGAGGGCAGCCGGTATGCGGCTATGAAATACGGAAGGTGAGATGCTTAAGACGACCTCTTGGGGGACGGTTGTGTCGTTGAATACGGTAAACGAAACCGGCTTACCGTCTGATCCGCCGTACCGCTCCACCCAGACTTTTGGGTCTCCTGTCCAAGCATTGGTCACCGGCTCCCAACCGGCTTGCGAGAGCGCGCGGATGATCGGGATAGTGTGCTCAAACAGACCGCGGTCCCGATTGTATAAGTTCGGATTCTCCCAGTAGGGGTTGTTGGCCGCGTTGTAGGAGAACATGCTGGGATACATGGCGTAAAACAGGGAGCGCTCCATATACTTTCGGATCATATCGTGATTAAACTGATCGAAATGGGTGTCCATCAATAAAAGATAGGGCTTTTGGCCGGCGATCATGCGGCGATAGAGCAGGGTCGAATCCGGCTCCGGGTGGTATTTTCCGTTATCGAGCCAGTTGGTCTCGATGCCCATCACATCGAGCTGGCCGGCGTACCAGTAAAAGTTGACCGGGGTATCGTTGGCGAACATCAGCTTGCCCAACTGATGAACACGATGAGCGATCCATCGAACGAACTCATAGGTGGATACCGCGCCCAGAATACAGGGCTTTTCGGAGTTGGTGCTGAAGGCCAGCGGCTCCGATTCATAGGGAAATTGGCCGGTCCGGTAGTTTTTCATCAGCGATCCCATCTCCAGCGAATCCAGGTATTCGCCATCTTGGTAACCGTTTTGCGGTTCACCATAAAGCTGACGGGCGATTTCATTGGACCATGCGACATGAGCGCGGTTCAGGTAGCCGGGACGATCGGGCAATTTGGGGTTGCAATTGTTGATAAATAGAGCGGAGTGGGGCGCCCACGGCGCATCTTCGGTCGCCATAAAGTAGCGGCCGTCGCCCGTAAAATCATCGGAAATCTGGACCGCGCGAGCGTATATCTGGTCGTTTTTATTGCCGAGCGTTCCATTGGCATACTGGTCTAGGCAGCTCAAACATGATTGATAAGTGCGTTTCACGCCTTTAGGGATCGGCATCCACCAGCTCATCGGCTCGGTGTAACGAAAACAGTAGACATGGTGGGCATTGTCCCACGCCTTGTCATTGGTGCCCTCATGAAAGCCGAAACCAAAGCTCTGCGGATTTTGCACCGTTGAAATGGCGGTAAACGGCATCCATATCCCCTCACGGTGAACGCGCTTCACGAAGAAATCGGGAAAAATCTTCATATAACGCCGTTCCGCCGCTCGCAATCCCCAATTGGGATCACTGGCATAAATCACAAATCGGAAGGTAGCCGGCGGACCATTGGGTATGATCCCGAAATCGAATGCGATGTAATATTGGCTGGACGATGCATCGTAAACGATTCGGGCGTCACGAGGCTCATTCATCGGCAGCGCTAAGGCCAGTCCCATCTGAGGTGACTGAAGACAGGCATAAGGGTTTCGGCTGATGAGGCCGCTGGCGCCGACCCCGGCGTAAACGGTATCGGCGTAGGTGCCGTTCGGCTGAACGGGGCGGGAGGAGCGCAAGGTATCCCACCAGACCAGATTTTTGGGAGAAACCGGCAAGGCATAATAGAGCGTAATGGCTCGGTCTTTACCGGATGTATCCCAAATTCGGCCCGAAATAGCCACGTAATCGGGATTGCCGATGTAATGGGCGACCATCCGCAGATGAAGGGGCCTGATCGAGCAAGATTGTTGGTAAGCTCCTTCGACGGATCGCGTCAGTGGGGCGCGGCATCCATAAAAATCGGATCCAGCGGCCGCATCCCGCACGAAAAAGCCGGAGCCGGCGGCTAAATCTGGAGGTAAGGCGACTTGATGGTTTCGATAGGCATAACCGATTGGGCAGCCGTCATTCCGCTGCAGCAAAAGGCGAAACCGATCGCCACCCAATGTAACGGAGGGGTGAGCCTTCAAACTCTGTTGGGTGGGCCGGTTCATAACCGGAACCGTATCAAAAAAGGTGACGCCGTTTCCGGGCGTGAGCTGGTGCAGGCTGAAGTCATCGAACCAGGCGGTGCCGGTGTGATACCGGAAGAGCGCATAGATATAGATCGTCTTGATTGGCTTGGTGGGCCAGACCACCACGCGTCGAAACTCCCACCCGTGCGTTCCGGTCTCAAAATCGGCGGTTTGTCCCCACAGCGGAGTGCCATCTTGATAGATGATATCCAGATAGAGCGAGTAGTCGGTATTGGGATATCCGCTTACGTCTTGACACCGGCTCCAGGCGGTTGCTATGATCGGCATGGCCACCTGCTGGTTTAATTGGATGGTCTCTGCTGCGCCGCGCTCGGCCTTGGGGCTGGAGTTATGGCAGATAATGGCGCTGCGGCCGGAGTGAACGATGGTCGTTTCGCGTTCGAAGCCTTTGCCTTGAGGTCGCCAGCCGGCGCCGTTTTCAAAACCGGGATCGGTCAGCAGTTCATTGCCGATATTGGCAAAATTGATCTGTCGCTTCACGATGGGTGCGGAGGCGCAAGCGGAATGCAGCAAGACGGCTTGAGCGACCAATACCGCAACCGATGCGACAAAATTTCGTTTCACTAATCGAATTGACATATATTCCCCCTCGAATCAACCGGCATTCACTGATTCCAATGCACCATTACTGGATTAACAGGCATTCCCCCGTTGGGTCTCGACGATATAAAGTTAGTTTTCCCTTTCAGGAGAATATTGAGAAATCCCGCAGCACCCACCAGACCGCCATTTGAGGGCCGCACAGCGGAACCCGGAATCCAGTAGAGTATCTATCTGAAAATTCGAACACTTCACAGGCTTTTCATTGAGAGCGATCGCGGGGAGCGAAGCAATCCCCATTGGCAGTTATGAGATTGCTTCGTCGCCGCTTCGCGACTTCTCGCAATGACAGGAGAATAGCAGCCCCGTCTTCCGGTAGGCAGGGAACTGGATTCCCGCTTTCGCGGGAATGACGAAATGGCAGTATCCCGCGACTTATTTCAACAATCTCTTACAACCTGAAAATAGAACGGTTTAAATCATATCAATCCTTTGGCTGGAATTCAAGCGCTGAGCTGAGCGCATCGCTCAAGCGGCCGAACTCCGCCACCGAGAGCGTTTCACCCCGGCAATCGGGCGGAATGCCGACTTGCATCAGCGCTGCTCGGATGACATCTGGCGTCCAGGATTCGCGCACTCCAGCCAGCGCATTCGGCAAGGTTTTCCTGCGTTTTCCAAATGCCGCTCGAGCCACCTGAAAAAACAGCGTCTCGTCAGCAACGACAACGGTGCCCGGTTGCGCCGGTTCCAGCAAGATCAAGGTTGAATCCACTTTCGGGCGCGGCCAAAAGGAGCCGGGCGGCAGTTTAGCCGCAATTTGTGGATGGCAGTGGTACTGCACGAAGACGGAGAGGGAGCCGTAAGAGGGGGAACCCGGGGCAGCGACCATTCTTTCCGCTACCTCCGCCTGCACCAGCAGCACCATTCGCCGAAAGAGGTATTTTACGGAGAGCAATTTTTCGATGGCGGGAGCGGTGATGCAGTAGGGCAGGTTAGAGACGACGGCGCCGACCGGTTGTTCCTTTTCCAGCGGCCAGCCGTCCTCCTTCAGACCTTCAATCAAAGGGGCCTTGATGAAATCTTCCCAATGCAGTCGGACGTTGTTTACCGGTTGGAAAATTTGCTGTAATATCGGCTCCAGCTTTCGGTCCACCTCGAAAGCGGTGACCAGCGCGGCTCGTTTGGCCAAAGCGAGGGTTAAAGTGCCGGCCCCAGCTCCTATCTCAAGAGCGTAATCTTGTGGGCTGAGGCCGGCGAGGTCTACGATTCGATCGAGGATGTTATGGTCAAAAATAAAGTTCTGCCCCAGACGCCTCTTAGGACGGAAATTAGCCGTCCGGAGCAGAGTTAACGCTTGCCTTAGGGAAGCTGGATCGCTCAATCCAGGATGTGAACGATCACTTTCCGCCGACCAAATTCGTCGGCTTCTTGGCGGGTGTTGAAGCAAAGATCAATGCGATCCCCTTTAATTGCGCCTCCAACATCCGCGGCTACCGCGCGTCCATATCCCTCGATATAGAGGTGTGTCCCCAATGGAATGACGCGCGGGTCTACTGCAACCACACCGTAGCCCGCCTTTAACCCGGTTGCTGTACGACCGGTTCGGCTTCCGCCATTGCAGGCGGGGCCTGGGTCATAGGCGGTGGCGATCATCACCAATGTATTGCGTCCCGAAAAATAGCCTCGTGACGCCAGTCTCCCCCGGCTTGCCCAGTTGACATGTCGAGATGGCAACTGGCCGTAACTGCGATAAGCTTCACCGCTTCGTGAAATGGGTTGAACAACCTTCTTATCTCGGCTGTGGGCAAATAGAGAGACTTTTCGTTTCGTCTCAGCGGCCGAATTCACCGCTTTTCGCCGATGGATGCTCTGCTTCCTTAGGGTGGAATAGTGTATCGGCTTGTTTTGCGTCGCCTTGCGTTCTCGTTTTACGCTGGCGGCGGCTTTGTCTTTGTTCTTGGTGGTTGCGCTCTTCACCATCGGAACCAGGCTGAAGAAGCCCAGTGTAAACAATCCGAAGAGCATGCTTCCACCCCGAACGGGTCGGTTGGCCAAAGCCGTCCCTCCTTTCAGACCGCGACGCGGTCCACCTTTCGGAGTTTTCCGTCAACCTCCTCATACTTGCGCCCCTGCTTCCCAATTTGAAGCTGCGGGGCTACGGTGGCAGACCCATACTTGAGCCTACCGTCCACTTCCCTTGCAAGCCGGGCTATTGTGACATAAAAAAGACCCGCCGGTCAACCTTATATTGCCGGCGGGGCATGCGCTTCAGAGAAAAGAGCCGATTTAAAAACGGCGGCTTTCGGTAGTTGTTGAAAAACTTGCCGGGATCCGTCGCTCCGTCATTCCCGTGAAAGCGGGAATCCAGTCCGATGTTGATATTCTGGATTCCAAGGCCCCGGAATGACGATCCGGGGATGTCGCCGTATTTTTAACGTAAGAGTTCAGTTCTCTGGGTAATTTAGGCAGCAGGCTCTCACTCCCTGTCTGCCGCCAGGCAGGCAGGCAACTCTTTTCCCAATCCTGAGAGATGACTGGTGAATGAGATTGCTTCGCTTCGCTCGCAATGACACCCTCCCCCGTTGACGGGGGAGGGCCGGGGTGGGGGTCGAACGAAAATCATTCCCACAAAACTGAACTCTTTCTTTTTAACGACTACTTTATGGATTCTGCTGCATAACTTTGCGATAGAGCGATAGGAGATTAACCTTTTTGGGATGGCCGATCTTCAGCAGCACCGCCCCATGAGCGGGAACCTTTACCGTGTAGCTCCCGTCGTAAACGCCTACATTTTTGTGAAGCCATAGATCGCGAACCGGCTGCCGGCCCTTGATTCCCAAGGCGCTCCAGTGAACGGTTACCGGTGCATCCAGCGGACCTAAATTGAAGAGGCCGACCGCGTGAGTCCCGTCGTAGAGAGGGCGCGCCCACACCTGAGTAAAGGGAGTTTGCTCCACACGGCTGGCCACCTTTCCCAACGGATCTTGATTGATGGCCAGCGCTTCATCGTTGGTCAGCAGGGCGAGGGTAAAACGGTTGAGCTTGGTTAGATCGCAACCCATCAGCAACGGCGCCGATTCAAGGCACCAAAGCGAGATGTGGGTGATCTGCTCGTTCGGGGTTAGGTGGCTCGGATGAGGATGCCCCCATCCGACCCATCCGACTACCAGCATATCGGGGTCGTTCCAATGACCGGGGCCGGCGTACTTGGCGTGACTGCTCTGGCTGAAGCCGTTGTTCACCACGCTGGGCCAGCTATCGTTGATGTCGCCGGTCACTCGCCAGAGGTTGCCGCCGGTTTTTGCGCCCCACTTCCAGACGTCGGCCATACCGTACTGGCAGAAGCTGAACACGATGTCGCGATCCACTTTATCCAGCGCCGCTCGCATCACCTGATAGGGTTTCTCAAACTTTTCCACACCGGTTCCGGTTGCAACCCCACCGTAAGAGCACCAATCGTATTTCAAGTAGTCAATTCCCCATTTGGCGTAGGTTTCGGCATCCTGCAGCTCATGATGGTAGCTGCCTTCGTAACCGCCGCAGGTTTTCGGACCGGGGGATGAGTAGATTCCGATCTTCAATCCCAGAGAGTGCACGAAATGACACAGGGCCGGCATACTCGGGAACTTACTATTGGATTGGATAAAGCCCTGTGCATCCCGGCTATCTTCCCACGTGTCGTCAATATTGACGTACTGGTAGCCGTGGGCGGCCAGACCGCTCTTTACCATCACTTCCGCCGCCTGGCGGATGTCTTGGTCGTTAACTTCGCCCGCGAAAGCGTTCCAGGAGTTCCAGCCCATCGGCGGGGTAAGGGCCAGCTTGTGCCAACCGCCTACAATCAACAGCGGTCGGTGAGCGATACCTCTGGGGCCGCGCACGATCAGTTCCGCTTCGGTGATCCCCGATTTTCTCAGCGCACCCGTGATAATCCCGGTATGCGGATTTAGCGAGAGGCCGGCCGGCAGATTCTTCGCCGCATAGGTCAAGGGGCCTTCGCCGGTAGCCGGGATCAGGAACTCGAAGGGGTTGCCGGGTGTCGCGCCGGTTACCAATGGACCATGAATGGCCGGCTTGAGCGAGACGGGCGGTATCGCCATTCGGGGCGGCTCAACCGGTACCCCAACCGATTGCGGTTTGGCAGTGGCTCCCGGCGCCATGAGGATCATCGCACCGGCCCAATCGGCATGGTCGAAATCAATGCCGTTCTGGGCGGAATTGACGATCAACATCATCTGTTTTGCGCCGGTTAAATTCACTGAAAGCAGCTTTGCCGCCTCTTTGCCATGTATCGCGCCGGAATCGGCCTCTTTTTTGCCGTCCACCCAGACTTGAAAATCCACCGCGCCCTGCCCATTCGTCTCGTCGTCCACTCCAACTGCCGAGATAAATTGGGTTGCTTCTCCGTGCAAATCCACGATCATGGTGCTCTGGGCATGGGTGCCGACGCCGTGAGGGTAAGCCACGCCGTCAATGGTGATGGGATTGCCCTGTACCGATTTTGCCGCGTGAGGTTCTCCCCAACCCGCCGACATATTATTGAGATTTAGGCTGTCCAACCAGACCGCGTTGGCTGGCGGCACCTCCGCCTGTAGGTTTGGACTTCCTTCTGCTCTCGCATATTGGGCGGTGTTGACCCCAAAAATCAGCCAGAGTGTTGCGAGAAAAATCATTGCAAACAGGCGTAACCGGCGATTTTTGACCCGTTTACCGACCTTCAACCTGCGCATCCTTAAATATCCTCCTGATCAGTTAATTGTCTGAAGCGGCCGGAGCAATAACGGCCACCCCATTAGGCTCTAAGTCGAGCGGTGTTTCCAAAGCTTTTTGAGTGAATAGGTTCGTGGCGCTGAAGGGTAAATCCAATTGTGCCGGTTCCCGTGAATGGTTAATAAGGATGTAGACTGTTCGGCCATCCTCAGCAACCCGGCGGCAGACCTCCACACCTTTCGAGGAATCCATAACCGGCTTCACACCGGCCTCATCGGAAGCAAATTCCATAAAGGAGCGTTGCATCGTTTCGTCCAGCCATGTCCCGACGTAGTAGGCTCGGCCCGCCCTTTCATCCCGCATCGTGACCGCCGCCTTATTATCCAGCCAGCCGTTGGACTTGGCGTAGGATGCCAGCGCATGGCCCTCATCGCCGACTTCCAAGCGCTCAGCCCAGATCGAGCAGTTCCCCCGCTCCACATCCCGCCAGATGGAGAAGAGCGGCACCTCCTTCTCCAGCGCATAATACTCTTCCACCCGGCAACCGGCCAGGCGGCTGAGAGGCCCGGGTTGGCGGCTTGGCAGCAGGGCGTTGTATTCGTCTTTCATGCCGGTTCGTAGGGTCAAAATTAAATGGCCGCCTCCTTTTACAAATTGGGTCAGGCTTTCCACCAGCTTATCATCCAGGATTAACAAGCAGGGGGCGATGACCAATTTGTAGTCGTCCAGCGAAGCGTGGTCCGATATGACATCCACCGGGATGTTGCGCTCGGCGAGGGGACGATAGTAGTGGATGAAATGTTGGATGTAATCAAAGTCTCGATGGTGCTTTTGCCACATAACGGACCAGCGGTCGGGATAGGAGTGGAGCATCGCAACCTCAGCTTTAGGCGAGGTGCCGCTCAGAGCGTCGCCGGCCTGGCTGAGATCGGGCCCGATTTGGTGAATCTCCTGGTATAGCAGGCGCGGTTTGCCATCCGGCCCGATCAGCGTGCCGTGGTACTGCTCCTGTCCGCCGAGAGCCGATCGCCACTGCCAGTATAGAACCGCTTCCGCGCCGTGCCCGATCGCATGCCAGGCCATCGCTCTCACCGCGCCGTGATTGAGGTCGTTGTTGATTGAGGACCAATTGACGTGGCCGGGCTGAGTTTCCATCAGCCAAAAGTTTTGCCGTTTCAAGCCACGGGTCAGGTCATGAACGGCGCCATTCGCGGTGTAATCGAGCTGGCCGGTGCCGATGTAGTTATCCCAGGCTGCGAGGTCAAGGTCGGCGGCCATCTCATAGTGGTCAAACAGATCAAACCAGCCCATAAAGTTATGGGTAATCCATACTTCGGGCTTAATATATCGGCGCAGGATGGCGATTTGTTGATGCTGATAGCGGCGGTAGCTCTCGGTAATGAACCGCCGCCATTCCAGCATGAGGCCCGGATTGTGGTAACCGATTGGGATTGGAATCTGGCGCCAGTCATTGTACGCTTCACTCCAGTAGGCGGTTGACCAGTGCTGGTTGAGATTTTCAATCGTGTCAAAGCGTTTCTTAAGAAATTGCTGAAATTCACGCCGGCACTCCTCGCAATAGCAGACGCGATTGTACTCATTATCAAGCTGCCAGCCTATAATGTGTGGGTTTTGTCCAAATCGGATCGCCATCGCCTCCACGATCTGCCGGCAAAAATCGAGGTAGATCGGGCTGTTTACACAGTAGTGGCAGCGGTTTCCATGCTGGGCACGCCGCCCATACTCATCAACGGCCAGGGTAGTCGGATGCGCCTGTGTCAGCCAGGCTGGAGGGGCGGCGGTGGGTGTGCCCAGCACGGTCGCAATTCCGTTGTCGGCCAGCAGGGAAACGGCGCGTTCCAACCAGTCCAAGTTAAACTGTCCTTCGGCCGGCTCCATCGTGGACCATGCAAATTCGGCGATCCGTGACACGTTCATGCCCGCCTCTCGCATCAAGCGCACATCCTCGGTCCAATGCTCCTCCGGCCAGTGCTCCGGATACCAGGCCGCTCCCAAACGCATTTTTCAGCCCCCCTTTTCAACGAAATTGATCTTGATCAGATCACTCAATTTACATCGTTTAACATGGACGGTTACGGTTGGTTCATTACCGTCACATCGGCGATTATTTCAACGAATCGAGATGGGTTTCCTTTATTCCGCGTTTCGATGACATGTAATCATAAATTGGTAAGAGTTCAGTTTTGCGGGAATCATTTACGACCATATTGGATGCACCCTCACCCTAACCCTCCCCCGTAAACGGGGGAGGGGATTAAGAGGGACTGGTGAAGGAGATTGCTTCGCTTCGCTCGCAATGACACCCTCCCCGCTTGCGGGGTGGGCCAGGGTGGGGTCGAACGAAAATCATTCCCATAAAACTGAACTCTTTCATCAATTGACATCGAACCGCTAATCAGGTATGATGGAAGCATAATTCAATATCGGTTTGCGGGAGCCGCTCTGTCGTGGAGCGGCGAGAAGGGGGGAAGTCCGGTCAAAGTCCGGCGCAGTCCCGCTGCGGTAGGCATGTGAATTGTGCATGCAAGCCCGAATGCCCGCCCGCAAGATGCACGCTACCCTTCGCGAGATAGGGGATGGCGGGCCGGCATGATATAAATTATGATGCCGTTCTCGTTAAGCCATCCCAGGGGATGGTTTTTTTATCCGCCCCGATTCTGCGCTGAATCGGGGAGAAGCTCCTGAACGCGCCCGGCGCTCTCCCGTCATCAATTTGGGCGCGATAAAGGAGCAAACTAATTATGCGAAATAACCAGCACCGGCGGGGCTTTACCCTCATCGAGCTGCTCGTTGTAATCGCAATTATCGCGATACTGGCAGCCATCCTGTTTCCGGTTTTTGCGACCGCCCGCGAAAGGGCGCGGCAGATAAGCTGTGCCTCAAACCTCAAACAAATCGGTCTTGCAACCATGATGTATATGCAGGATTACGATGATGTCTATCCGCTTTACAACATTAACTGGACCATCTACTGGTCGGGCGGCTACACCTACAGCTCATCCGGTTCCGTCGGTTGGGATAAGCAAATCGGCCTCATATACCCCTATTTAAAAAACGGTGACATAGAGCGGTGCCCCGATTGGACCGGAGAGGCGCGCTTCGGAGATACCGGCTATGGCTATAATTGGGGCTATCTGGGGTCGGACTGTTACATTACCTACGACTGCTTCAATGCGCCCTACCCGATCATCAATCCGGCACCGGATGCCTCGATCAACTCACCGGCCGACAACATTATGTACTCCGATTCCGGCTACTACAACGCTCCCTGGTACGGCGGGGACGGCCAGATGGTGGAGACGGTCGCCATTGATCCGCCCAGCCAATGGTACGGAACGCCAACTATGGATTTCCGGCATATCGATTCGAGCATGACGGTCAATAGTTCGGCGCAAACGGTGGTCGAACATGGGCTGGCCAATGTGGTCTTCTCCGACGGCCATGTGAAGCCGTTGAAACAAACGATGGTAACCGATGCGATGTTCACTCGCAATTAATCCGGTAAAATGAATGAGTTCAGTTCTCTGGGTAGTTTAGGTAGCTGACACCTACCCCCTACCGCAATAATCAACTCCCTCCCCCCTCGTGGGGGAGGGTTGGGGTGGGGGGGCGATCAATGCTGCTATAAATCGTCCCCAAGGAAATAAACTCTTACCAGTATCATCGGCCTATAGGTATAATTTTCAATGCACGGATTGTACTTACGGATCAGCGCTTTACCCTGCATTTTCAGCCGCTGAGAATTACAGCCACCGCTTTTTCCGTAAATAAGTTCGAATCGGTTTCGTGGTGAGCCGGCCGAAACGATCACCGGATGTCAGTGACGATATCTGGCTCGCGCGACCGGCTCCCTGCTATATAAGGAGGAAGATGCGGTGTTTCGGCTGCGATTTCACAATATCAGAGGTGGAGTGCTCGCCTTCAGTATATGCGTGTTGGGTGCATTGTGGCTGCCGGCAACATGCTGGGCGGCCAAACCGGCCCCCATCGCGCTGACCCAATTTCACATCAACGATTTCGCTGCCTATTGCCAGACCGCTATCATTGACCTGCGTGATTGCAGCGCAGCTCATCGGCCGTCTGAATCAGCACAAGCCTATGTGAAGCGTATGGGGGGTTATCTCTCGGCGCTGATAAAGGTTGAAAAGCAGACCGAGCCAATCCGCGTAATGCCCATTCTACAGGACAATTCACCATCCAACCGCAAGACGTGGAGCAACGTCTGCAAAGAGGCTTACAAATTACCACAATGGGTGACGAGGCTGGATTTGTTATGGCGTAAGCGGGATCATGTGCCGCTGACTCATATCGGCGACGCGCTGCTTCGCTCCAAAATCTGCGTGGAAGCGATGGAGAACGGCCTGCGAAACGCCCGCCCTTAAACCGACTATATTTTTCTTACCTGGTGCTCGCATCACAATCGGTGAATCAAAGCTCCATTTGCGAACGATGATCGGGCCATACACGTCTCCACCGAAGCTCAAATAGCGTGAGCTCTGCCGCGACTGAGTTGGCTTTAATATAATGATTGTCGGAGGTTGATTTGACACGTTTCGCGAAATTAACGGCGATCCTTTTGGCGCTGACCCTTTTCGGGAGTTGGCGCCGGCAAGCCGCCGCACTGGAGACACCGATGCAGGTAACCGGAGAAAACCTCGCTCCCAACCCAGGCTTTGAAATCCTGAATCCGGCCGGAAATAACTTTCCGGTCGGGTGGTCCGCCATCGTTCCTTCCGGCGTAGAGCCGGATGCGTCGGTCAATATCACCAAGGAAGCTCATTCGGGCAGCCTGGCGGTGGAAATGAGAAGCACGTCAGCCGCCGTTTGCGGATTGAACTCAGTGATTGTGCCCGTTGCACGCGGTAAGCTGACCTTCTGGTTCCACGCGATCTCATCGAGCGCGGCAGGACAAAATTTGGTCTTTTATGTGATCGGAGTGAACTCGGCCGGAATTGAAGCGGCGCCGCGGGTTGCGTTTGTCGTTCCTTCGGCCGATGTGGGTGGCGGGAAGTGGCACCAGGGCTCTCTTCAATTTGATTACCGGGATCAGCCGCAGATCGTGGGCATTATCCTCGCCCCTCGCATCAATGAAAACAGCCCGACCGGCGCCGGGGATTGGATTCTGGATGATGTGGACGTGAGAGATGGCTGGCGTCCGGCGACCCTTCATATCTCCGCATTCTGGGCGGCCAGTACCCTGCAACCGGTCAATAAAGCGGTTACGGTGGGCGTGCAAATCACAAACGTCGGTGATGTAGCGTCGGAGGCATCGGAGGTCAGGCTGTCGCTGCCGGCGGGGGTGGAGTTGGAACCGGGGTTCGAGACTGAAGATCATTGTAAACCGCTGGCCAGTCAGCAATCATGGCGCGGCGAGTGGCGCCTCAAGGCAGTGCGGCCGATGGAGGCCACCCTTCGCGTAACCGCCGTCCAGGGTGATCACGCCGAGGAGGCGGAGTGCCGGATTCTGTTCGTCAGCCATCACAACCGACGCTTCCTTTGCACCGGCGCCGATGGCTCATGGGAGCATTATCCTCC
This sequence comes from bacterium, assembly GCA_021842405.1. GTDB lineage: Bacteria > Armatimonadota > Chthonomonadetes > Chthonomonadales > JAMCWF01 > JAMCWF01. Next base: position 46,964 of record JAKBZR010000013.1, read on the forward strand.
GCTTCAAACTCTACAGCGTGGCGATGAGGAACCCCTGCGTCCACTCCGTTACGCCAATTCGGATGCGCTGCCTGATAGTCCATTCGGTATTGCGGTTCAGTTGCCCCGAGCGCAGAACCTGGAGACGATCTTTGAGCCGTGCTTTCTGAATGACGGTAATCCCCATACCTATTGGGCCGGATGGCCTCACGCCACCGCGATGCCGGGCCCGCCCGATTGGGTTGAGGTGCGGCTTCCTCATAAGGTGAAGGTGGATGCGGTCCGGCTGACGCCCTATTGGCATGGGCAGGGATTCCCGGTTGATTTCCAGATCGAAACGGCAGCCGGAAGACGTCCTTGGCGAACGGTCGTGAGCGAATACGCTTATCGCCTCGCATCCGGCAAGGAGGAGCAGCCGGTGACCTTCGCATTTCCGGCGGTGGAAGCCAACCGGGTGCGACTCACGGTGAGCCGCTTCTCCCAGGTACCCGGCTTTTACACCGATTTCAGCTCCCCGTATGAGTGTCGCCTCGCCGAAATCGAGGTGTTGGACCTACATGGTCGAAACGTGGCGCTGACCTCGGAGGGTGGCTCGGTCGCTTGCTCCTCAACCTACCATAGCTATTTTTCGGAGCGGGATCGCATCGGCAAAGCCTTCCCCGACATTTTTAAGCTGGGAATTAAGTGGATCCGCGTGGGGCACCGGGGAGACCCCACCTGCTGGAGCGCGGTGGAGCGCGTGAAGGGCCACTACTCGGTTGATCCGCGAACGGATGCGGCCATCACCGAGTGCGCAAAACGGGGTGTTCACATCCTCTACACGCTGGATTACGGCAATCCCCTCTATCAGCGCACCCCGACGCTGGGCGACCCGGGGCCCCTCTGGCACCAGGGGCATCCTTTTTACGGTGAGGCAGGACCGACCACGCCGGCGGCTCAGCGTGGCTTTGTGAACTATTGCGGCTGGGTGGCAAAGCACTTCAAAGGCCGCGTTTCGGCCTACGAGATTTGGAACGAGGAGAATTCGTGGGCTTGGTTCGGTGAGCCACCCGACCCGGCCGCGTTCGGTAGGCTGGTGAAGGACGCGGCGCGCCGTATCAAAGAGGTTGATCCCCACGCGATGGTGGTGTTCGGCGGGACGGCGGCTCTGGCGCCGACCTTTCTCAAAGCGGCATTGAAAGAGGGCGCCGGGCCGTATCTGAATGCGATCGCTTTCCATCCTTACGGGCTGCCGAAGCCGGAAGGTGCGGTCGGCGCCCTCGATGTGGTGGATGGCAAGCAAGAAGGAATCCCTCCTGAGAAGCTGGACTTTCATGATTATGCCGACGTGCTGGCCGGCCTGCGCCGCTGGATCGAGCCGTACTGTCCCAAGGCGCAGCTCTGGGCCGACGAGTGGAACGTGCTGGTGCGCCGGCAGGGAATGGCCTATCCCGGCGTAAGCGAGCTGACCCAGGCTAAGACTCTGGCCCGCTTCTATGTGACCAACCTGTTTTACGGCGTCCATGCCTTCTGGTGGTCGCTCTTTAACGACAACGGTGCTCTGGAGTGGGGGTTGCTGCGCTCGGCCGATATGAGCCGGATGCCCTCTTTCTATACCTGCCGCGCGATCTGCACCACCCTCAGCGGGGCCGCTCCGGATCGAGGCGTAAAGGCGGAGCTGGACACCACCGCCCCCGATAAGACGATCTGGACTTTTCGAGGGCGGCGAGGATCCCTGCTGATTGCGGCCTACTCCGCGCTCGACACCAGTCAGATGAAGGACGATGCACCGGGTACTCCTGGCACCCTCGTAATCCAGGGAGTTCATCCACATCTCATCGAGGCGATCGATCCGCTCTATGGCGTGACCCAGCGCCTCCACTTTACGGACACGACGAATGGAGTGGAGGTGCCAGACCTTTTGATTCGGGATTATCCGATGATACTGCGGATACGATAAATTCGGACTTCGGCGCAATCCAACAAATCACATTCTTTTTGGCACGACCCATCGGGTTGTCATTCGGTGGCCGCAAAGCGGAACCCGGAATCCAGAGATCAGCATCCCTGCCTGCCGGTCTGCCTACCTGCAATAGGAAGGAGCCCAGGCGGGCAGGTAAGTTCGATGCGGCCTTCCGAGCAATTTAGGGGGATCGATGTTACCCTTACATCTCATCTCAAATACCATGCTCGGTGACACAGCAGTCCGTACTGCAAGCAGACGTAGGCGAAAGCCCAGCCGGAAAACCATAGCGGCATCCATTTCACAATCGGAATCCAATTTGCCTTCAACCAATTCATTACTGTCGAAACCTCCTTTTCCAGGCTGCCTGCCGGTGCCGGCATCCATTATGCTCCATCTGTTATTGGTTTTACCTGCCTGCTACAGGCAGGCACCATTCGCCCTGTGCACCTGTCTGCCGCCAGGAATGGCCATTTGCTGACCAGACTGACTGCAAGCCTGAGCCCTCTGGCTACCAGGGAGTGATTCCTCGTTTCAATAGTCTCCTTATGCCAGTATATTCGGAAAATCGCTTTCTCTTGAAGGAATATTGCCACCGAGCACGAATATTCGTTTATCATGCATCACTTACCTAAATGCTTTAAAGTAAGCGGGGGGTGGATCTATTTTTGGTCAGCAACGATCATTTTATCCGCGCTGCCAACCTCCGCTCATGCTGACACGATGACCTATCTCGACAACGGCACCATCCGCATTGGCGTAGACCTCAACCTTGGCGGTGTCATCACCTATTTCGCAGGGAGTAAATCACCTCAAAACATCATAAACTCCCATGACTTAGGCCGCCAAATTCAGCAATCCTACTATTCCGGACCGGCCCCGTATGGGCATCCAGTTGCATCCTGGCCGGGCTGGCCGTGGAACCCAATCGGCACCGGCGATGTTTTCGGCCATCCGGCAAAAGTCTTGCGGTGGTCGAACAATGACAAGGAGATTTACGTCAAAAGCATTCCGATGCAGTGGGCGCTTAATAACGTGCCCGGAAACTGCTGGTTTGAAAGCTGGATTACTTTACAGGGGAATACCGCGCTGATCCGCTGCCGGCCGTGTATACCATTGGAAAGCTCTACCGGATTTTTTCTTATGATGGAGATCACCCCTTTGAGAATAGGGCGATTCATCAGTTCCAAAACAGCGGGCCGCCTTGGATAACGATCCACGCCAGTGAAAACTGGGTGGCGCTGGTAAACGATCAAAACTGGGGATTGGGTACTCACCGGGCAACTATGGTGCGCCCGGCGATCAAGTAAAGGTGGCCTGGATTTCCGCGCAGCGATTGAGTCAAGGAGACTCGAGCAGACGATGATCGTGCTATAATTTCAGCGTTCGACCAACCGGCCGCCTGATGAAAGATTGCATTCGCGATTACGTGCCGTTACTATTCCGAAGGGCGGGGGTGGTGGCCGTTCAATTTCCAATCGTATTCTATTCATGAAAGGATGATATTGACGAGCCTGTGATCCAACGAAAACATCAATGCGCCATCGTGCTGGTGATGGGGTTCGTGCTGGTATCTTCCATCGCTTATGCCGCCGCCAAACCGGTCCATCCATGCCAAGAACTGAGGATGGCCTTCTTCTCCTATTCGCATTCCCAACCGCTCAACCCGGTGCTGACTCCATTCGGCAATCCGAACGCTGATCGCACCCAATACCATCTCACCTATCAAAGCGGCCACGAACAGACCGTAACCGCCATACTAACCATTCCCAACCGCTTCAAGCCACCCTATCCGGCCGTCCTGCTGCTGGCCGGCGCCGGCGGCAGCAAGACCAGCGACTACATTATGGCCAGCGCCGAGATGCTGGCACGGGTGGGCTACGCCTCGCTAGCCATTGATGCGCAGTATCATGGCGAGCGCGCGCGGCCCGGCCGAACCACCGATCTGCATAAGATCGGCAGCGTCAGCGTGCGGAACGCATGGATTCAGACCGTCATTGATCTGCGGCGGGGTGTAGATTACCTCGATTCCCGGCGTGACATCAATCCGAAGCGGATTGGGTTCTTAGGTTTCAGCGAGGGCGCCATAATGGGGGCGATATTGGGAGGGGTCGAGCCGCGCCTGCATTGCTACTGCTTGGTGGTGCCGGGCGCCGATTTTTTGCCATGGGCCAAAAAACTGGGGCTCATAACCCCACAAAATCGCCACAATGTGGAGGTTACAGCCAAAATTCTGGATCCCATCCACTTTGTTGGACGAATTGCGCCGCGGCCGCTGCTCATCCTATCCGGGCGGCAAGATCCGATCATCCCCCGCTTCGCCACCGAGGCGCTTTATGACCATGCCAAGCAGCCTAAAAAGCTCATCTGGTATAACTCCGGCCATATTGTCCCGCTCATCGCCATCAACACGATCCGGTCGTTCTTTGTGTCCAATTTGGGCAAGAGGGCGCCGATCCACCCAATACCGGCCGGCGAATAATCGTAAACACCGAAAGAGCGGTCGCCCCAAGCCGAAACCCCCACTTTGTTCCGGCCAGTCGCGCCACTAACGCCATTGCGAGTTAATCGCGGCCAAAAACAACGCACCCCTTGTGTGGATTCTTATTTGAGGCAATACGAAACCTAAGAGTTCAATTTTCGGGGAATGATTTTCGTTCGACCCCCATCCTGGCCCTCCCCCTCGCAACCGTTCCGTGCTCCTTCCCCCTCCCAGGGGGAAGATTCTATGATTTTTGTCAAGCACCAAGTTTTGCCGTAAGAGTTCAGTTTTGCGGGAGTGATTTTTGTTCGCGCCCACCCCAGCATTCCCCTAG
>JAKBZR010000014.1 GCA_021842405.1 bacterium
CATAGACCGGAGCGATGTGCGCCTCGTTGTTGCGGTACTCCTCATCAATGATGAAGTGAAACGATTCGGTAAGGCGGCAGAATTTCTTGAGCTCGGCCACCTCCTCCGGTGTTTCAGGGCAGAGACGCAGAATCACGCTGATCCGCCGGCCTTGCTCATCCACGATCATCGGCTCTCCAGCGCGCATTCCCTCAAAATTGGCCTTCATATTTTCCGCTCCTAGCGATGAAGATAAGGGAGATATGGATTCCCTGGCTGAAATTTACCCTATTTACCCCATTTCCCATCATCGTATTGGGATGAGGAAAGAGTAATGTGGTTGCTCCAACAATCGAGCATGTGGTACAATGCAGTTTCAATTACATCACGGTACTGGATTGAAGCCAGCCCTTGAATGCGGCCGGCTCCTTCCTGCCCCGTTAGAGCGGGGCCTGTGTCCGAAGGGAGGGTTATCACGATGCGCCATTACGAGGCGATGTTCCTCGTTGACGCCGACACCACCGATGAGGCGCTCGAAGCCATCATCGAAAAGTATAAAAACGTCGTCACCGATACGGGCGGAGTAGTAGGAGAGGTCGGCAAGTGGGAAAATGGCCGCCGCCGGCTGGCTTATGAGTTGGAGGGCCATCAGGAAGCAATCTACATTCTGATGAATTTTGAGGCCGGCTCCGACACACCCCATGAGCTTGATCGCATGTTTCGGATCAGTGATGACGTTTTTCGACATATTATCGTCCGCCAGGATCAACGTGAGGAGTAGTCGCCCCGATCCTCATTTTTACGATCCGCAAAATGTCCTCAAGCTGAATCCTGAACCAATTGACGCCTGATCCCATCCGGTATGGGGTCCGGCGGTTAAGGCGTAGGATAACCGTTGAACTAGGAGGAGTGTTAAGAGCATGCTCAATCGAATCGTTCTGGTCGGCCGCTTAACCCGTGACCCGGAGCTGAAGTACGCGCCCAGCGGAACGCCGCTGGTGACTTTCGGGATTGCGGTGGACCGCCGCACGAAATCGGCTTCCGGCGATCGTGAAACCGATTTCGTCAACATTGTGGCTTTCCGGCAAACCGCCGAGTTCGTCAGCCAGTACGTAGGTAAGGGGCGGCTGGTTGCGATTGACGGCCGGCTGCAGATCCGGAGCTGGACCGCTACCGACGGCACCCGAAGGACCAGCGCCGAAGTCATCGCCGAATCAGTGCAGGCGTTGGATCGTCCGAAAGAGGGAACGACGGCCGTGGCAGCCGGTGCGGCGACCGAGGGAATTGAAGTAGCGGCCGGAGAATATGGTATGAACGAAGAGGCGGACCCCTTCGCCGATGAGTAGCGCCCCGACAAGGGATGGGTCGAGGCTGCTCAAATAAGCTATTCAGCAAAGGCGAGGCAGGATGAAAAATCGGCTGATGTCCGGCCGAACGGAATCATCGGCACCCTGCTGTCGCTGGATAAACAACTACCTGTCCAGGAGATTCAACGCAACCAGCTATGAACAAACGAACCACTAAGTTTCGCCGCCCACGCCGGAAGGTATGCACTTTTTGTGTGGAGAAGACAACCGATATTAATTACAAGGCGGTCGCTAAATTGCGCCGCTTTACCTCCGATCGCGGTAAGATAATCCCTCGCCGCACCAGCGGAGTGTGTGCTCGCCATCAGCGCGACCTGAGCAATGCGATTAAGCGTGCGCGGCATATCGCATTGTTGCCATTCGTGGCGGAGTAATAAGACTACCTAAAAATTACAGGTTAGGAGCATCGCGGAATGCTTGTTAAGCCAATCTCTGAGATACTCGACAACCCGGCTCAAATGAAAGCGTTGGATCCCGGCGATATGCTCGGGCTGACGGTTGATTTTCCCAATCAGTGCCGGCGTGGTGCTGAGTTGGGTCGGCAGTTCGAGCGGGATATCCGGCCGCAAACCTCGATCCAAAACATCGTTGTCACCGGAATGGGAGGTTCGGCCATCGGTGGAGATATGCTGCGCTGCCTCATCGAGGAGGCGGGAGTGGTGCCTTTATCGGTAAACCGCGGCTATGATCTGCCCGGCTATGTGGGAAGTCATACTCTGGTCATTGCGGCCAGCTACTCCGGCAACACTGAGGAGACGCTCGCTTCGTATAGGGCGGCGCACAGCCGGCGGGCGCAGGTTGCGGTGATCACCAGCGGTGGAGCCCTCGCCGAGCTGGCTCGAAAAGATAAGGTGCCGCTGTGCATCATTCCGGGCGGCCAGCCGCCCCGCGCTTCAACCGGCTATCTCTTTTTTCCGGCGCTGATCTACCTCATATCGCGGGGGGGGGTCAACCGCGACTTGAGCGGGGATATTGACGAATCGCTCCAATTGATGGCAAAAATGCGGACCGAGCTTGGGCCGGAGGCCCCGACCGTCAATAATGAGGCGAAAACGATTGCGGAGCAGCTTTACCGGCGACTGCCCATCATCTACGGCTCACAAGATTACGGCGCGGTGGCCGCACTTCGCTGGCGGACGCAAATCAACGAAAACTCCAAATGCCTGGCCTTTCCCTACGCTTTTCCGGAAATGAACCATAACGAGATCCTAGGTTGGACACTGGCTCATAAACTCCAATCACGTAACTTTGCAACCGTCATCCTGCAAGACCCCAGCGAGCTCGAAAAGACGCTGCCCGGCAGCGATCCGCGACGCCGTATCGGCCGCCGTATCGAGGTGACCAAAGACCTCATTCACCGGGCGACCCGCCTGATCAATGTGGTGGCCCGCGGGGAGTCACTGCTGAGCCGAATGTTGAGCCTGATCTATCTGGGTGACTTCACCAGCGTCTACCTTGCCTATCTGAACCAGATAGATCCTACCAATATAGACAACATCAACATCTTGAAGGCTAAGATGGCGAAGCTGCGAAGCTGAATTTTGAAGCCGGTATCAGCCCGATTTAAAAGTCGAACAGGGAGGTGCTGAGATCGGTATTGACCTTGATTCGGCTGGCGGTGGTGATGGCCGCCACCTGGCCGCCGCCGTCCTCCACCTCGACTTTCGTCGGCAGCCAGATACCGGGCGCCGCCTCAACCGGATCGGTATAAAGAAAGATCGCCTTTGTATGACCGCTGTCGCCTACCCACTCCCGGCGAGCGGTAATGTGGGTTTGAGGATCGAACCAAACGAGGTACTTGGAGTCGCCGTCATTGGCGCCCTTATAAGTTAATTCAAAGACCGGCATATTTTTGCCGTCACAGCTTTCGGTGCGCAGGTAGCTGGCCTGGAGATAGGTGAGCGCATCGGGAGTCAAAAGGCCCGCATCGAGCAGCGACTGGCGCGTTCCCGGCGTGGTACCGACCCTCGACTTTTGCTTTAATCCCAGTTTTGGAATGGCGAAATAGCGCTCTTCCCCGTTAATGATGTAAACCGCCTTCGTGATGCCGATTTCACCCTCCAACCGCAGTCGGTTCGGCGCCATATAGCTGAGCGTCATCCGCTTGAAACGGTAAGCCATTTCAAAGTCTCGTCCCATTTTTTCCAGGGTGCCTTGATCCGCCTGCACGATCTGGATGTTTTCTTGAAGGCTGTTGATCTTGTTGGCGATGAAGTCGTTGATGTTGGGGAGAGCGTAGGATTTCCCCGCAGACAGCAGCAGGAAGACGCCCGCTACACCAGTAAGACAGCGGCCGCCCCATGCGCGCAAATAGTGGTTCATTCTGTTCATCATGCGATTAGTATATCACGCCGTCGGGGAATCAGCACCCATCGCTCAATCGCCGATCGGTCTTATTTTTTAGAGATTAAAATTTTGTTTCGTTGTTGCTATGTGCCAAAGGGTTTTGCAACCATCTCTAATCATCGGTTGGGTCGCGGGCCAGCAACCACTCCAACCCTTTCTTCACGTCCGGAGTCGGATCCCCTTCGGCCGGCTCATGCTCCAGCGAAAGGTAGCCGCTGAACCCGATTTCCCGCAATGCGTTCAGCACGCCCTGCATATCCAGCACGCCGTAGCCCATCGCGCAGGAAGCATGGCCCCCTAAACCGGCCATATCTTTCCAGTGAACGTGCAGGATGTGAGCCCCCAGCAACCGCACGCCCGCCACCGGGTCGGCGTTGACCGCGCCAAACCAGCCAATGTCGGGGCCGGCTCCCAGCACATCGGGCGCCTGTTTTATCTGCTCAAGCATCTTCTCCGCCGTCTCCATACCGGGATGGTTTTCGATGGTGATCTTGACCTCGTACTCTTTCAGCACCGGCTGCGCGACGTCCAGTTTATCCCACGCCATGCCGCCCTGAATATAGGGCGCGCCGATCGTTTTAGCCGCGATGCAGGCCTTCTCAAAGCTGGCGCGCGAGTTGTCCGGCCCGCCGACCCAGCCGGCCAGCGCGCTCACCTTCAAGCCGTGATCGTGGGTGATCCGGGCGAACTCCTTGATGTGGTTTTCATCCACCCGATGGTATGGGAGATGGGCCAGCCAGACCTCGATCGCCTTTAAGCCGAGATCGGCCGTCTCAGTGCAAATTTTCGACCACTCCCTTTGCCAACCGGTACTGGAAAACAGCTCCTGCGTTGCCTGGTCACACTGCCCCCAGTTAAACGGCTGCGGCGGGTGGTAGTTGAAGACCCGTGTCACGTAATTCGCGGTAACCTGTGATTTTTTCATCTTAAAATCACTCCTTCTTAATTTTGAATTCGGGATTACTTCACTAACCTTAGAAAATTATCCTTGCATTCCGCCGGTAAACGGGTTTTTCAACAATCTCCGAAGCGTTAATCCAGCACGATCGGCTCCACGTCCAGGTTCTCGCAGGCGGTCACCAATTCACCCACATAGTCTCCCACCACCGCATGAATGTGGTTGGAGGAGTAGTTTTGGGCAAGGGTGCGCACGCTGCAGTTGAATTTGGCGTAGACGTGAGGCCACTCGAAGGTCGTCTGCTTCGCCAAGCGCTCGTCCTCTTCCGGCCCGAAATCCACAAAGGAGCCGGTTAAAAGGTGCATCCGATACTCGCCCCGCTTGCGGGTGAGGCGGGCGAAGGTCACCTTTTCGGCCGGCGCCGCGAAAAATTTCACGCAGGCTCCGCCGCTTTTAAAGTAAAAGGCGGGCGCCGGGTAAAGCTCCACTTGCTTCCAGTTTTCGCGCCAATCATGACTACGGCGGGCCAGCCAGGGCGTATGTTCGCCCGAGTTGGTCAAATCGTAAATGCCGAGGTCCTGGTGGTAGTGACGCAAATCGGCGAATAGTACCGGTGTGCCGCTCAGCAGATGCAGCAGCTCCATTGTGAGGGCGCCGTTGGAATCGCACTCGGTGGCGCAGATGATCACCGGCTTATTTTCGTCTTCCCAGTCGGTGATGTCGTTCAACAGCGCTTCGGGAACGTCCATGGTGCAGCCCTTGTCCCACTCGGTGAAGTCGAGCTGACCGGTCAACCCGCAAAAATCAATGCCCTCGTCTCGGCATAGGTCTTTGATGGCCAGGTAGACCCGGATCTGGCGGGCGAGCGTACCGTCCGGCCCATCGGTCAGCGCCTTGCCATCCCAGTGAATGGCTCGCGTATTGGCCTTCAGCCACTCGAGGCCCGCCTCCACTCGCTCCCGCTTGATTCGGTCCGCCATCCACGCCAGAGTAAGCTGGCTGCGATGGTGAACGTGCACGCCAAACTGCGACATCCACTGGCTCTGATCAATGTGGCCGGTGTACATCCCCATCGAAGGGCCGTCAAACTCACCGTACCTCAACCCGTGCAGCATTTCGGCGGCCTCAACCCCGCGCGAGCGGACATCGGGCTGGTGCTGAGCGAGAAAGCGGCGAATCTCGTTTTGTACGACCGCATCAGTGATGTCGCCCAACGCCCGGCCGAACGGGCGGCCGATCTCATTTAACGTACCGATCGAGGCAAAGAAGGCGACCCATCCCGGATAGCCCGGATTGATGTTGCCCATGCAGAGGATGGGGGCGCTAATACGAAGCGCGGCTTGGGCGGTAAAGTCGGGAAATGACCAGACCGAAAAGTTAAAGATCACCGCATCGCAGTCGGAATTGGCCAGCTTTTCCGATTCCTGGATGGTGGTCGCATGATCGCGCAGGATCGCACCGGCTTCGACGACGGTATGTCCTTCGCTCCGCAACCAATCCGCAATTCGATGTTGAAAGTTAAAGCAGATATCTCGAACCGACTCGGCGACCCGCTCGCGGCCGTCGGTAAAGGTGCAGATGCCAATTTTCATCGGTACCCTCCCGTGATTTCGTTAATATGAAATTGGCCGCGCCGCCGCGAAATACCTGCATCTCCGGCCGTTTAATTCATGAAAATTCAAAACGAAATTTAGGGCTGATCCATTCAAAGTCAGCGCAAAATTGGTTGATACATGGAGTGCATTGTTGGCAGGAAATGGGGTTGTACGGAGTGAATTATAAAATATAGCAGGGATATTGTAATCGGCTAATCGAACAGATCATCCCTTGAAGGAAATAGATCAATGGAACAGCCACCAACCTTAATTACCGATATCAATGCGTTACGGCACGAGGCGCCACTACACCACCCCTTTGTGATCTCCCAGCGATCCGCCTCCACCTCAACTCAAATACGCCTCTGCCTGGATCTGGCAAACGGCCACAGCTACTGGGGTGAAGCGGTGCCGGTAACCTACGTCACCGGAGAAACGCCTGATACGGTATCAGCCGCAATCGGCGAAGTTCGAGGCACCATAATGGGGCGGGACGTTATGCGGCCGGCGATAATCGCCGACAGCCTCTCCGACATTTTACGCGCCGCCCCTTCAGCCAAAGCGGCAATCGAGATGGCGCTATGGAACGCCTTTTCCGGCGAAACCGGCATCCCGCTCTGGCGGCTCTGGGGTGGGGCGCGCCAATGGGTGGAGACCAGCTTGACCATTTCGATATTGCCGGAGGTGGTGGAGCTGGCCAAACAGGCGGCGGAATCGGGATTCCATACCTTGAAGGTGAAAATGGGACTGCGTTCCATTTCGGATGAGATCGAGCGGCTGAACCAGATTCATCAAGCGGCGCCGAACGCCCTTTTAAGACTGGACGCCAACCAGGCGTTCAGTCCCGATGAGGCGATTGATCTCACCCATCGCGCCTCGGATCTAGGCTTGCCGATCGAGCTGATCGAGCAGCCCACCCCCAAGGAGGATTGGGCCGCCATTGACCGCGTGGCGCGCAGCTCGCCCTATCCGGTATACGCAGACGAAATGATCAAGACGCCGAGTGATGCCTTGCGGTTGGTCTGCGAAACCGAAGTGCAGGGAATAAACGTGAAACTGATGAAATCGGGAATCCGTGACGCCTTCCGGATCATTTCGATCGCCCTCTCAGCCGGCCGCTCACTGATGCTCGGTTGCATGCTGGAATCCACGATCGGCATCGGGGTTGCCGCCTCGCTGGCCTGCGGCACGGGGGCTTTCACAGCGGTGGACTTGGATGCGCACCTTCTTATATCCGAAAAGATGGAGGAGACGCAATTCAGCCCCTTCGGCCCCCGATTGGTAATGCGGCAATCACTTGATACCTTATCCCCCTCCGAACCCTCTAGCTAGCGTTTCAGCCGTTGTGCCGGGCGTTATCTGGACTGTGAAAATTATCACTAAATATACGAAATCCCATGCCCATCGTGGTATAATTCTGTTGAAATGATGGTTCATTCGAAATTAAAAGTAAAATTAATGCGTTTAGTTACACTTGCAATACGGGATGATGCACACTCCAATACTCCTCCAAGCAATTGCAATCACTCTTTCCAACCTAAATCAGATCACTCTCCATCAGATGATGGCACACCTATAAGGAAGGCACCTGTATGCGCACATCCGAAATTTACCAACAGAAGCTGACTTCAGCCGAGCGGGCGGTCGCTTCCATCAAAAGCGGGCAGCGCGTGTTCGTCGGCAGCAACGCCGCCACCCCCCAGACGCTGGTTGAGGCGCTCACCGCGCGCGCACCCAATCTGGCCGATGTCGAGATCATCACCCTGCTGACACTGGGCGTCGCCCCCTACACCGATCCGAAATATCAGGACAGCTTTCGCCATCGGTCTCTCTTTATCGGGGCGAACGTCCGTCAGGCGGTGAACGAGTGCCGGGCCGACTACATGCCGATTTTCTTATCCGAGGTGCCGGCCCTTTTCCGTCGGGGGCAGTTTCCCATTGATTACGCACTGGTCCACCTTTCACCGCCTGACGAGCACGGCTTTTGCTCGATGGGCGTATCGGTGGACGTGGTGAAGGCGGCGGTCGAAAGCGCCCGCCACGTCATCGCGGAGGTAAACCCCAAGATGCCCCGCACCCTTGGAGACAGCATCATCCACCTGAGCCAGATCCATGCGATCATCGAAAGCGACCGCGATATTCCGGAGCTGCCCCGTCGCCCCACCAACGAAATTGCGCAGCGGATTGGCAGCATCATCGCCGATATGATCCCGGATGGGGCAACGCTTCAAATGGGAATTGGCTCCATCCCCGACGCCGTCATCTCCTATCTGGGCGAAAAAAACGACCTTGGCGTTCACACCGAGATGTTCAGCGACGGGGTGATTCCGCTGGTGGAAGCGGGTGTGATCAACAATCGCAAAAAAACTCTGCATCCGGGCAAGATGATCGTCACCTTTTGTATGGGGTCGCGAAAACTGTATGACTTCATTGACAACAACCCCTTCGTGGAGTTCCGACCGACCGAATACGTGAACGATCCCTTCGTCATCGCGCAAAACGACCGAATGGTTGCAATCAACTCCGCGATCGAGGTTGACTTAACCGGTCAGGTCTCATCCGATTCGATCGGGTACCGATTCTATTCCGGATTCGGAGGCCAGGTGGATTTCGTGCGCGGCGCCTCGCGCAGTCGGGAGGGCAAGCCGATCATTGCCCTGAACTCCACCGTCGAGTTTTCAAACGGCGATGTGCGCTCCCGCATCGTCCCTCATCTCCAGGAAGGCGCCGGGGTGGTTACCTCACGGGCGGACGTCCATTACGTGGCAACTGAATGGGGCGTGGCCTACCTCCATGGCAAAAGCGTCCGAGAGCGGGTGCTCGCATTGATCAGCATCGCGCACCCGGACTTCCGCTCCGAGCTGCTGGACGCGGCCAAAAAGCGCAAGTACGTGCTGCCCGATCAGTCGCCGCTTGGATTGCTGCAACCCTACTACCCCAAGGAGTACGAGCGCGCCGGCAAGCTGCCGGACGGAACCAACATCTTCATCCGTCCGGTGAAATCAATTGACGAGGATGCCATGCGGGAGTTTTTCTATTCCCTGTCCGATGACACCGTCTATCGCCGCTACCGGGAATCGTTGAAGTCAATGCCGCATCGCAAGTTGCAGCAGTATGTCAGCCTGGACTACGAGCACCAGTTCGCACTGCTGGCCGTCAACCAGCATGAAACGCGGGAGGAGATCGTCGGCGAGGCGCGCTACTATCTAGATGAGGAGAATCGCTACGCTGAAATAGCGCTGATGGTGCGAGATGACTGGCAAGATCGCGGAGTCGGCACTATGTTGTTTGAGCAGCTCACCGAGGTGGGGAAGAATAAGCAACTGGCCGGCTTTGACGCCTTCGTACAGGTGGATAACTATCGGATGGTTGACATGGCGCTGCGCCATGGCTATAAACTGCAGAGCCAGGAGGATGGCACCTGCTTCTTCCGGATGACCTTCGCCCCCCAAGAATAACCCTCGATAGACGATTGGGGCGCCCCCCACCCCAGCCCTCCCCCGCTGTATACTGTATAGACCGCGAGGGGGGAGGGGGCACCTGCGTGGGCGTCCTCTCACAAGGGGGTGTCATTGCGAGCGAAGCGAAGCAATCTCGTTCCCCTGTCCTCTCCCAGGATTGGGAAAAGAGTTCGAGTGAGGGCCTGCTACCTAAATCACCCAGAGAACTGAGCTCGTTCGGGTTATTTCCAGCGCTTGAGGGAATGATACCGTTCCATTTTTCAACTACGAATATCGATTCCGGTACTATCGTCACGAAAAATTGAGACAATCGGCCTATTGTCATTGGTTGTGAAAAATAGCACAATACGAGTCGAAAGCATTGAAGTATTAAGAAGTATCAACCGAATGATAAATGGCATCCCCAGATGCCCCATCATAGAAATTGAACGAGCATCGGAGAGGAGGTACGGTAAATGGTCGAGGCGATGGAATACCGGGTCCTGTTAAAAAAGGACATTCGCGTTTGGGTCGAGTGGCTAATGGGCAAAGGCGAGCTGCATGCTCCGGTAGCCAAATCGGCCAGCCACCCTCAGTACCAGTTCGAGAAGATCAGCCAGCCCGACACCGTTTGCCTGGACTATGCAACCACTATCTTGCCCCCCAAGCAGTGCGTGCAGCCCGTTCGTGAAACACTCATTCGGTTTGACCGGGTGGCAAACCAGTTCACTCTCAGCGACCAGGTCCCTGAGCGCCGGCTCCACATCATTTTCGGCATCCACACCTGCGATATCCACGCCTTCAATTTTCTCAATACCGTAATGAGGGACGGCAATGCGGACACCCAATTCCTGGCACGCAGCGCCAACACCGCCATTATCGGACTGCGGTGCCGGCAGCATTGCGATGATAAGAGCTTTTGCGAGAGCATGGGGACCAATGAACCGCCCGATACCGGTTATGACATTCTGATGACCGATATCGGCGATCGCTACTTCCTGGAGCTGGCCACCGAACGGGCTGCCAAACTGGTGGATGACCTGAGCTGCATTCCCCATACCGGCGATGAAGACGTGGTCAAATGGCGCCAGATGTTGGCGGATAGTAAGAAAAATTTTGATCGCCGCCTGAGCATCAATATTGAGGAGCTGCCCGCCTATTGCGAGGCGAACTACCACAGTCCGATGTGGGATGTAATCGGCAAGAAATGTGTGGCCTGCGGAAGCTGCACTCTGGTCTGCCCGACCTGCTACTGCTTTGACATCAGGGATGAGCTGGATATGAGTCTGCAGGGCGGAGAGCGATACCGGGTGTGGGATTCCTGCCAGTTGGGCGAATTTGCCGCAGTGGCGGGTGGCGTAAACTTCCGCCGCGACCGCCGGGATCGCCAACGCCACCGAGTGCACCGCAAAGTGAAATACCCGAAAGAGCGCTACAACCTGTTTGCATGCGTTGGATGCGGGCGGTGTAGTCGAGCCTGTATCGCCGACATTCAGATGCTCGATATATTAAGACAGTTGGGAGCAAAGAGCCATGAGTTCCAGCGCACTTGAAGAAGAATTGACCACTGAATACGAGGATTGGACGAACCTATTTCTGCCCCGCACGGCGCAGATACTGAAAAGCACGCCGCTGACCGCCACCGATACGCTTCATCGGCTGCGCTTTCAAAACGGCGATATCGGGGACTACAAACCGGGCCAGTTCGTGATGGTTTCGATGCTGGGAATCGGCGAAGTTCCCATTTCAATCTGCTCTTCGCCCACCCATATCGGCGGCTTCGAGCTCTGCGTCCGCTCGGCCGGCACGGTGACCCAAGCCATCAACGAGCTCAATGCCGGGGCGCTCGTCCCGATCCGCGGGCCCTATGGGCGCGGATTTTCCACCGAGAAAATGGTGGGCCATGACGTGATGATCATTGCCGGAGGAATCGGATTGGCTCCGATGCGCTCGCTAATTCAGTATCTGTTGGATCAACGCAGCCAATACGGCGAAATTTGGATTCTGTTCGGCGCAAAAAGGCCCGGCGAGGTGCTCTTTCAGGACGAAGTGCTCTCCTGGTCGAGCCGTCCCGATATTCATTTCCTGATGACGGTGGATATCGCCAATCGCGCTTGGCGGGGGAATGTAGGACCGGTGACCTCGCTGTTCCATTACGTGAAGGTGGATCCGCATAATACCTGCGCCGCCGTCTGCGGCCCTCCCGTGATGTACCGACCCGTCTTGCGGGAGCTTCAGCACCTGGAGTTGCCGGACGCTCAGATGTTCTTTTCCTTTGAGCGACGAATGAAGTGCGGCCTTGGAAAGTGCGGCCACTGCCTGATTAACGGCCACTACTGCTGCAAAGAGGGCCCGGTGCTCTCTTACGCTGAAATTCGAGAGTTGCCGGAGGCAATGTAGCAAAGCAAGCCGATTGAATATCGGATAAGAGGATAGAGATCGTTCGGATTGAAATAACGCGATGGAGTGCCGCTAGACGGCTGGCTTCGGTTAATGGATAAGGAGCATCGGATGAAACCAAAAGTGGCGTTTTTTTCATTCAGCAGTTGCGAGGGCTGCCAGCTACAAGCTTTGAACCTGGAAGATCAACTGCTGAGCCTGCTGGATATCATTGAAATCGTGAATTTTCGGGAGGCCATTGACGATAAGCTGGAAAATTACGACATCGCATTCGTGGAGGGAAGCATCTCCCGCTACTCCGATATACCGGAGCTGATAAAGATTCGCAACACGGCCAAGGTGCTGGTTGCGTTCGGCTCCTGCTCGAGCCAGGCCGGCATTAACGCGATCCGCAACCGCCTTCGTCCCGAAGAGGCCAACGCGATGGTCTACGGTGACCGCGCGGCTTGGGTTGAAACCGGGCACGCCAAGGGAATTGATGAGTTCGTTAAAGTGGATTACTACCTGAACGGCTGTCCGATGGATCGGCGTGAGTTTATACGGCTGGTGAAGGCGGCCGCCAGCGGCATACCCTTCATTATTCCCAAGCTCCCGGTCTGCACCGAGTGTAAGTTGCGCGGCAACGTCTGCATACTGGAGGATCGCAACACCCTGTGCCTTGGCGCGGTCACGCTGGGAGGTTGCAACGCAATTTGCCCCGCCTATGGGCATCCGTGCGTGGGGTGCCGCGGAATTTTGCCCGATGCCAATATCGAGGGAATGGCCGAACTGTTGCGTCATCACGGCGCCTCCGATCTCGAAATCGAGCACCTTTATGCGATGTACAACTATGGGCGGATCAGCCTGTTGACCGCTCGAGCCGCATCGCGCTAAGAGTCTGAACCTAGATTTAGGGGATTACAGAGATTAAGTGGTTGTTGAAAAATACCGTAAATCCAATTAATTCCGGTTCAGATTTAGAAAGGGAGGAAAGAAATATGCACGGAGCCGTTCAGCTTAATATACACCACGTTACGCGGGTGGAAGGGCACGGCAATATCACCGTCAACGTTCGGGACGGCGAGATCGAGGAGTGCCGGCTTGAGATCGTCGAATCGCCTCGCTTTTTCGAGGTGATGCTGCAGGGCAGAAGCTATCGGGATGCGGCCCACATCACCTCCCGAATCTGCGGCATCTGCTCGGTCGGTCATACCACCGCCTCCATCCGGGCGACCGAAAGCGCGCTGGGCATTGAGCCGACCGAACAAACCCTGCTCCTTCGCAAGTTGATCCTGCACGGTGAAACCCTACAAAGCCACATTCTGCACATCTACTTTCTGGCGGCCCCCGATTTTCTGGGCGCTCCCAGCGTGATTCCGCTGGCACGAACCCACACCGATGTAGTGCTCCGCGCGCTTCGATTGAAAAAATTAGCCAACGACCTCTGTGACTTGATCGGGGGACGCAGCGTTCATCCGGTGGCGATGATGCCGGGCGGTTTTACGTCCGTTCCTACCATCGCCGGGCTGCAGGAGGTGCGTGCGCGATTGGAAGCGGCGATGGCCGATATGGTTGCCACCGCGGAGCTCTTCGCGACGCTCGATATCCCCAAATTCGAGCGCGAGACCGAATACATATCGCTCAAGCGCCCGGATGAGTATGCCTTTTACGATGGAGAGCTCTACTCCTCCGATACCGGTATCCACCCGGTTTCACATTACCGGCGGCTGACCAATGAGCAGGTCGTTCAGCGTTCCACCGCCAAGCACGCGCACGCCAACCGCGATTCATTTGCGGTGGGCGCGCTGGCCCGTTATAATAACAATTTTGATCGGCTGAACCCCTTTGCGAAGGAGATCGCGGACGAAATGTCTCTGCCGGTTCCCTGCTTTAACCCCTTTATGACCACCGCCGCCCAGGTGGTGGAATGCGCCCACGCGGTGGCGGATGGGATTGCCCTGATTGACGAGCTGATCGGCCGGGGCGTTCAACCGGAGCCGCTGGTTCAGTCGGCGCGCCTGGACGGGCAGGGCATTGGCGCGGTGGAGGTCCCCCGCGGAATCCTGTACCATGATTACCAGTACGCGGACGGCCGGATCACGCGGGCCAACTGCATCATCCCAACCGGCCAGAACGTCGCTAATATTGAGGCGGACATGCGCTTTTTAGTCCCGCAAATCCTGGATAAACCGGAAGCGGAAATCGCGCAAAATCTGGAAATGCTGGTTCGCGCGTACGATCCCTGTATTTCATGCTCGGCCCATATGCTGGATGTGAAATTCGTGGGCAAGTCGGAAGGAGAGCAATCATGAGACCTCGCATCGGCATTATCGGCATCGGCAACACCCTGCTGGGCGATGACGGAGTCGGAATCCGGGTGATCGAGGAGCTTCGCGATCGTGGCCTACCGGAGGAGATCGAGCTGGTGGACGGCGGCACCTGCGGCGTGGACCTCTTTTACCTGTTTCAGCGCTACGATGTGGCGGTGGTGGTGGACGCGGCCCGGATGGGGCTTCCGCCCGGCACGATCCATCGGGTGAGGCCGGAAGAGGTGACGCGCCTGGCCGACGAGCAGGCCTTTTCAGTCCATGACCTGGGGCTTTGGGAGGCAATCCAGCTCGGCTCGGTTCTTCATACCCTACCGCCCATTCATATCATTGGGGTCGAGCCGGAGCAATACAATAAACAGCACCAATTGTCTGAACGAGTTTCCAATTCAGTTGAGATGGTCGCCCAGCTTGCAATCGAGGTTGCCGAGTGCGAGCTGGGCGACGTGATATCATAAGGAGAATGCTATGATAGACGTTGAGGACTTGAAATCCACCGAGATAGCCGATTCGCTGACGCCGGAGGATCTGGCGGCGATCGCCCGCATCAGCCAGATTGAGCGTTACCCGGCTGGAGAATACATCTTTCTGGAAGACTCTAATGCGGATCGCCTCTACTTCGTACTACATGGTAAGGTTGCGATAGGGCTTACTGCACTTCCCGGCAAAGAGGTGACCGTTTCGACCGTTGATACGGGCGGCTGCTTTGCCTGGGCGACGATGCTCCCACCCTACACCCACTTCGCATCCGGTACCGCAGTGGTGGATTCATCCGTCGTAGCGATTGACGGCAAAAAGTTGCTGGCGCTCTGTGAGGAGCGTCCCAAGCTGGGAATGGCGATATTCCGAGCGCTCACCGAAACGCTTTCACGCCGCATCCGGGACACACGGATACAGCTCGTGACCTGCTGCTCCGGCTAGGGGCAAACGGTTTATTTCAGGGCGATCCCCGTTGAGGCCGAGAATAGAGCCGATGTGAGCAGTGCAACACGAGTGTGGCGCAGTAAGAGTTCAATTTTCGGGGAATGTTTTCTTGCAGCATTTGTCGCCCACCCCACCCCATCCCTCCCCGCAAGCGGGGAGGGAGAAGGAGTTTAGCGGCGGCGCTTTTATCTTGCCCCCCCCCAGTCCGGATCCCCTCCCCCGTCAACGGGGGAGGGGATCCGGACTGGGTCTTGACGATTACTACGTCGCACCACATCCTGGCCTTCCACCTTAAACTTGTCCTACTCTTCCCCCTCGCAACCGTTCCGTGCTCCTTCCCCCTCTTAGGGGGAAGGCTGGGATGGGGGTCAAGACACACCGCCCTGTAACACCCGCCTAAATTACCCACAAAACTGAACTCTTGCCAATCAAGATATTCTATCCATTCCAGCAGCAACATGAGGTTAAATGAATGAAGGAATCCGCAACCATTATCTCGTAAATATAAAGTGATTTACGACCGAGCTAGCGCGTTTTTGTACAATTTGCCGGGAAACGATGTGGGCCGAAGCGCTTTCGCCGGTCGGCAGAAAGCTGTCGACATTTATTTTAAATCAGAAAGCGTGGAGGTGCACGCTCGTGATGGCACCAACGAATGGATTAAAATTACAATTGCGCACGTCGCTAACTACGATATTGGGATGCTGCTGGATGGTGCTGGCCATCTATTCAGCGGTTCGCGCGATGGAATACGGTTGGATGTCGAATGATCCGGCGTTGTGGTGGTCCCTGATTCTCTCGTGTTTAATTGCGTGGGCGGTCATCGAACGGAAACGGTGGGGTCGGATTTCGCTACAAGGTTTGGCCTTGGCCAACATTCTGCAGCTCCTATTTGCGATGTTACTGGTTGCCGACGCGGTAGCCAACATTTCTATTTCGGCCGTTCCATGGCTGCCAAGCTCGTTTCATGTTTACGGACGAGGGATGTTATTCGGGGTGGCGCTTTCGGCTTTAAGCGTCATTTCTCTGATCTGGTTTCGGCACCCAGAAGTGGTGGCCGAATTTGAAACCGGGAAACAGCGGTCGACTCGTAAATGGCAGCTTTACATCGCATACACGCTCGTATTTGGATGGCTGTTATCGCTCGCAATGAGCCATGATGTAACGCGCTTCGCCAGCTTCTTGCGGCATTTACACAACTCCAGCCATGCGGGTCAATACCGTCAGAGCAATGGATTTTCGAGCGAGGGTCCGATCTCGTGGCCCAGCCGCAGCGCCTGAGCCATATTTCTTGAAGCGGCGGATAGTAGTGTTTCCGCATTGGCCATAGCTTCAGGCAGAGAATAGGGGACGTGCATGATGGAGAAGGCCGCCGCAATGCCCCAGCGATTCAACGTCTCGATATCAACGTCAACCACACCGCTGAGCGCAATGACCGGCCTTCCAACGGAGAGGGCGAGTCGGCCGACCGCTCCAACCACCTTGCCGAAACCCGATTGAAGGTCAATCTTGCCTTCACCGGTGATGACCAGATCGCTTTTCGCCATTCGCTTTTCAAGCTGAACGGCGCGCGCCACGACCTGCCAGCCCGGTTCCAGGCCGGCACCCAGATAGGCGGCGAGTCCAGCACCCAGTCCGCCGGCCGCACCGGCTCCCGGCAAGGAAGCCATATCGAAACCGGTAATCCGAGCCGTTACCTCAGCGAAGCGCTGCAGTGCCGCGTCCAATTTCTCGATCATCTCGGAACCGGCGCCCTTTTGTGGACCGTATACCACGCTCGCTCCTTCAGCGCCCAGCAAAGGATTGGTCACATCACATGCCACCATCAATTTGAGATGACGGTACGGCTCCAGCCCGGAAATATCCACCTCGTACAATTTTTGTAGCGCCAAGCCGCCCTGCTCCAGCACACGGCCATCGCCATCCAGGAACCGCGCGCCTAATGCCGATAGAGCACCCGAGCCGCCGTCATTCGTCGCGCTGCCGCCGATACCGATGATCATCCGGCTGCATCCGGTGGCTGCTGCTTGCTTGATCAGCTCACCAACTCCATAAGTGGTCGCTTTATCGGGTGCCAGCTCGTTTGAATTAAGCTGAGCCAGTCCGGCAGCCCTCGCCATCTCGATCACCGCGGTTCGCTGATCGCCGAGCAAACCCCATTCCGCCTGAATCGGGCGCATCAAGGCGTCATGAACGGGCACCGGTCGAACGGTTCCGCCGGTCGCGGTGACCAGCGTTTCGAGGGTCCCGTCTCCCCCGTCCGCGAGCGGGCAGATGTCCAGGTCGGCCCCGGGAATTACGGCTGCAATGGCATCCGATATGATGCGTGCTGCTCGGCTCGCACTGAGCGACCCTTTGAATGCGTTGGGGCAAATTAAGATGCGCAACGTGAAGCCCTGTTCAGCGACCGAATATACCCTTTGTGATTGATAATGTCGTCTCACCCAGGAAGTCGCTAGCGGTTGCTGAGACTAATGTGGATTGGCCTACTCAATCCAACCGAAGTCGCCGCCTAGTATTTGATTGACTGTCTCCTGGATTGGCTGTTTCAAATCAACGCCCCTGCCGGCCTCCACCACCGATTCCCCTTTATCGCTGGCGAGGTGTATCCAAACGCGGCCATCGCCTGGATATCGCTCCAGCGCCCCTCGTAAAAGTCGCAGCTTGGGGCGGTGCATCTCATTAATGCGGATGTGAAGGATTCGCTTGCCGTTGGAATTACTATTTGATTTGGAGGTGGTATCCACCTGATTGATCTCATCCGCCAAAATCTCCACCTCAGCGGCAAACCCATTTCCCTCCTCATTACCCTCGCCGGAATCCCCGTTGACCTTTCGTCCGCGAGCAACCGAACTCTCCCGGTAGCTGACCTTTCCCTTTAACAGTATGACCCGATCCAGCGTCAGCCACTTGCTGCATTCACGATAAACGGTCGGAAAAACGGTAACCCGTACCGAATCGGACAAATCCTCAACCGTCAAAAAGACCATCTTTTCATGGGTTCGTTTAGTTGTGAACGGTTTGACTTGCGTCACAATGCAAATCAAGGAGACCTCGTCGTGGTCGGCCTTCTCTTTTAATTCGGCAATCGTCGTATTAGCCTGCTTCAGCATCTGAGGCGGTACGTGCTTCAGTGGATGATCCGAGATGTAGAGGCCCAAAAGCTCCCTCTCAAACGCCAGCATCTCGGCATGATTGTAGTCTGTTGCCTCATTCGGCATAGTACTTTCGTTGACAGTTTGGATTTGCTCACCGCCGAACAACGGGGACTGTCCAGCTCGTCGATTCCGTTGCTCCCGTGACACCCGGCTTAATTCGTTGTCCAGTGAATTCAGGAGCGATTTTCGATTGGGATGAATCGAACGAAACGCGCCGCATCGAATTAACGCTTCGATGACCGAGCGATTGATGCCGCCGTGGGCAGCAGTACGGCTCACGAAATCGGAGAACGAGGTGAAATCGCCGCTCTCGGAGCGGGCGGCCAGGATTATTTCAACCGCCGCCCGGCCTACGTTCTTAATCGCACTGAGGCCGAAACGGATTGATTTTCCCTCCACCTCAAAATCGGCGCCGCTTCGATTGATGTCGGGCGGCAGCACCTCGATCTTTAACCGCTGGCATTCCTCAATGGCGCCGGTCAGTTTATCGGTTCGGTCACTGAAGCAGGCCATCAAGGCGGCCATATATTCCACCGGATAGTTTGCTTTCAAGTAGGCCGTTTGGTAAGCCAGCAGCGCATAGCAAACCGAATGGGCTTTATTGAACGCATACCCGGCGAAAGGCTCAATCAGGTCAAAAATCTCATTCGCCTTTTTTGCGTTGATGCCGTTCTTAGCCGCCCCATCCACGAAGTTGGCTCGCTCCTGAGCCATCGTCTCCCTTTTCTTTTTGCCCATCGCCCGGCGTAAAATATCGGCTTGACCGAGCGTATACCCGGCGATGGCCTGCACGATTCGAAGCACCTGATCCTGGTAAACGATAACCCCATAGGTCTCCTCCAGAATCGGCTTCAGCAAATCGTGCGGACATCTGATCGGATCGAGCCCATGTTTGGCGCGGATGAAGGTTGGGATGTGGGCCATCGGGCCGGGGCGATAGAGGGCGACCATTGCGGCCAGATCACGGATCGAATTTGGCTTGAGGCTCTGAATGTAGCGCCTCATGCCGGCACTCTCGAGTTGAAATACACCGGTCGTCTCGCCCTGGCCCAGCATCTCGAACGTCCTCTTATCGTCGAGCGGAAGCAAGCCCAGATCGAGATTGACCTGCCTGAATTTTTCGATATTTTGCAAAGCACGGCTTATGATGGAGAGGTTTATCAACCCCAGAAAGTCCATTTTCAGCAGTCCGATCTGCTCCAGCGCGCCGGCCGGATATTGCGTCACCAGGCCGCCGTCGGCCGAGCGGCTGAGCGGCACGTGGTTAACCAGCGGATCGCGTGAAATCACGACGCCGGCCGCATGAACCGAGGCGTGACGGGAGATTCCTTCAAGCCGGCGGGCGGTATCCAGGAGCTGGCGGGCATTTCCGTCGCTGCGATACAGCTCTTTCAGCTCGGTGCTCTGTTCCAGCGCATCACTGATGGTGATGCCGAGTTGAGACGGGATCAATTTACAGATGCGATCTACTTCAGGGATCGGCACGGCCAGCGCACGGCCGGAATCCCGCACCGCCGCTTTCGCCTGAAGAGTGCCGAAGGTGGTAATTTGAGCGACGTGATCCTCACCGTATTTTTCGGTAACGTATCGGATCACCTCGTCCCGGCGGGAGTCCTCAAAATCCATATCAATATCCGGCATCTGAACCCGCTCCGGATTCAGAAACCGCTCGAAGGTGAGGTCGTATTCGAGGGGGTCAATATCGGTGATCCCCACCGCGTATGAGGTAAGGCTGCCGGCCGCCGATCCACGGACTCCGAAGAAGATGCCCCTCTCACGGGCGAAACGGGCGAAATCGCGCACGATCAGAATATATTGGCTGAAACCGGTCTGCCGTATCACCGAAAGCTCGTAGTCCAGCCGGTGCAAGGCCACTTCCGACGGCGATCCCTTACACCGTTGGGCGATCCCATCCCGAGCCAGTTGCATGAGGTATTCATGGGCTTCCATACCGTTCGGAATTTCAGGGGTGGGTAGTTGAAGGCGGCCGAACTCCAGCTTTAAGTTGCAGCGATCCGCAATTTCAACCGTGCGCTCCACTGCATCGCCGTGTTGCCTGAAGACACCGGCCATCTCTTCGGCCGATTTCAGGTAAAAGTGGTTGGAGCCGTACCGCAGGCGCTCCGGTTCATTTACGGTGGAGCCGGTCCCGATGCAAAGCAACACATCATGGGCATCCGCATCCGCTTGATTCAGGTAGTGAACGTCGTTTGTACAGATGAGGGGCAAATGCAGCTCAGCCGCGATTTTCAGTAGACCTTCATTGCACTTATGTTGCTCGGGAAGCGTATGGTACTGCAGTTCAATAAAGTAGTTATCAGAACCGAATATCTCGCTGTACATCACGGCAGTATCGCGGGCGGCCGTGTAGTTGTTTTGCAAAAGAGCGGTGCAGACCTCACCGCCAAGGCAGGCGCTGGTTGCAATCAATCCTTCGTGATACTGTCTTAACAGCTTATGGTCAACCCGAGGCTTGTAATAAAACCCTTCGATCGCGGCGATGGTGGTCAACTTCAACAGATTGTGATAGCCGGTTTCATCTTTGGCCAGTAAAAGCAAGTGATAGGCGTTTTTCTCGTTCGCAGCGCCTCGTCGTTCGGTATGGTTACCGGGCGTAACGTACGCCTCCACCCCGATGATGGGCTTGATTCCCTTGCTCTGACATTTCACGTAAAAATCGAGCGAGCCGTACATCATCCCATGGTCGGTCAAGGCCAGAGCCGGCATCTCAAGCTCGGCCGCTCGGTTGATCAACAGATCGAGTCGCGCTGCGCCGTCCAGCAGACTGTATTCGGAATGGGTATGGAGATGAACAAAGTTTCGGTGGGACATACCGGCGCGAATGAACACCCTTTCGTCGAAACGGTACAAACCCTATATGCGGGCGGTCATTAGTCGCTCAGCGTTGCATATAGGAGGATGTTGAAAATAATATAACGCCCCTATTTTATCCGAAGCGGATTGGCTTGTAAAGGCACACTTCCGCTATCTTTGTTGGATTTAGTATTCTCATTCTGCGGATTTCCGATGAAGGCCGACAGCGCCGATCGGGCGTTTTTGGCGTTGGTAAGGGCAAACAATCGGGTTGAGACAGTAACTGGATCTCCTCGATTGATAACGACTGGATCCTCGGAGGTCGTTGCTATTGCTGCCAGTCGGTTGAAATCAGTGCCGACCGGTGATGGAATGAGGCTGATTTGCCAGCTTGGCCTGATTGATTGGGAGCTCGAATCAATTACGGGCAGGCGCCAGATAATGCCCGAAGTGATATCCCGCCAGCGGCAGGCCATTAACAGCCCATCTGATAAAGCTTGAGGAGGTACCAGTTCGGACACAGTGGACCCGTAGCTTCGATCCCCGGCCAGCAGCGGCAACAACTCCACTTTTTCCAGTGCCATATCCTCCAGTGGAGATAATATCAGCTTTACTGAAATGACGGATGAACCGGCAGTAAGCGTCAGAGTCAGATCGGCGGTCCAGCGCAACCCCATCATACCGTTTAATACCAGACCAACCGTTTTATTATCATGGAACGGCATGATACGCTTGAGGTTGAAATCGTCCCACCACGAGCGTGCACCCACCCCTCCGCTGAGGACCCGGCCCAATGGGATTGAGGTCCCAACCAACCGCCAAGCGCCGTTTGCATTGGCACATAAGGAAAGACCGGCGACGTCGGAGGAGGTATGAAAAATGACCGCTCCGATTCGATTATTTTCCAGGTAGGCGGTGCGATGGCTGATCCGGACCAGCGGCTTGGGAGGTACGGTGGTTGGTAAAGCCGGTGGGGCTGCGCTGAGATGCTGGAGCACGAGAACCCGGGTTTGGATCGGGGCGCCGTTTTGAATTAGGTTCAACGAGGTAACCAGGGGTGAGCGGGCGCCGTTTGGTTGTACCCAATAGTGAAAGGTCACCGTTTGATTGGGCGCCAAGGCTGGTAAATCGGGACCGGTATCTCCATGTGAGTAATCCAGTCCCGTAAGGTTGTACAATCTAGCAATGATGGTATTTGGAGATAGTGGTTGAGGTCCACTATTTTGTATGGTTGCAATCAGCTCCGTGTCATCCGTGCCGATAACGTACCCATGCTTGGCTGCAAAGGAGACAATCTTCACACCGCTGGATGTGGGCTGACCGAACGCATTAGCAGATGACAACAAAATCATTGGTAGGGTAAGGATTATCAATAACTTGCGGGTTGTCAGAGACTGCTCCTCCTTCGATGAGTGACGCAACCTATTACGGTTTTACTTGGGAAATGATGCCGATGCGATGGTTGTGCCCGATTGAACCTTTTAAATAAAAATCCAACTCGCCGATGACTATCCGAGCTGCAAATGCTCTGATAAACGCTCTTATTGCCTGGAGATGGAAATGATCCTCGCCTTAACCATTCTCATTATAGCACCCTCACGCCCTGACCATCGCAACAATACCCCACTCCTCGGTAATCGCCTGTGGTACAATTCACTTTCGGAAGAGTTGCATTTCTAAGAAGTCCACCATTATGGATCGGAATGGAATGACTAAGGAAGCTCAAAGCGATCACCGCCGCCAATTGCCATCCGTCTCACGCCTTTTGGAAACTTCAGCGATCAAATCGCTCATCGAATCGGAGGGCAGGCCGCTGATACTGAAGGCAATTCGTGAAGAGTTGAGCCGATTGCGCGTCCAACTTCCAAACGGTTCCGATTCTTATCAAATTTCAGTTGAAAATATCGCCGCAAGCGTAGCGATGAACATGCGCAACCGAATTGATCAATCCATTAAGCCGGTCATCAATGCAACCGGCATCATCCTTCACACCGGTTTGGGCAGGGCGGTGTTGCCGAAGGCCGCCATCGAAAACGCCGTTCGGATCGCAACCGGTCACTGCAATCTGGAAATCATGCTGGAGACCGGGAACCGGGGCGACCGCCAGGCCCATCTCCAATCGTTGCTGAGTGAGTTGACCGGCGCCGAATCGGCCGCTGTTTTCAACAATAACGCAGCGGCGGTGCTGATTGTAATGACCGCACTGGGCGCCGGTAAAGAGGTGATCGTCTCACGAGGTGAACTGGTTGAGATCGGCGGCAGTTTTCGGCTGCCCGACCTTATTCGAACCAGCGGAGCCACACTGGTTGAGGTGGGAACAACCAACCGGACACGCCTCACCGATTACGCCAATGCACTCAATGACCGGACCGCCATCATCTTGCGCTGCCACCCCAGCAACTTCCGAATGATCGGTTTTACCGAGGAGGCCACCAATACCGAGCTTGCCGAATTTTGCCGGCAGCATGGTCTGATCTTAGTGGACGATCTGGGCAGCGGCGCGTTGGTGGACTGCAGCAACACCGGATTGGAGCCTGCCGTTACCGTGCAACAGTCACTGGCCTCCGGTGCTGATCTGGTAACCTTCAGCGGCGACAAGATGCTGGGCGGTCCCCAGGCTGGCATCGTGGTTGGAAACCGGCCTCTCGTTTCTCAGTTGATTTCGCATCCGCTTGCCCGTGCAATGCGAGTGGACAAGATTACTCTGGCGTTACTGGAGACGGTGCTCCAGCTTTACCTGAATCCGGAACGCGCTGGGTCAGAGATACCCACCTTATGGAGATTGGGCCGCCCTTTGGCTGAACTGAAAAGGCAGGCGCAGAGATTAGTTAAATTGATGAAAAATGAGCTTCCGGACCGGTATCGGCTTGAAATCATCGCTTCTCAGTCGGAGGTCGGCGGCGGATCGCTGCCGGGGCAAACCATAGCCAGTGTCGCGGTTGCCATATCGGATGATCGCGGCAAGATCGAACTTTTGGCTCAAAAGTTACGAACCGGATCGCCGCCCGTCGTCGGTTATATCAAGGAGGATCGGCTGTGGCTCGATATGCGGACGGTATCGGGCGACGAGGTTACCCTGCTGGCCGAGGCGTTACGAGACGCCGGCGCCAACGGTGAAGTATAATAATGAAAATCGGATGTGATATTAATGGGGATATTAAATAATAGACACGTGAGAGTTCACTTCTCTTGGGATGATTATGGCAGCATCGGGAGTCACCCCCACCCTAACCCTCCCCCACGGAGGGAGGAGGGTGTCAGTGCGAGCGAAGCGAAGCAATCTCATTCCCCAGCATTCTCACAGGATTGGGAAAAGAGTTGCCTGCCTGGCGGCAGACAGGGAGTGAGGGACTTCTGCCTAAATTGCCCAGAGAACTGAACTCTTTCTGAATATCCACGCACAGCATCTATCCCTTGGTGAAAGGATCACGATGGATCAGCGGAAACGGCTGACGCACCTTGCACGATGCGCCGGTTGAGCGTCTAAAATTGGCCCCGGCCAGCTCGCGCAGGTTTTGCGGGAGCTTCCAAGCGAATTGATAAACGGACTGTTGGTCGGTATCGGAACCGCCGACGATGCCGGAGTGGTTCGTCTCGACTCGGATCGGGCGCTAGTTCAAACGCTGGACTTTTTTGCCCCCATTGTGGATGATCCCTACCGATTCGGCCGGATTGCAGCCACCAATGCGCTCTCCGACGTCTATGCGATGGCAGCAAAACCGTTGACGGCGATGAATGTGGTTGCCTTTCCCTTAAGTGACCGGGGGAATGAGGAGCTGCTGGCGATATTGCGGGGCGGTGCCGACGCGGTGCTCGAAGCCGGCGCGGTGCTGGTTGGCGGGCATACGGTTGAGGATACGGAACCGAAATACGGGCTGGCCGTTACCGGTCTGGTGCACCCCGATCGTATAGCCACCAACGCGGGCGCTCGGCCGGGCGACACCATCATTTTAACCAAGCCGATCGGCACCGGCGTCATCACCACCGCAGCCAAGATGGATGCCTGCCCGGCCGACGCGATGGAGACCGCCTATCGAATTATGGAGAAGCTGAACCGGAGCGCCGCGCTGGCGGTGGATGTGATTGGTGTGGGAGCGGAGGGGGTCCACGCGATCACCGATATCACGGGCTTTGGATTACTGGGGCACCTCTATAATGTCGCCCGGGCTAGTTCGGTCAGCATCGCCATTGATGCTTCAAAGGTGCCGGTCTTACCGGAGGCGATGCGTCTCTGGCACGAAGGATATGCGACTGGAGGGGAGCTTTCAAATCGGGAGTACCTGGAAGGCAATGTTCAATTTTCATCCACCGATAGGAACGACGTAGTCAACCTCTTTTACGATCCTCAAACTTCAGGAGGATTGGCTATCTTTGTTGAGCCGAAGGCGGCACCCCTATTGATGGACGAGCTGGAAAAGAATGGGGTGGAGTGGGCAGTCGTCATTGGTGAGGTTGAGGCGCCGCGCCAAGCCGCTATTCGGATTGAATGAGTTCAGTTCGCTGGGCAATTTAGGCAGGCGTTGCAGGGCGGTATGTCTTGACCCCCATCCCGCCCTTCCCTCTAAGAGGGGGAAGGAGTTTAGGGGTGAGAACGGGATGAGGAGATTGTAAGATGGGGGCGGTTGGGGTCTGGTGGCTCTCCCGGTCTTCAAAACCGTGCGAGGGGCGAGGAGACTCGTCCTTGGTGGGTTCGATTCCCACACGCTCCCGCCAACTTCGCTATCAAAAAAGCAGCGGGTTTACTGACTGCATTCGGCCCCGGCCCTGATATGATCGTGGAGAACGAGAATGGGATTATCGTTAGGCATAAACAGTCAGTGTGTACGCTCGCTCACGCTCGCGGCTCAGAGGTGGCTCGCAGGCTAGTAGATTGATTCCCCGATAACATTGCAGTACTAGGGAGAGACTGGGGAATGAGATTGCTTCGCTTCGCTCGCAATGACTCCTTCGCTCTTCTGGGGGAAGGAGCACGGAACGGTTGCGAGGGGGAAGGCTGGGATGGGGGGCGACCAATGCTGTCACAAATCATTCCCACAAAACTGAACTCTTTCCCGGCGATTGCAAACCGAGGCGGGTTGATGTATAATGAGATTCGGTGCACCGAGAGAACATACGACAAAGGTTTAAATGCAAGGGGGCTGTAGCGCAGTTGGGAGCGCGTCTCAATGGCATTGAGAAGGTCAGGGGTTCGAATCCCCTCAGCTCCACCAGTCTTTTGTATTGTTGGCAATAAGCCGACCCAGTTTAATCATTAAGAATGCGGGCGCGTTAAATAATGATGGGGGCGTTATGAACGCCAGAATCCGGTAAATATCCTCAAATCATAAATGGTTAATAAAAATCCTCTCACCTCAATGCTTCATCGAATTCCTTTCCCGCCATCTCAAAGGCGTCGCTATGTTCCATCTCGATGCATAAACCGCTCTTAGCTCGAATCGTCTCGTCGTGAATGTTCGCAAACCATGTTTTAAGGTGGAATAATCTCTTATGGATAACTACAAGGAGCCAGTGATTGAGACGTAGAAACGACCCTGCGCGTCAATCCTTACGCCCAAATCAGGACAGAGTGAGATCACTCGCGCGCTGTCCCCTTGCCCATCGCCGCAGCTTGACGAGCGTGACGGGGAGGATTGTGCTTTCGCTCTCCTTTGCGGTAATCATGTCAGTGGCAGCACGAGTGCAGATCGCTCTGCCCTTTACCCCGGTTCCCATCACATTTCAAACTTTTGTGGCACTATTGGCGGGCATGCTCCTTGGTCCCGGGCTGGGAATGGCGGCCATGCTGGAGTATCTATGTTTAGGGGCGATTGGATTTCCTGTATTTGCCCATGGCGGCGGCATCGCCTACTTCCTCTCACCAACGGCCGGCTATTTAATCAGCTTCCCGCTGGCAGCCGCATTAACCGGAAAAGTGGTTCAAACGCTCGGCCGTGAGGATGTGCGCTCGTTTGGGCTGGCGGCTATGGTTGGTTTAATCGTAAATTACAGCATCGGCTGCCTCTGGCTGTCGGCGATAACCCGGCAAGACGCATGGATGGCGCTGATATGGGGCGTTTTACCGTTTATTGGATTGGATATCGTAAAAGGAGCGATCGCGGCTTGCCTTGCTGCTGCGGCCAGCCGAATGGCTCATAATCAATGGCACGATCGTCCAGGATCTTAAACTTGGCGAAAAGCGATTGGCTGTTTCTCTTCTTGATCATCGGTTTAGTGCATCCGGCAGCCAGTGGAGCGCAAGCCGCGCCGGGAGCCCTGTACTCCCCCGGATGGCGACCGGATGTTATCATACTAATTAAGCCGTTAGGGGCGCAAAATTACCAGGTGGTTGCAGCATCGCCGCATAACAATCAAACGGCGATGCTGTTCCAAGCCGTAAAGTCGCTGTCTCAGATGGATTTACAGGTTTCCAGTATCCGAAGCATGGTTCTCTCCGGCCCGCAAGGGGGACGTGATTCGATCGTACAATTTTTCGTATCGGGATATCTGGTGGTCCATGGAGGAATATGGATCGAACCGCTTATTCGTGCATTTAGCCGATTCAAGCGGCAGGAAATCTCGTTTCTAATTGGAAATTACCCACAATTCAATGGACTACGGCAATTTTCAAATCCTGATATTATCATCGCGTTGGTTCAGGCGTCAGGTGGGGTATTTCGTTATCGCATTCAGCTTGAACGCCCGGGGGCAGCGATCCCATCGCTGCCCCTGTTTCAGCCGATTGTATCTGCACCTCCGCCACCAAAACCGAGGGAAGCCAAAGATTCCCTCTCTTCACTATATTGGATTCTAGCCGCCGGACTTATCGCCGGATTTGGTGGGTATATCATAACACGGAGGTTTTCGGCACTGAGAGGTAGAACCGATGCCGGAGCGCAAACCACCGTCACGCAACGGTGGGATCACTCCAGAAAGCGTTAGCTTTGCCGGAGCCTCCTAAGGATTGTAGCTGGAAGAAAGGGTTAAACCAGTGATTGAACTTGATGAACTGCTGACCAGGTGTGCGGAATTAAAATGTTCCGACCTTTTTATTAAGGCGGGGGTCACACCCAACGCTCGACTGAACGGGCGGGTAACCACCTTGGATGATAGTTTGCCGCCCCTGACGGCGGAAGATACCCGCCGCATGGCGTACAGTAAGATGGATCCGCACCAGATGGAATTCTTTGATGCCCACCATGAAATGGACCTGGCCTTCACGATCGAGGGTGTGAGCCGTATTCGGGGCAGCATTATGCAGCAACGGGGTACGGTCGCCATGTTTTGCCGGTTAATTCCGATTGAAATTCCTTCGCTGGCTGATCTTGGACTGCCGGAAACACTGGCTGACATGACCAAACATCGAGACGGCCTGGTTCTGGTAACCGGACCCACCGGGTGCGGAAAGTCAACCACCTTGGCTTCATTAGTCAATATGATTAACGAAACCCGACGGGTCAATATAATCACCATCGAGGATCCCATCGAGTACGTACATCGCGACAAGATGGCGATCGTCAGCCAGCGTGAAGTGGGCATTGATACCGATTCATTCCAAGATGCGCTGCGGCACGTTTTGAGGCAGACGCCAGACATCATCCTGATTGGTGAGATGCGCGATTTGGAGACCATGAATGTGGCGTTGCAGGCGGCGGAAACCGGTCACCTCGTCTTCGCTACCCTGCACACCGCCAGCGCCGCTGAAACGTTGGACCGCCTGGCGAACATGTTTCAACCTCACGAGCGCCCCATGCTCTGGCTGAGGTTATCCACATCCCTGCGCGGGGTGGTATCTCAGAAGCTCATTCCAAACCTGGATGCAACCGGGCGATTGGCCGCGCTGGAAGTGATGCTGGTAACGCCGACCATCGCTAAAATGCTGGAGGAAGGCCGATCGGATGACATTTACGGCGCAATACGCCAGGCCGGATTGGAGGCTTACTGGGGAATGCAGACCATGAACCAGTGCTTGGTGAAGTTCGCGAAGGCCGGTCTCATCACGGAGGAAGACGCGCTGCATAACGCCGGCAACTACTCGGAACTTCGGCAGTTGCTGAGAAGGTGACAAAAAAGCAAGCTCGCACCGCTTCTTGAACCGCCTAATCCAGTGGTTCATCTATAATAATTGAAAGCATATCGGCAATCGGCCAGCCGGATAACGATATCAATCGTAATTACAATTGACGATGGTGCTAAAATAAAGCGTACCAAGATTTAATTCTGTCAATTAAAGACGATGGCAACCGAAATTACTTACCAAATTGATGATTTGCTACGGCAACTGGTGGCCCGGGACGGTACCGATCTTCACCTGAAGGTTGATGAGCCGCCGATTATGCGCATTCAAGGCCAACTGATGAGGCTGGACGGGCCAAAGCTCACCGATCGCGATATGTATGACCTGGTCTACAGCTTGCTCAATGACGAGAGGAAGGTCCGCTATGAGCAAAATATGGAGCTCGACCTCTCTTATTCGGTGCCCGGACTGTCCCGATTCCGAATTAACCTATTCCGGCAGCAGCAACACATTGGAGCGGTGCTGCGGGTGATCCCGTTCCGCATTCGCACCATTGATGAGCTGATGCTGCCTCAAATTACGAAGGAATTAGCCCTTTTACCCCGCGGCTTGATCTTGGTCACTGGGCCGACCGGCTCCGGCAAATCCACCACACTGGCAGCCCTGATTGATCATATCAACGAACAACGCCGTTGCCACATCATAACGATTGAAGACCCCATCGAATACATGCACTCGGATAAACTGGCGACCGTCAACCAGCGTGAATTGGGCGTGGATACTCATTCCTTTGCATCTGCCCTCAAACACGTAATGCGGCAAAACCCGGACGTCATCCTGGTGGGTGAAATGCGTGATCTCGAGACGATCCGGCTGGCCATCACCGCGGCTGAAACCGGGCACCTTGTTTTCGCCACCCTTCACACCACCGATGCACCCCAAACGGTTGACCGGATCATTGATGTGTTTGAACCGGATCAACAGCAGCAGATTCGGATGCAACTTTCCACCACTCTGCAGGCGGTTGTCTCTCAAACACTGCTCCCGCGTGCGGATGGGAGCGGGCGGCTTGCTGCATTTGAAATTATGATCTGCACCCCTGCCATTCGCACGTTGATCCGAGAAGGAAAGACCTACCAGATGTACACCGACATTCAAACCGGACGCCAGTTCGGCATGCAGACGCTCGATGGACATCTGCTGGACCTCGTTCGAAAGGGCATGGTGCTGTTTGAGGACGCGCTGGTTAAATCATCGAACCCCGGCGAATTTCAAGATCGCTATGAGCGCCATGTTGAGCGAGCCCCCGCGCCGGGGACGGGAGGATAGTTGACGTGCTGGTAACCATTGACCAACTGCTGCAAACCACCGTTCACTACCAGGCATCCGACCTGCATATCAAGGTGGACAGCCCTCCTCTGATACGAATCCACGGCGACCTGCTGCCTTTGGATATGGATCCACTCAATGAGGAGCAGACGAAATACCTGGCGATGAGCGTTTTGAGCGATATTCAGCGAGCCCGATTCGAAGAGGATTTGGAGTTGGATTTCGCCTATGAGATACCGGGGCTGGCCCGCTTTCGAGGAAATATCTACCAGCAGCGGGGCGCCGTTCAGGTCGCCTATCGCGTGATCCCTCTTCACATCAGCACGATGGAAGAGCTGGGATTGCCGCCGGTTTGCCGCTACTTCGCCGAGCGCCCACGCGGTCTGGTGCTGGTGACCGGACCGGCCGGCTCCGGTAAATCCACGACCCAGGCCGCCATGATTGACTATATCAACCACAACTACCCCCTTCACATCGTGACGGTGGAGGACCCTTTGGAGTTTATTCACGAGGATGACGTGTCCCTCATCAACCAACGCGAGCTGGATAACGATACGCTCTCTTTCGCCAATGCGCTGAAGTTTGTTTTGAGGCAGGATCCTGACGTGATATTGATCGGTGAGATGCGCGACCTGGAGACAATTCACCTTGCCATTACAGCAGCCGAAACCGGCCACTTGGTCTTCGGAACGCTGCACACCACCGATGCCGTTCAGACGGTTGACCGAGTGATTGATGTGTTTCCAACCCACCAGCAGCAACAGGTCCGAATGCAGATGTCGGTGAATCTGGTTGGTGTCATCTCCCAGACTTTGATCAAGCAGATGGATGGCAATGGCCGAGTGGCGGCTTTTGAAACGCTGGTCGGCATTGCACCGGTGCGCAACCTGATCCGAGAAAACAAGACCTATCAGATCAACTCCATCGTCGAGACCGGCCAGCGCCACGGGATGATGACACTGGATCAATCGCTGGCCGATATGGTGAAGCGGAAAATTGTAAGCTATGAGGATGCCCTTGCCAAGGCGAAGGCGGTCACTGAGTTTAAAGCGCTGGTGGGCGAAGGTGAAGCGCGGCCGGAATCGGCGGCCGGCTGATTGTTCTCAATTCACCTTACTCTTCCCCCCTCCCCTTCATTGAAGCGAAGGGGAGGGCGCTAAGGTTTCAGCTTCTCTCTCCTCGAATGGGTACCGAGTGAATTACAAGAGAGGGGATCAGGATGGCAGAGCCGATTTTCGGCGCGTCATGCCGCCCCAAGCCAAATTAAGCACGCCGATCGAAATACCCGAATGAAACTAACCGATTCCACTCATAAGCGATCGCCCGCGCCCGAAACAGGCCGGCCGGACGTGGAGGAGTTAAGCCGATTCCTGCAGGTGGGACGCGCCTTAATTCAGCAAAAAGTTCTGGCCAGCGCACCCGGCTTACCCATCGCCGCCGAGATCGCTGACCTGGTGGACGAGGCGATCCGGAGGATGCTGACGATCGCCTGCGAACGGGTTGGAAAGGGGCTATCGCCTGCCAATATCCCGATTGCGGTTGTGGCGACCGGTGGTTACGGACGCCGCGAACTTTGCCCTTATTCCGACATTGATCTCACCTTCATTCCCCATCACGATACCGACGAGACGGTTGACCAGGTGATCAAACAGATGTTCACGCTGGTCATGGACGTTTTCATTGCCCGATGTTCCATTCAAGTCGGTTATGCTTATCGTCTGATGGATGACTGCGCCGATCTGGACCATCAAACGCGCAGTGGGCTGCTGGATGCGCGGCTGGTGGCTGGCAGCGAGCGGGTATTCATCGGCTTTGAAAACGAGTATTGGAACGTATTCAATCCAGCCGATTTCATCTTTCACAAGCTCGAGGAGCGGCGCCAGGCTCAGACGCGCTGGGGTCTCACGCCCCGGGTTGTAGAGCCCAACTTGAAGGAAGGGGTTGGAGGACTGCGAGAGCTTCAAACGGCGGTATGGATTTGCCAAGCCCGTTATCTACTGCCGGCCGCCCGGGTAAGAGGCGAGCGGGCGTGGGAGGCGCTGGTGAGAAATGGCGCGCTCACCGAAGCGGAGGGCAAGGAGTTGGCGGCGTCCAAGGAGTTTTTGTTCCGGGCGCGTAACGCCTTGCATGCCATCACCCAAGCCGAGCGGGATGAGCTGGTGGTGACCCGGCAGGAGGAGGTGGCCCACGCGCTCGGCTACACTGACCTTGATGAGAGCGGGGCGACACCGCCGGTTGAGCGATTCCTGCGAGAGCTTTACGTTCACCTAGCCCGCACCTCCGCCATCGCCCGCCGAGTCTATCGGGTGATCGAGGACGAGCCGCTTTTTTTGGGAATCGGATTGGATACGGTGCGGCGTGAAATTGTGCCGGCCAATACCGCACTCATTCTGGAGGATCCGGTCTGGATGCTCTGGGCTTGTGAGATGGCGCAAAAGTACAATTTAGAGTTCAGTAGTGCGCTGGAGCGCCGAATTGAAGAGATCTTGCAGAAGGCCCCAACCGATTACGACCTGGCGCAGGCGGGCGCGGTATTTACCCGCATTTTAAGCGCACCTTCACGAGTCTATCTCACGCTGCAACGCATGGCCGACACCGGCGTGCTTCGGTGGTTTTTGCCCGAATTGGGGGATACGCTGGACTTAATTCCCTATGATTCCTCACATGATTATACGGTCGGCCAGCACACCCTCTACGTGGTAAAGTACCTTGAGGAGCTGGGAAATTCGAGCGGCGACGAAGAGACGGCCGATTTGCACCGTATCTTTGCCGATCTCGGCTCGCGGGAAGTTCTCTATCTCGCCGCTCTACTCCATGACGCCGGTAAGATTCAGACCGATACCTCCCATTCGGAGGCGGGCGCCGCGCTCAGCCGAACCATAACCCGGCGGCTGCAGTGGGATGAAAAGCGCGCCGGTGATGTCGCTTTCCTGGTGCAGCATCATCTGCTGATGTCCGATACATCCCGTTTACGAGATCTAAACCTCGAGAGCACCGTCCGTGATTTCGTATCGGTGGTCAACGATGTTGATCGCCTACAGATGCTCTACCTGCTGACCTACGCCGATACCCGCGCGGTTGGCGCCGGGGTCTGGACACAGGTGAGGGCCCGATTTTTACGCGATCTCTACCGGCGCGCCGAAAGGTTGTTGATCTCGGAAGAGCCGGAGATGAGCGAAGAGGATCAGGTTCGCCGCGCACGCCGGTTTTTGCAGCAAGAGCTACCGCTCGAAAACCTACCTCCCGATCAGGTTTCCAATCATATCCAATATATGCCGGCAACCTACATTTTGAACACACCCCTCAAAGAGATTGCGCTTCACATCACCTACGTGCAGCGCGCTCGGGAGAGCAGGCCGGTGATTGAGTTCACGGAAGAACGGGGCGCCGGCTACACCGAACTCACCGTCTGCACTCAAGATGATCCCAAGCCGGGGTTGCTAGCCAAGATTTCCGGCTCCCTCTACTCCGCCGATCTCAATATCCACAGCGCTCAAGTCTATACCCGCCATTCCGATCTGGATGACATGGCCCTTGACGTCTTATGGGTTGATTTTCGAGGCCGTCCCCTGACGCCGGGCAAACGTCGGGAAGTATCGAAACGGCTCGCGGCGGTCCTCACCGGCGAAGTTTTAGTAGGGGACCTATTGGCCTCTCGAAAAGCGGCGGATCGGACCGGCGAGGTGCGAGAGATCACGGTGGAAAATGATCTATCGGAAGGTCTTACCCTGATTCAGGCGCTTTTCTTAAGGGAGCCGGCCGCGCTCTATCGGCTCAGCCAGGCATGCGCCGGATCAGGGTTTAACATCACCAGCGCCCGCGTCGCCGCCAGCGAAGATCGGACCACGGTGAGCTGTTACGTGACCGGCGCGAAGGACCTCACCCCAACCGAGGTTACCGATGCGCTCTTTGCCTATTTAAAAAGGTGAAGGGGTAAAATTTAAACGGTATAATACGTATCATGTAAGATGGCGTCGTGAACCGTAAATCATTCTATCTTGTGTCGATTCGTAGTCTCGATACGGTTCATCTTCAAGTGAGGTAAGAAATCATGGTTAAACGGGGTATCTCGGTAACTCATCTTTTGATCGTGGTCGTTCTGCTCGTTCTGGTTGCTTTGCTGGGGAAGGCGGTCACTCCACTGACACAGGCCGAATATGACGCGCAGCAGAGGAAAGTGGCAAAAGCCAACGCGCCGACGCAGGCGCAAGCGATGCAGAATGAGCAGAAGCAGATGGCAATGACTGAAAAGCTTCAGATGAAAGCGATGAAGGCACAAAAGAAAAAGCTGGCGCAGGAAGAGAAGTTGCTGAAATCCGGTAAGCTGAAAAAAGCGGATGCGATCGCACTGCAAAAGAAAATCAACAAAAACACCGGCATGGACATCTCATCGGAATGGTGGTTGAAACGAACTCCCGGGAGTAAAGGCATCAATCAGTACAGCGTTCCCGGAGAATAGCGGGTGGCCGATCAATTTTCCATTCGGATTTGCCGATTGAAAGCGACCAGAGCGCGCTCAGTGGAAAGCGCGCTTTGGTCGCTTTTTTCTTTGGCTTTCTTAGTTCTATGTGCCGCCAAAGGAGATGCACTGCCGCGTATTACCTATCGGCTCCGCGTCGCCGATTTCAAAGCGCACACTTTTCATGTCAGCATCCAGACATACAGCGACAACCCGCAAATCTTCTTCCAGATACCGGCGTGGTCACCCGGTTACTACCAGCTTCTCAACTACTATAAAAATATCCAATCCGTTTCCGCAACCGATGCGCGGGGCTCTCAACTGGCCGTCTCCACCGTCAATCCTTCGACCTGGATGGTGCATCTCAAAAAGCCGGGACCGATTAACTTTCAGTATCAGGTGAAGGCAACCGATGCTGGGCTCGGCTTCTTCGGCGCTTTTCTGGACAAACAGACCGGTTATATCAATGGTCCCTCCACATTCATGTATATTTTGGGCCATAAAGCCGACCCGGTTGCGCTGGAGGTCTCACTGCCGGCCGGCTGGAAGCTGGCGACCGGTTTGAGACCGGCCGGCAACAACCGCTTCACCGCCGTCAACTACGACCAGATGGTTGATTGCCCGCTTCAGATGGGATATTTCAAGCGGGTGAACTTTGAGGTGGATGGTATTTCATTTGCCTTTATAGCGGTGGGTAGCGTGAAATTTAATGCTCAAGCCACGACCGAGTTGCTGAGTCGGATTGCAGCGGCTGCAATCCGACTTTTTGGAAATGCGCCGTTCCATCGCTATCTGTTTATCTATCATGGGACCCTCCGGGGATTCGGCGGCGGCTTGGAGCATCACGATTGCACCGTGCTCTCCTTCATTCCCGATATCCAGGATAACCTCAATTTACTGGGGCCGCTTGCCGCTCACGAATATTTCCACGCCTGGAACGTCAAGTACATTCATCCTGCCGTGCTGGGCCCGTTCGACTACACCCGGCCGGACCGCACCCATTCGATCTGGTTTTGCGAGGGCGTCACCGATTATTACGCCTATGTGCTGTTGAGGATGGCGCACCTCATCACCCCGGCGCAGTTCCTCCAGACCATGGCGGGCCGGATACGCGCCCTACAACTGGATCCGGCACGCCGCTATGTGAGCCTTGCCGAGGCGAGCTGGAAATCGTGGAAGGGCGGCAGCATCGGTTATGGCGGCCTGAACTACTACCTGAAAGGCAGCCTGGTCGGCTTTCTGTTTGATATTGAAATCCGCCATGCGACCCAAGATCGCGAAAGCCTCAACGACGTAATGCGCTTTTTCGACGATCAGTACGGGCGATTTCATCTCGGTTACGATGACGGTGCAATTGAGAGAATCATCAATTTGACTGCCGGAACCGATCTTTCCGCCGACTATCACAATTACGTGGACGGCACCGGTCACATCCCCTGGTCCCGCATTTTATCGGAAGCCGGTTTAAACTTTGAATATCGCAAGACGGAGAGACCGCTGCTGGGCATTTCAACGACGCCCGAAAAGAAAAACGGCGTCGAGCGATTGATGGTGAACGATGTGGTAAGCGACTCGGCCGCCGAAAAAATGGGAATCAAACCGAATGATTGGATCGCGGATTTCAATGGCAAGCCAATTTCCGGATCCGGTAACTTCATTTTGGCCGCCCACCTCAAGGCGGGGGACCCGATTCGGTTGACGATTATCCGTTCCGGTAAGACGTTGATTCTCAAAGGTGAGGTGGGGGCGCGGAGCACTACTCAGGTTCGAATCGGGCCGAAATCGAACGCCACACCGATGCAGGTTCGCATTCGAAAGGGATTGCTCCGAGAAAGCCCTCAGCTTGCGAAAGGTCAGTTAAATCATTTCAAAATTGCGCGTTGACCGGCGATTCCGTCAAAACCACATCGCCGGCCGCCGTATCCATCCGCGCCATGCATCCGAGCGGTATGGCGAGCGGTTGCGGCTCATGACCGATCGGAGCGCCGGCCAAAATCGGCTTCCCCAGCGGCCCCAGCCGGTCCAGCCAAATTCGATCCAACGCATCTTCCTCCGGCGATTCCTCGAGCTGCTGCCAGTTGGTGGCGTTTCCCAGTAG
The DNA here is from genome assembly GCA_021842405.1 of bacterium. Taxonomy (GTDB): domain Bacteria; phylum Armatimonadota; class Chthonomonadetes; order Chthonomonadales; family JAMCWF01; genus JAMCWF01. The sequence continues at coordinate 37,107 of JAKBZR010000014.1, forward strand.
GAATCCGGCCGCATTTTGCAAGCAGCCGGCGCGGATCAGTTGGGTCAGCATTCGATCAACCCGGTAGAGCGCCTCATTCGTATCCTCCAGCGCCACGATGCAGCCGTCCAGAACAGGCTGTTCAGGCGTTCCCGCTGCGGCGGCCAGCAGGCAAAGGCAGCCGCCAGCCAGCCTACCAGTCGCCTGGCCGTCTTGCAGCGCCTTCAGCGGATGTCCAGCATAGCGCGCCGGGCTCCAATCGCATGCCCCTTCCATCAAGCCCCAGATCTCCTTTCCGGCCTTTGAGGTGGGCAAAACCGATTCCTCAACCGCCATTGGGCCGTAGAAGGTAGCCAGATCCGCGTGCCGAGATAGAGCGAGGTGGAGCGTAGTGACATCGCTGTAACCGATGAAAAGCTTTGGGTTGGCGCGGATGATCTCCCAATCCAGATCATCGAGGATTCGAGAGCAGCCATAACCGCCGCGCACGCACAGGATCGCCTTTACCTGATCGTTGGCGAAGGCCGCGTTCAGGTCGGCGGCGCGATCGGCGTCGGAGCCGGCCAGGAATCCGGAGCGGTCATAAACGTGCCGGCCAACCCACAGCGGATGTTTCAGCTCGCTCGCCGCTTCGATGAAGGGCTGGATCTCCTCCGGCTGAATGGGTCCGGCCGGCGCCACCAGCGCAATCGTTTGGCCGGGCTGAAGCGGATGGGGCTTCCTCATGGGGTAACGACCGAATTCCTTCTCTATTATTTCATTAAAAAACGCAAACCGACGTTTCAGTATAGCACGACCCGGCATCCTCAAATTTTTTAATAATCGGCCGATTGAAGCAGGGATATCGTCCTCTTTTGCCGAATAAAACAATAGCCGATTTGGAGGAGTTGATATAATGCTGGCGCACGTCTCTTCAAGCGCGCTGATGGGGATTGACGCCTACCCGGTGGAGGTGGAGGTGGACGTCAGCCCCGGTATCCCATTTTTTGCCATCGTAGGACTACCCGACAAGGCGGTTCAGGAATCGAGGGATCGCGTCCGCTCCGCCATCCGCAACACCAGCTTCGACTTTCCGATCAGCAAAAGGATCGTCATCAACATGGCGCCGGCCGATACGCGCAAGGAGGGGCCGAGCTTTGACCTGCCGATCGCGGTTGCGCTGCTGGCCGCCACCCGGCAGGTGAACGAGGCGTCGCTGGAAAGCACCGTGCTGGTAGGAGAGCTGGCGCTCGACGGCGTCGTGCGGCCGGTCGCCGGCGTGTTGCCGATTGCCATAGCCTGCAAAGAGCGCGGCGTCAAACGGCTGATCGTGCCGGAAAGCAACGCGCATGAGGCGGCCGTTGTGGGTAATCTGGACGTCTATCCGGTTACAAGCTTGCAAGAGGTTGCCGAGTTTCTGGCTGATGGAACGCGGATTCCACCGCTTAGCCTCGATGCCGGCAGCCTGATGCCGGAGCAGCCCTTTTACGATGCCGATTTCGCCGATGTGAAGGCGCAAGCTCACGTGAAGAGGGCGCTGGAGGTGGCGGCCGCGGGCGGGCATAACGTGCTGATGATCGGACCGCCCGGCTCCGGCAAAACGATGCTGGCCCGGCGCCTGCCATCCATCCTGCCGCCCCTTTCGCTGGAGGAGGCGCTGGAGACGACGCGGCTCTACAGCGTGAGCGGCTTGCTCGGCTCCAACCGGTCGCTCATCACCGAGCGGGTATTTCGCTCACCTCATCATACGATCTCGGACGCGGCGCTGATCGGCGGCGGAACGATACCGCGACCGGGCGAGGTCAGCCTGGCCCACCAGGGCGTGCTTTTCCTGGATGAGCTGCCGGAGTTTAAGCGCGATGTGCTGGAGGTTCTGCGCCAGCCGCTTGAAGACGGCTACGTGGCCGTTTCGCGGGTGCACGCCTCCATCACCTTCCCGGCCTCCTTCTGCCTGGTCGCCGCCATGAACCCGTGCCCATGCGGCTATTACGGCGATAATTTCCGCCAATGCACCTGTGCGCCGGGGCAAATCGCCAAATATCAGAAACGGATATCGGGGCCGCTGCTCGATCGGATTGACCTTCACATCGAGGTGCCTCGCCTCACCGAAGATGAGCTGCTGCACGCGCCGTCGGGGGAACCGTCGAGCGCGGTTCGGCAGCGGGTATGCCGCGCCCGTGAGATCCAACAGCGGCGGTTCGCCGAGCGCAACGCGAAATTAGGCCGCAGCCACATCTATTGCAACGCTCAGATGCCGGCCCGCGATGTGCGGACGTTTTGCGCATTGGCCGACGACGTGCGCGCCCTGCTGCGGGCCGCCATTCAAAAGCTGGGTTTGTCCGCCCGCGCCTACGACCGCATCTTGAAGGTCTCGCGCACCATCGCCGACTTGGACGGCGCACCGCAAATCGCGGTCGCTCACGTGGCAGAGGCGATCCAGTACCGCGCCTTGGATCGCAAGATGTGGAACTGACGCCAAATCCGGCCGGTATCCCAAAGCTATTTGAATGAGTTCAGTTCTCTGGGTAATTTAGGTAGCAGGCTCTTACCCTCACCGCAATTATCAACTCCCTCCCCCGTTGACGGGGGAGGGCTGCCGCAACTTACGTGGATGCCGGGGTTGAAATCGCTCCCTCCCCCGTTGACGGGGGAGGGCTGGGGTGGGGGGTGCATCCAATATGGTCGTAAATGATTCCCGTAGAACTGAACTCGTTCGTTTAATGGCCACCGGAGGCAAGGTCTCCGAATTGATTGACGTGACATGGATGGTACGTGCGTACCGAGCAAGCCTATCAACAACGTATCGCCGAACGGCTGTATTCCAGAGGACGGGCAACGCGCGTAAGGCCATCTCCTATGCCGTAAGCGTAAGGCTGTTTGCTTATTACTTCGTCATTTTCGGTAATTGGTAAAAAGAAGTAGGGAATGCACCGCAACAAGCACTCCCTACTCATATCCCTGGCTAAGTTGTCGCGGGGGCTTAGGGGCAATCGAAGTAGGAATTGGTGCTCGGGTCATATCCGTTAAACCACCAGAAGTTCCAGTTCACGCCGTCATCGCCCCGCTGGCCGGCCGGGCAGACCGACGGGATGATGAACTTTGCATGACCATCCATATAGATCACGTTAAATGCGCGATCCGGCCCCATCAACGAGTACGGCACCAGGCCCCAGCCGCTTACCGGATTGGATGGCTCGCCGACACCCGGACCCAAGCCGTGGTTCAGCTCCCATTCACCGGCCCAATAGAGCTGTGCCGGCAACTGCCAGCTCGACTCGTTGTCCCAACCCCACCAGGTGGCCAGAAAATCGTACCCATTTCGGATGTTGTAGGAAATTTGGGTAGGATCGTTCGGCCGCTCAATCGAGGAAGGACAATAGAATAACTGTGTGTTCTTGATGTAGGGTTGAAGCACCCATCCCCAGCCGATCAACCCCGGTGTGGCCGCATCTTGAGGATTATCGCGGCTGTATTCGAAGGTAAGCTGATCGGTGGGACCAAGCTGCTGGGCGTTGCCGCCGCCGCCGACCCAGCCCGCCGCATTGAGGCAGAGCAAATGGTCATCGTAATCCTGCGAATACATCATGTAGGCAATCCCGATCTGCTTCAAATTGCTGAGGCAAGAGATTTTTCGAGCCTCCTCCCGCGCCTTGGCGAAAACCGGAAATAGGATGGCGGCCAATATTGCGATAATCGCAATAACTACAAGTAGCTCGATTAAGGTAAACCCTTTTTTCTGCATCGTGTTTGCTCCTTCATTTTGAGTTCGTTCTTGAGATTCGTTCCAGCATTCAAGACCTATTGAATTGAAGAATACTCGGCTTGGCTAATCGCTTAATCATGGCGCAACGCCCGATGGCGGCGCCATTCGCCTTACCGGTGAGGTTCGTGTTTGAGTGCCTGGCATCGCCGAGGTCGGCATGCCCATCTGGCGATAACTCAGCCGCTTCCCATGTGGCTTGCTCTGGTAGGCATAAATGAGCACCAGCGCCGCCACAATCACCACGATGATAATCGTCGTCACAATCGGTGAAATCGGTTGCCGCCATTTCGACTCCCGTTGATTTTTCAAGCTATCCTTCGCCATTTAATCTCCCCCTAATGAGGCCGTTGAAAAAGTCGCTGGAGCCCATCGCTTCGTCATTCCCGCATAGCTCCACTCCAGTGGAGTGGATGGCGGGAATCCAGTCCCATACCTACCGCCAGGCAGTGATGCTGATGTTCTGGATTCCGGGTTCCGCTTTGCGGCCCCGGAATGACGATCCAGTGGGTGTTACTGATTTTTTCAACAACCACTTTTCTCGCTGGATACTTTATACTTTGGACGTTCAATCCTCGACATTTTTGCCGGATCGGTTCATTTGATCGGTACGGTTCGGCCGAATAACGGAATGGGTAATGCATGAGCTACCTGGAGGCGCGCAGCTTTCCCGAAGGATCATATCAATTGGGTGACTCTCGCGGATGGCGCCGGCCGGCTTCCCATCGCGAACAAAGTCAACCAACATATTGAGCGCCCGCCGCCCCATCAGCTCTAAAGGTTGCCGGAATGTGGTCAATGAGGGATGAAGCAGCCCCGCCGAGGCGGGATCGTCAAACCCAATGACCGACAACTCTTCCGGTATCGCAATATTCTCTTCCCGGGCCACCCGCATCAACTTTAAGGCGAAATGATAGCCGGTGGCAAATACGGCGCTTGGTCTCGACTTATGCCGGAACATTCGCTGCAGCACCACCCGATCCGTTTCCGTCAACTCTCCCGCTTCGATTCCTGAAACCACGTTCAGCGGATCCAGCTCCAATCCCAAATTGCGTATTCCCTCTTGAAACCCCAGCCACCGGTCAAGCCAGTTGGAGGTCACGAAAGGAGCAACCATAATTCCCAACCGGCGGTGTCCGAGGCTCGCCAGGTATTGCGCCGCGGTCTGTGCGGCGCCCCGGTTATCACTATCCACACAGGAGGCATCGCCGTGCGCAACCGTGCCTCCTAGAACCACGAGCGGAGTGCCCTTGACGTCCAACTCTCTCAGCATATAGTCCCGGTTCCATACCGGAGCGATAATCAGCAAACCGTCCACCTTTTTCTCACGGGCAAGCTTTACGTAATCATCTCCCGCCATTACGTTGACGCTGATATCAATTCCGCTTTTAAAGGCCTCACTTTGGATGGCGGACATCAAAGGGCCGGTGTAGTGATTGTTTTCAATGGCGTGCCCGGTGATCTCTTCGCTGAAGACAATGCCGATTCTTAAGGGAGATGCAGAGGTTGACCGCTCATTTTGAACCGCTTTCCTCTCAATCCGGCGGCCGTAAGCGGCGCCGTCGTTGGAATAGATTCCTTTAACCTTTTCGCGACTCGTTCGATTCAACCGATTGGGACGAGACGGACCGAAGTAGGGATCGCGCGCCTCCAGTGTTCGCTTCAATTCTTGAGTCGCCCGCCACAGCCTTGATTGCACCGTTCCCACCGGCACCTCCAACTTCTCGGCGGCTTGCCGGTAGCTCATTCCCTCCATCTTCACCAGCACAAACACTTCCCAGCAAAGCGGCGGCAGGGTAGCGATCGCTGCTTCGATTGCTTTGACGGACTCATGCCGGGCTAACCAGGTGAGCGGATCGGCATCTTCCCTCGCAGCCACCTCTTCTTTCAGGGGCTCGGCTACATAGCTTCCGCGCCGACGATTGCGGTTGGCATGAAGGTGAAAAGCGATGCCGTAGAGCCAACTGCCAAATCGGCCGTCTTCCCTCCAGGAGCTCAATGACTGAAAAGCGGCGATGAAGGTCTCTTGCGTGAGGTCCTCCGCTTCGGCATCGTTGGCGGTCAGCCGTCGCAGTAAAGAGAAGACCTTGCGGGCGTACCGATCGTAGAGACGGTCAAAAGCCTCCGAACGGCCTCGAATGCACTCTTTAACAAGGGAATGGTCGTCATCGCCCATGGGTGATCTATCCTCATTCGATAGTGGTTATTTCATTCCGTTTTGTTCGCAGTGTGAATCAGTCGTATGCCTGCTCCCCATTTATTCACCCATAGATGATGAAAACCGAGATTCAGATGCTCAGGCTCTGGTTGGTCTCGCGGATAATGGCCGCCAATCGAGGGGTTCGGGTCAGGCTTAAGGTGGTGGGATTTTGGGCCGGATCGCCATTATAAAACTCCCACGACCAGATGGTTGCGACCGGAACCACTCCTTCTCGAGTTTGCCGCAAGACATCCAGCACAAACGGCGATGAGACCTCCTTCCCATCCTGGAAAACCGGCCCCCCAAACTCGCCCAGGTAGAGCGCACACTTCATGGAGTCGGTCACTTGGCGGCTGTAGGGCAGCATCTGATCCCGGTTTTTATCGAATTCGGGTTTCAGCCAGCTTCCCACATCACCGGGGACCTTCGGCGGATACTGATGAACGCTGATCACGTCAATCGGCGGCGGGTTAAACCAGCGCGTCATCTCCTTGTACTCGGCAAAGGTGTCGCCTCGCCAATCCATCGGATAGTTAAAGGGATCGGCATCGCGCTGGTGTTTCAGCATAGCTTGGCGGATATGCCACGCATACGGCCGCATGTCCGCATTGCCGCTGGTGATGGCATGATTGTGATCATGTTGTTTTATGAGAGCTGCCATCTGCTGGAGAAAAGCCCGGATATTGTTGGAGGTGGGAATTTCGTTGGCCGGCCTCTGTTTCCATTGAGCGGAGAGATCGGCCGCCAGATTATATTCATTTCCGACTTCCCAAAAAAGCACCCTCGCGTCATCTCGATAGCGCTCCACGATGGTGGTAACGTACTCCACCGCCAACTGATTGGAGAGCGTGCCGGGTGTGCAGAGGTCAACCACGTGCTCATCCGGTTTTCCCCGATATTTGCGGACGTAGTGCGGGATCATTCCGATATTAAAGAGCAGCGACGGCACCAGGCCGACGCCGTTGTCGCCGGCTGCCGCCATGGTGCGGTCATACGCCTTCAACCAACGCGAGCGATCGTGCTCAAAAATCTGAAAATCATCCCAGAGCCAGGTTGATCCAAAGCACCGAACCGCCTCAATCCCAATCGAGGCCGCATTTTTCAACGTCTGGGTGGCGCCACGATCATCCCCGTGCAAAAATCGGACGAACAGATCGGGGATGTTCGCGCCGACGTTCCGAAAGGGCTTTCCGCCGCGAACCAACTGAGCGCCCTTCACCTTGAGAAACGGTGAATGCTTCGATGGTTGATCTTCTTTGAGACCGATGGCTGCCGCCGCATCCGTCCCCATATTTTCCAGGCCGACCATCAACCCAATGCCCAGCAAATGCGCGAAAAAGCGCTTCCGCGTCATTTTGAAAGGTGATTCCGTACCGGTTGGCTGCTTATCGTCCAATTTAATTACCCCCGTCGGTTGTTTTCCCACATCGCCGCCCCTTCCAGAGATCCGGATCGGTGGGGAGCGTTGTTTTCAGACTAAATTCGCGCACCGCCCTTTCACTTCCTTCCACCGACCTCCGAGGAGATCCCTTCGGCCTCGGTTTGGAATTGCCCCAACTTAAGTGGTTGTTGAAGAAGCCGCAGGCTTCGTCATTCCCGCATGGCTCCACTCCAGTGGAGTGGATGGCGGGAATCCAGCTCCCTGCCTACCGGCTGGTAAAGAATCGGCTGCCCACCTTGTCATTGCGAGGAAGCCGCGCAGCGGCGACGAAGCAATCTCTCTTTGCCGTCGTCGCCCACAACGCGCCGACCCCCTAAACCCTATATGTGATAATTTCGGTCGTACTATCAAAAAATCCCAAAATTGAAATCCTAAACCCTGTCACGATCCGATCAAGCCATCGTTTACCCAACACACATAAGCGGAGCGGATACAAGCGACAGCGACGGTACGGAGACGGAACGAATTCAATGGGGGCCAACGTGAAGATCGCACCCGCATCGGGATTGAGGTCAACCACCGGCGAAGAGATCGCCAATGCGATTACGCACGGCGTCGGCGCCGTGTTGAGCCTGGCCGGACTGGTGGTGATGGTGGCGCTGGCCGCCTTGCACAGCGGGGTTTGGCAGGTGATTGGCTGCTCTATCTACGCAAGCTCTCTGCTGATTCTCTACCTGATCTCCACGCTCTACCACTCACTCACTCACGCCGGCGCGAAGCGAGTGTTTCAAATCCTCGATCACTGCTCCATCTTTCTGTTCATCGCCGGCTCTTACACCCCCTTTTTGCTGGTGAACCTTCATGGCGGTTGGGGATGGAGCCTGCTGGGGATCGTGTGGGGCATCGCGGTGCTCGGAATTATTTTCAAAATCCTGTATATCGGTCGTGACGAAATCGTTTCCGTAATCGTCTATATTACTATGGGATGGTTGATACTGGTGGCCATCAAGCCTTTAATGGAGCACATCACTCATCAGGGGCTTGATCTGCTGGTAGCTGGCGGATTATTTTATACGATCGGCGTTGTCTTTTACGCGTTGGAAAAGCTGCCGTATAACCATTCGGTGTGGCATATCTACGTAATGGCGGGTAGCGCTTGTCACTACTTCGCCATTCTTTACGCGGTATTGCCAGCCAGAATCTAGCCGAGGTTCTCAAGTTAGAGAGGAAAATTCGGTGGAGAAAGTGCTCATAACTAAAGAGAAGCCGCTACGATCCCTATCCAGTGGTGATGTGGATCTGGTTCAGGCGGCGGATGTCATTATCGAGCATTTCGGGTCGCGTGCGGTGACCATCGTCTCCCAGGGGCGCCAGAGCAGTGAGATCGCTCCCTCCGGCATGCGCCTGTCCGCCAACGACGGATACGTGGCGCTGGGCGACGCCGCTCGAAAGATGGCGCGGGTTGCAATCAGCCGCTACCGCCAGAGCTCGCTGCAAAAGCAGGGCATCCCGTTCGCCGAATCGCTGGATCGCCTCTTTCCCGATGGAGCCGCCTACCTTTCCCGCTGCATCCGATCGGTGGTCAGCGATGTGGGCAGGGTTGCCCGAAGAGAGCTGCCGACCATCTCGCTGGAGCAGTCCATTACCAATGCTGATGGCGAGGATTCCATCCCGCTGATGGATACGCTGGCCGACGGAAACGCTGAGACGGACCCTTTGACCTCCTTATTAGAAAAAGAGGCGCGCGGCGACCTCAGAGAGGCGCTCCACCGTGCCCTGAAGCGGCTGCCGGCCAACTACCGCGCCGTGCTTCTTCGCGATATAGAGCGGGAGCGCGTACGTCGCCGCGGAGAGGCGATACCCGCGGAGAGCGATCGCGAGCGGCAATCGGTCTGCCGCGCTCGAGCCACACTGGCCCGGCTGATCATCCAGGAGTGCGGGTCGGATAACCCCTATATCCAGATGCTGAAGCCACCGACCAATCCCACCGTTCGAGTGCGCCGTCACGATTCGATCGCACGGCCTCGATATCAATGGTCACCACAGCGGCAATCAGAGCTATTCCAACTGATGCTCAGCCAACCCTGGACGCTGCGAATGACTGAAAACGGCAATGCGCCGGAGGCGATCGCCCACGATGTCACGCCCGGTCATCATGCGGCAGCCCCTTCACCCGAGCTGCGCAAAGCGATGCGGGTCATTGACCTCTACACCATTGACACCGTGCGCCCAAAGGGTGAGGCCGCACAGCAGCTTTACGACCGAGCGCGGGCATTGAGGAAGGAGGGACGGCTGGAAGAGGCAATTATCGCCTATCGCACCTGCTATGAGGCGGAGCCATCCTTCGTGGCCGCCTATAACGAAGTGGGCGTCTTGCAAAGCCAGATGGGGCGATTGAGGGATGCACTGCGGATCTATCACCATATCATCGAGCGACACCCGACGCGGGAAGATTTCTATATTGCAGCCACCAACGCGGCCGACATCTATTTAACCTGGTTTGAAGCCGGACGCAATCGCGATGAAAATATTCAGCGCGCGATAGATTTCGCCGAGTTGGCGATGCAGCGCCCAACCCCCATGCGCGCCGCCAACTTGATCCTAGCCTACGTGAAGGACCGCTACTACTTGCGCGCCCGGCAGGTGCTCGCCGATGCGATGAGCGGAACTTGGCCGAACTGCCCGCCAGAAAAGGCGCTTCATACTTTGAGCCAGATTCGCGACGAGGATTTAATTCACTGGTGGGTCTGGCTGGACGAACAACTCCATGAGGAGACACAGAATGAAAATCATTAAGAGCTTAAAAAAGATCGGATTGATCGCGGTCGCCACGGTGGTTCTAGGGACGATCGCTCTCAGCACCGTAAAGTGGGTGATACCGGTCGTGGAGCACACCGGCACATCCGTCACCATTATGCTGGCCGACGGCCAGGAGACACACGGGTAGAGGCATGTGATGCGCTGCCGTACCACCGATTAAATGGGTGACGGGAACTTAATGCTCTCGAAATACGATACTAGAAATGGTGAACAAACTTAGGGAGCGATTACAATGGTATTTAATATCGTATCAAGCGTTATTCTGGCGATGGGCGTGATGGGCCTAGCCGTGATATTGCAGTCATCGTCGAAGAGTGCTGAAAGAATGGTTAAGCAAGAGGCGCCGCTGAGCGATGAGCAGCACTCCAATGACCGTGAGGAGCGATAGGTTCGGTTCATTCAACCAACCCGCTCCGCTTTGCAAGCGTGAATTAACCGCAAAATCAACCTCACTTTTTCCAATAGTTTCAAAATTACGCAATACCCAGTTAAAATAGAATATTCCCTTAAGCGGATGTTGAAAAATACGGTAGCACCCATCGGTTGTCATACCGGCCGGCCGGTAGGCAGGCGGGAATGACGAGACGAAACGATGGGCTCAAACGACCTTTTCCAACAACCAATTGAAATGACCAGCCAGCGGAGAGGAGAAAATGACAGCGAAGAGTGATCCACGGGTTGCCGGCGAGCTTGAGCTCTGGGTTGTGGTCGGCGCAATTTCCGGCTTTCTGGCGGTTGCGTTGGGAGCCATCGGCGCCCACTTGCTGGAAGGCCGCCTATCATCGGGTATGTATCAGGTTTACCAAACGGCCGCCCGCTACCAGATGGCGCACTCGCTGGCCCTGCTCTTGGTGGCCGCGCTGGGCGACCGTCTGCAATGGCAACCGGTGGTAAAATGGTCCGCCCGGCTGTTTACGGCCGGCATCCTGCTCTTTTCGGGCAGCCTCTACCTGCTGGCAGTTACCGGCGTGGTATGGCTCGGCGCAATCACCCCGTTCGGCGGTCTCTGCTTTCTGGGCGGCTGGCTGCTGCTATTCTTGGCCGCCATCCGGAACCGACGCTCCAGTTAATTGATCTCCGACCGCTCGACCATTTAATCCCTCAATTTTTAGGTATCGGAACCCCGCGCCTGAGATAGCCGGTGATGAAAGCGGTCTGCGCGTAGTAGGTATCGGTCAGCAGTCCCTCGTAACCGCAAGGCGTGCCGTCCCACCGCTTCCAATCCACCCCCGAGCCGACCCCGTTTTGAAAGACCCCGTCCCGGTAGCCTTTTAACAGTTGAAAGAAGATGCGATTGGCCTCCGCCCTTCTGCCCAGCGTATAGAGCGCCTGAATGTAGAAATAGGCGAAGCTGGCGGTTGCAGCGCCGTTTTCGTAGTCCTGAAACGAATCGGAGCCGTCCGCTTTGTGGGGTTGACCCAGCACGCCGCCGCCGGCGTAATCTTTACGGGCTATCGGGATCAGGTTACCGGGCAGGCCGATGCGGAAATTCGTGTAGCCCACCTCGCTCATCTTGGCCTGCATCCGATCCATGATAGCGTTTCCCTCCTGCGGCGTCACTAGCCCGTAAGCGATCGCAATCCCATTGACAAACGTAAAATAGTAATCGTGCAGTTGGCCATCTTTACTTTTCCAGCCGGCCAGCACGCCCGTCTTTGGATCATAAAAGGTTGTATAGTAGACCTTCTTTATCATGTTGGCGCGGCGCGCGTAGAGTTCAGCTTGCTTTTTCCTGCCCAGCCGCCGCTCCAGATCGGCTGCGCATCGAAAGGCGCGGTAATCGAGGGCGTTGGCGTAGGCGTCCTTCCAGCCGAAGCTAATGACATCCCACCAGTTGCTCGACCACTGGCCGGCGCCGTCAACGCCGGTTCCGCTGATGCCGGTACGTATCGATTCGGCCAGACCATCCCCATCCACGTCCGACGCAATGATCCGATCCGCGTACTTTTCGATATCCTTGATATGCTTGCCCAGCCAGGTCCAATCATGTCGGCCGACTGCGTAGTCCCAACTAGCTATCACCATGGCCGGATCGGTATCCAAGAATACCTTGTCATCATCGCCGTAGCCCGAAGCGCCGGCAAAGTAACGGTCAAGGCTGCTTTTCACCATATCCAGCGCGGTGAAATGACCGAAAAGCGGTGGAGTGTAGTAGGCCTGGTCGGCGTATTCATACATGCAAAAGAGACAGTTATCGCTGATCGTGTTGTTTGACAGGATGCCGATGTCGGGCCTAAACTGAAAAATGTTCAGCCACCCCCGCTTGATGCCGCTCAACGCCGGATCCACATCTACCAGCGATTTTTCCGGGTAGACGTTGGCCATTGTCAGATTTAAAACGGTGCGGTAATTTCCTTCGAGTTGGCTGGTGGTGGCATCCCAGTTTTTCCGGCAGCCGGTTCTCAGCTCATACTCCTCCTCCCGCTCCCCGCGAAGGCCGGTAAACTTCAGGTAGGGATTCCCGCCTTCGGCCTCGATGAACAGGGAGCCATAGTCCGGAAAGTGGAGCAAGAGCGGAAATTCCAGGTCGCCGGGGGCTTTTAGCGCGCCCATCGGACCGGGCGGCGTCACCGAGGCGTCAAAAAGCAGCCGCAATGGTGAGACATCCACGGCCAGAAAGCCGTTGGGGACGCGCCGATTCACCGTGATCCGCAGCCCCTTCGGCTCAACCGTAAAGGTCAGGTCGTCGGTTTCCAGATTCCCCAGCGAAATGTGGGTGTATTGAACGACGTTGCCCTGCTGAACGACGTCGAACGAGGCGTCACCGGCCGAAAAGGCCGATTTCCAGCTTTTGGCGACCATATCCGCGCCGCGAGGGAGCTTGAGCAGGTTGCGATCGAGCCGGCCGGAGCCGCTTTGATCCAAACAGAGAAACGAGATGCCGGGGTGATTCAGCGGGAAGGCGACTTTCAGCCAGCGCGAGGTGAAAACGATATCGGTTAAAGTGGTCTCCTCATGCAGGCCGGCCGGCAGCGGCGCGTATTCGAGCCGGGATACGATATGGCGGGGAGCGGCGACCGCAGTGGGGGCAACAGAAGGCGGCCCCGCCCAGTAGCCGAATACCTGCAGCTCGCTGGCCTGGCAGTAGTTGGGAAATTGAGTATTGGAAGAACGAGTGATGAAGAGCCGAAAGTTATCGCTCACCACGGACGGGAAATTCACCGTTACCGACGGGTGGCTGCGGTCGAGCTGGACGTTAGTTTTGCGAAAAAGGACGCGGCAGGCGCTCCCATGGGGCGGCAGGTACTCCCCCACGAAATCCACCGGCGACCCGATGCCGGCGCGCCACAGCACCATTTTATCAATGCGAGCGGGGCGGGCAAAGCGGATCCAGACCCAGTGAGGGTGCGGCGCGCTCAGGTCGGCGTGCCAGCGATTGAACTCGGGCGGGTTGTTCGAGCCGCGGATAATGCCGTCAATCAGCCGGCTGGCCGGCGCCACACCGCCCGGATCGAAGGGTGAGCCATGCCACTCCGAATCGGCGGTGATAGTAGCGCCGTTTGAAGCCAGCGCGACGTTGATTTCCGGCGGATTGGAGGTTTGGGCGAAGGAGGGCGCGGTGAAAAGCGCCCATCCTGTCCATAGAATCAATGCAATGACTGCCTTTTTAAGCATTATCCGTACCCTTCCTTTGAAGCTGAGGATTTTCGCCATCGGGAAAATAGAACGGAACGCCCAACGATGGGATCGGCCGGCCGCCGCAATCCGGCTTAGCCGTGATTTCCAGTGGTAAATTCGATGGACGCTTCCAAAAAACCTACCGGCAATTGAGGGATTTCGTCACGTGCGGCCAGATCGCAGCGGTGAGGAGTGCAAAAGGAGGGGCGTGTCGCCATACACCTCTATCATTTCGTTCGGATAGATCATTACATCAGAACTGAACAGGACCAGAATGAGTTCGGTTTTGCGGAAAATAAAAAGTTGACCGGTTAATCACCTCACCCCCTAACCCCCTCTCCGAACTCGGAGAGGGGGAATCGGAAGCGAGAGGAAATGGGTGGCGCCCTCCCCGCTTGCGGGGAGGGTTGGGGTGGGGGGCGAACAATGCTGCTAGAAAACATTCCCGTAAAATTGAACTGTTACGTCGTTGACAATTCCGAAAAAGTGGCGTAGATTAATGGCAAGTTACCGGTCACTTTCCACTATTTCTAGGACAAGCTCGTACTCGGTATACCCCCTCTTGAAGGCATTCAGGGTTTCTGGGCGCAAAGACCATTCATACTTTTCGAAGTCGCGCACCGGCGTGACCACGATATGCCGGAACCCCAGCTCAATCAGATGTTGGTACACCT
>JAKBZR010000015.1 GCA_021842405.1 bacterium
CAGATTAGGCCGGTGATTGAGGAAAAGTTGGCCTTTACCTTTTGCGGCGATCATGGCGTAGTCGCCGAGGGTGTCAGCGCTTATCCGGCCGAGGTGACGCCCCAGATGGTCTTTAACTTTTCCGCTGGGGGAGCCGCCATCAGTGCGCTGAGCCGCTGGGCGGGAGCAAAAACGGTGGTGGTGGATATCGGTGTGGCGGCGCCGCTGGATAATTGCGACAATATCTTGCACCGAAAAGTGCGGACCGGGACCGATAACATTGCGCACGGACCAGCAATGAGCGCCGGTGAAGCGGTGGCTGCGCTGGAAACCGGCATCCGCGTTTTTCAAGAGCGGTGGGGCGGTCGCCCGGCGCTCGTGGCGCTGGGCGAGATGGGCATCGCTAATACCACATCGGCCAGCGCAATTACCTCGGTGATGACCGCACGCCCCCCAGCCGAGGTAACCGGGCGAGGAACCGGCGTGGTGGATGATCGCCTGGCCCATAAAATTAAGATCGTCCAACAGGCGCTGGAGGTCAACCGCCCGAATCCAAAGGACGGCCTGGACGTGCTGGCAAAGGTAGGGGGCATGGAGATCGGTGGAATGGCGGGCACAATGTTGGCCGCCGCTGCAAGCCGGGTTCCCATCATCATTGACGGCTTTATCTGCGGCGCCGCCGCCCTCATCGCTGATGCTTTGCAACCCCGATGCCGAGACTATATGATTGCTGGCCACTGCTCGATGGAGCCGGGCCATCGCATCCTGCTTTCTCACCTGAATTTGACGCCGATTTTGGATTTAAATATGCGGCTCGGTGAGGGCAGCGGAGCAGTGCTGGCGATGCCGATCGTGGAAGCAGCCTGCCGCATATTGGCTGAGATGGCCACCTTTGAAGACGCGGGTGTATCCGAGAAGCTTTAGATGAGCTGCGGGTTTTCTCCGTTGGAATCGGGGTTGGCGCTGGCGGCGGCCGTCGGGCTGGATATCGCCTTCGGCGAGCCGCCCAACGCCTTACATCCGGTGGCCTTGATGGGCAAGCTCATCGAGACGCTTACCCGGCAGCGCCCGCAGTTGATCAGCCCGATTTCAGATTTTCTCTACGGCCTGGTGGTTACCATCTTTTGCGTCGGCGTCGCTTTCTGGGTGGGGTTGATCTTGCTGCGAGTTTCAGGTGGAATGGCACTGTGGGCAAAGGTTCTGCTCGATGCGATCGCGCTGAAGCCGTTCTTTGCCGTTCGCGCCCTGCCGGATGCGGCGACAAAGGTGGAAGCGGCGCTGGCGGCGGAAGATATCCACGGCGCACGGCTCAGGCTGAGATCATTGGTCAGCCGCGATCCCGATTTACCGGAGCCGCTGATCGTTTCCGCAGTGGTGGAATCGGTCGGCGAAAACTTTTGTGATAGCGTGGTGGCCCCGATGTTTTACTTTGCGCTGTTGGGTCTGCCTGGCGCTGCGGTTTACCGCGCGGTGAACACATTGGATGCAATGATCGGCTACCACGGAGAATACGAGTGGTACGGTAAAGCGGCCGCGCGCCTGGACGATCTTCTTAACTGGCTGCCTGGTCGTTTGGCCGGATTGCTGCTCTGTCTGGGCGCCGCGCTGACCGCCCCGCGTGCGAAGCGATCTATGTCGGGTGCCCGCGCCTGGAAGGTGATGCGGCAACAGGCGCCCACCACCGACAGCCCGAACGCCGGTTGGAGCATGGCCGCGATGGCCGGTGCGCTGGCCGTCCGACTGGAAAAACCGGGCCATTATCGCCTGAACGGTGGACCGGACTTGCCGCCGCGCGAGTATATCCCGGCTGCGAACCGAATCTATGCCGCCTCGGTTGCGCTTTTAGTGGCGTTGCTGATTGCCGTTTTGGTAGCGGTGGGATGGGCCGGACATTGAGCCGCGAGTATTTACGAAAATGCATTTCGGGAGCAAAAGCGGCGGCGCATGGCGGTCCCGACTGCGAAGAGCTGCGCCGTATGGGAATAGCGGACGATCAGGTGCTGGACTTCAGCTCCAACCTGAATCCCTATGGCGCATCTCGGTTGGTCGAGGAAGCGATGCGAAACGTTTCGATTTCGTGCTATCCGGATCGCCATTGCGTCGCTTTACGCGAGGCGCTGGCGGCGGCAAACGGTCTGGAGGCGGATAATGTATTGCCCGGCAACGGCGCATCCGAGTTGATTCATTTGATCGCACGGGCCGCGCAAGGCCCCGTCCTCATCGCGGCCCCGACCTTTGGCGAATATCGGCATGCCGACGAGCTGGCCGGATTGACGGTTCAAGAGGTGATGGCCGAATCGCCCAATCTCGCGTTTTCGGTGGATATACTCCGCCGCGCGATTCACCGGCAGCGCCCCAGTGTCGTATTTCTATGCAACCCCAACAACCCGAGCGGGCACTATCTCGCCTTAGAAGAAGTCGGCGTGATCCTTCATACCACCCGCTCTGTGGGCGGCTTGCTGGTTCTGGATGAGGCATACGTGGATTTCGTGCCGGATCGGTGGGACAGCGTCGGCGCGCTGGGTCTGCAAGGACTCGTTATCTTACGCTCTTTGACCAAGCTCTACGGCCTGGCCGGACTTCGGCTTGGCTATATCCTGGCGAAGCCGGACCTGGTTCGGGCGCTTTCAACGGTTCAACCGCCCTGGAGCGTCAATGCGTTCGCGCAGGCGGCAGGCATTGCGGCGATGGCCGACAAGGCTCACCTGGAAAGCTCCCGACGCGCGCTGCTGATCGAGCGAGCGCGCTTGGAATCGGCGATCGAGAATTTGGGCTATCGAACACTGCCTACCCATACCGCCTTCTTTCTGGTGCGGGTGGGAAACGCGAAAAGGATGCGTGAGAGGTTGCTTGCCCATAATCTGCTGGTTCGCGACTGTAGCTCGTTTGGTTTGCCAAATCACATCCGAATCAGCGCGCGCACGCCGGAGGATGGAGCGCGCCTCATTCAAGCAATGGCATCTGAAAGCACCTCCGGGAATGCCTCAGTTGACGCTGAGCAGGCGCCCGGTACAAAGCATTGAGGGGTTTGATGGGTGACGGGATGAACAGCCTGCGGGTGGCGTTGAGCCTGCTCACCGTGATTCCGGCGGGGAAAGTTGACTACTCGGTCGGCGCAATCGGGCGCAGTGGAAAGTGGTTTCCGGTGGTGGGGCTGCTGATCGGCTTGATCTTATGGGCGCTCGGTCATTTGATGATCGGCCATTTGCCACCGATCCTGGCCGGCGGGCTGATCGTCGCCTTCTGGGCGGCGATAACCGGCGGATTGCATCTGGATGGCCTGGCGGATTGCGGCGATGCCCTGCCGGCTGCGGTTTCGCGCGAGCGCCGCTTGGAAATTATGAAGGACCCGCGATTGGGCGCGTTCGGCACGATAGCCCTAGTGCTGTTCCTGATTTTGAAAGTCGGCGCGACGGCCTCGCTTACCGGCCCTCGTCTCTTTGCGCTCATTTTAGCGCCGGTAATCGCGCGATGGTTGAGCCTGCTGGTTGCTTTGCAGCCGACCGCTCGGCCCGACGGCATGGGGGCCGACTTTGCCGGAGGTCTGCATCGCTGGAATCTTTTGATCGCGGCCATACTGCCACTGAGCTTGACGGTCTATGGCGGATGGCGAGCTGTAGCCGCCGTTTTAATCGCCCATCTGGTTGTATTTAGCCTGATTTATATCGCTCGATCCCGGCTGGGCGGTGTAACCGGTGATGTGCATGGGCTTGCCATCGAAATGGGGGAACTGACCACTTTGATCGTGTATTCGGTGAAATGATCAGCAATATAGATGATTTTAAATTTTCTTTTCGCGTCGGGACCACATCCTATATCCTGCCGGATGATATCCTGGCCAACGTTCGTTTTCTGGCCGATAAAGTTCAGGACATCGAGCTGCTCTTCTTCGAGGTGGATGACGACAAAAACGTGCTGCCGCCTTCGGCAACCGTTCGAGAGCTGCAGGCGATCGCCGGTGATTACAACCTCACCTATACCGTTCACCTGCCATTGGATTCCCAACTGCCGGGAGTTCAAGGCGAGCGTTACTCCTCGACGATAAAAACAGCCAGGGTAATCAACGCGACCTCGGTTCTCAATCCATGGGCCTACATTTTACATCTGGATGGGCACCAGCTTCCGCCCGATCCGGCGCCGGATCAGTTGAAGCGCTGGCAAGACGAGTGCGTTTACGCCTTGCGGATGATCGGGCAACACACCGGTGAAGCCGGAAAGATCGCGGTGGAAAATACGGAGCACTATCCGCCGGAGTGGCTTGACCCGATCTTCTCCGGCGCCTCGTTCAGCCGCTGCGTGGATATCGGCCACTTGTGGCTGGCCGGCCTCAACCCGCTCCCTCCCCTTATCCGATCGTTACCGCGGATTCGGGTGGTGCACATTCACGGCGTGGTGGTGCGGGATCATCGGTCGCTGGATGTCATGCCGGAGAAAAACGTTGAGGCGGTGGTGCACACGCTTTTGGAAAATCGTTTCTCCGGTGTCTTGACGCTGGAAATCTTTAACGAATCGGACCTGCGGTCATCACTGGCCGTGTTGGAGAGGATAAGGAGAAGGCTATGGGACGCGGATTGACATTGATACTGGGCGGCGCGCGCAGCGGCAAAAGCAGCCACGCCCAACAGCTTGCCGCCGAGCGAGGGAGCTCCGTGGTCTTTGTGGCAACCGCGGAGCCGAGCGATGAGGAGATGAAGCGGCGAATCAGCCGTCATCGAACGGGGCGGCCGACCGATTGGCAGACCATCGAAGCTCCCCTTGAAGTCGCCGCCGCCCTGCGAGCGCATTCCGCCAAAGCCGACGTGGTGCTGCTGGATTGTCTCACCCTCTTGACCAGCAACTCGATGACTTCCCTGCCGGAGCCGATCTCGGAGGAAGCGGCGGAGGAGCGAGTCGGAGCGGAGATAGATGCGCTGCTCACCGAATATGCCGCCGGTGATGCGGAGTGGATCGTGGTATCGAATGAAGTTGGATTGGGGCTGGTGCCGCCGTATCCGCTTGGCCGACTCTACCGGGATGTGTTGGGAAGGGTAAACCAACGGATCGCAGCGGCCGCCGACCGGGTTATTTTTATGGTGGCCGGATTGCCCATCCGCATAAAATAGCGGAGGAGCTCAGTTTTACGGGAATCATTGATTGAAGCATTGATCCCCTCTCCCCGCCTGCTCCTTCATACGCTGAGCCTTTGGCCGTCAGTTAGCGGGGAGGGGGTTAGGGTGGGAGGGCTGACATAAAATGAATTCCGTAAAACTAGACACATTCAAAATAGCTTCGCCGGCGCCAATCCTCCTCGATCGTAGAGTGGGATGGGGCGGAGCGGCGCACAGGTCCAATCGCAACGGTTGGAGAAAGTCGGTTCGAAGAGAAAGGAGGTGAATGGATGAAGGGGAACATTAATGCAAAAGACATCATCGCGTTCCGCAAGGGATGCAAAGCGCGGGGAACCGGGCTGTCGCA
Organism: bacterium; assembly: GCA_021842405.1. Classification (GTDB taxonomy): domain Bacteria; phylum Armatimonadota; class Chthonomonadetes; order Chthonomonadales; family JAMCWF01; genus JAMCWF01. Next base: position 5,434 of record JAKBZR010000015.1, read on the forward strand.
CTATGTCTTGCTGAGTAAAAAGACGAAGAAGGCATAATCGCCGGTCCAGATGGCGCCAAGCGTAGGCTCGGCACACTTCCGCCCGGCAAGCGGGGTGTTTTCGGATCCACCAAATGCTCCGCTTGCCGGAACATTCACTCGAACAAACGATGAATGAGCTCAGTTTTACGGGAATCATTTGCGATAACGTTGGCTGTCCCCGCCCTCGGAAGGTGTAGGGGCGAGCCTGTGGGATCGCCCAAATCCCGCAAAACCGAACCCATTCCAAACAACCGAGGAGGACATTTATGAATAATCAAAACGGACAAAACCATCGAATTCAATCCGGTGGGAAATATACCAATACCGGCTGCGGCCCAACCTTACAGCCGATTGATATCGGACATCCGGAATACATCGGGCTGGTTGATCCCGACGCCGCTTTTTGGTCGCTGGTGAAAAAGGATAAGCTGGGATACGCTCTCACCGGTGAAGCGTTTATGGATCAATATCGCCGAAAGCGCACCGAGTTCCTATCCGAGATGGATACATTGCGATTTGGGTTGAAGCCGTCGGCCGTCTACTTTAATCCCACCGACCGCTGCAACCTGAACTGCGGCTATTGCTACATCCCGGCAAGCCTGAGGAAGAGTGGATCTCATATGACGGAGGGGAACCTCCTCAACGCGCTGGAGACGCTGCAAGCCTACTTCAAGCGCATCCACCCCGATGAGGTCATCCCTCAAGTCATCTTCCATGGGGCGGAACCGATGCTGAATCGCGAGGCGGTTTTCGCCGGGATCGAGCGGTTCAAAGACGACTTTATTTTCGGTGTGCAAACCAACAGCACCCTGCTGGATGAATCGGCCATTGCTTTCCTGGCGTCGCACAATGTGAGCATCGGACTGTCATTGGATGGAGTACCCGGCGGTCCCGGCGATCACACCCGAAAAACCTGGGCTGGCGAAGGAATTTCCGACAATGTCATCGCCGCGCTGGAGCGGCTGAAAGGCTACGATCACTACAGTGTGATCTGCACCGTGACGACCCACAACATGCTGCATCTGTCTGAATTTGTCACCTTTTTGCACGGCATGGAGGTGCCGGTCTGTATGCTCAACTCGGTGCGGTGTACCTTGCCGGGCGGCCGGAGTATGAAACCGACCGATCAAGAGTTGGCGAAGCACTACCTCGCCGCGCTTGACCGTACCGTCGAGCTTTACGAGTGGACCGGACGCAAACTGATTGTCGCGAATTTCGCCAACATATTGCTGAGCATCATGGCCCCGGCTGCCCGGCGCCTTATGTGCGACATCTCCCCCTGCGGCGGCGGAAGGTGTTTTTTCGCCATTTCGGCGCAGGGAGATATCTTTCCGTGCAGCGAGTTCATCGGCCTTCCCGAGTTTTGCGGCGGCAACCTTTTCGACGGCGAGCTGGACGCCGCGATTGAGAGCTCCGCTTTCCGTATGGTGACCCGGCGGATGGTGGAAGATATCGAGCCTTGCCGACACTGCGCGGTTCGGCATTTCTGCGGCTCTCCCTGCCCGGCCGAAGCGCATACGATGAACGGCGGAATGACCCATACCGGCGCCTTTTGTGAGTTGTACGAGGAGCAGGCCCGATACGCTCTCCGTCAGATCGCCGATGGTAAGGAGGACGTCTACCTATGGGACGGTTGGGATGCCGAGACGACCACCACCTTCTCGCTGTTTAATTCGTGATCCGGCTCATTTCAGCGATTGTTCGGTTTTAGACGATTGAATGTTCTTCTGTAAATGCGGTAGAAAGAGGCCTTGTTCAGGTTGCAAAAATCACTAATGAGCGTTACCGTCCTCTTTTTGATTTTGGGGTTGGCCAATGGGATTATCTGGCTCGTCCTGTTTTTTGTCGCCGTTCATCACCCGATTTTCCTCTCTCTGGGCGTGCTGGCCTATGTTCTGGGCCTGCGCCATGCCGCCGACGCCGACCATATCGCCGCCATTGACAATACAACCCGCAAGCTGATGCAAGACGGGGCGCGGCCGCTGTTGGTCGGCCTGTACTTCTCAATGGGCCATTCCACCATTGTCCTTCTGCTGTCGCTGATCCTCGCTTTTACAACCTCCGCGGTAAAGGATCGCTTTCCCGGCCTGGAGATGAGCGTTAATCTGGTGGGCACCGCGATTTCGGCCGTGTTTCTGCTCTTGATTGCCAGCTTGAACCTGGTGGTCTTCAAGGACATCTATCAAATCTTCCGTGAGATGAAGGACGCCCATCTGAGTCGCAAAGAGACCGATAAAATCGAGGACATGTTGCTGAAGCGCGGGCTGATGAGCCGCCTGCTGGGGAAAGCTTACAATACGGTAAAATCGGAACGACAGATGTATCCAATCGGGTTTCTGTTCGGGCTCGGCTTCGATACCGCCAGCGAGGTGGCGCTGCTTGAGATGTCGGTCCTGATGGCCAGCAAGGGGATGCCCATCGTGACGGTGCTGATTTTGCCGCTTCTTTTTGCGGCCGGTATGAGCCTGGTGGACACCCTGGATGGGGTTCTGATGCAGCGCGCCTACTCCTGGGCTTTCATCAACCCAATCCGGAAGATATATTATAACTTAACCGTCACCGCGGTTTCGATTTTGGTCGCGCTGGGAGTGGGCGGCGTCGAGGGAATCCAGGTCATCGGACGTGAGCTCTCGCTGAAGGGTAAGTTCTGGACATCTCTCGAGAAATTGAGCTTCGAGACCCTGGGTTATTTCATCATCGGGATACTGCTTGCCAGTTGGGGTATCTCAATGATCACCTATTGGGTCGGTGGCTACGAAAGAAGAGCCGAGCGCGATTGAGCGACGCCGTATGCCGCTCGGCGTTTGCCCGCCCCCACCCTAACCCTCCCCCGTAAACGGGGGAGGGGATTAAGAGGGACTGGGGGGCAAGATAAAAGCGCCGCCGCTAAACTCCCTCTCCGCTTGCGGGGAGGGCTGGGGTGGGGTCGAACGAAAATCATTCCCGCAAAACTGAACTGTTACTCAAGCGACACGATTTGAATCACCGCGCCCCTTTACAGAGACCGATAAAATGCTCGATTGCGACCGGTTTCGAAGCCAGGTGAAGATGCACATAGCTGGCCAGTACCGAGCCGCTTTGGAACCCTTCACTTTCGGTCGCATTACGGCGCCACCATCGCAGCGAGTAAACCGTTTTCCAACTCGGCTTGATGAGTGGGTCGCCGATAAGCTCCGAATAGTGATACTGGTGCCCTCTCAGCACTGCGCCCCTTTCGCCCCATAACGAATCCTCATTTAGGGTGACTTCGATATAACCCAGCGATTTCAAGCGGTTATGCATCCGGGTGGAGGCCGGTAGCAGGCCGACCATCGGGTACTGCTTGCCATCCATCGTTTCAAGCCGCTCGGCAAGATACATCAACCCGCCGCACTCGGCGTAAATCGGGCGATCGGCGGCGAATCGCCGAACCTCGCCCCGCATTCCTTGATTGGCGGAGAGGGCTTCCGCATACACCTCCGGATAGCCACCCCCAAAATAGATCGCATCCAGACCAGTCGGCAGGTGAGCATCCTCAATCGGCGAAAACCGAACCGGCTCGCATCCCCGCGTCTCGAGCTCATCGAAAAGATCTTGATAGTAAAAGTGGAAGGCCTCATCGTACGCTACCCCGATTCGGACCGGCCTTTTAGCGGGCGCCGGTTCCGGAGTAGCTGCCGGAAGCGGGGGCGCGCTCTGCGCCAACCTGATCACTTCATTGATGGCCAGATTTTGGTCAACCGCATCGGCAAATCGTTTCAGCGCCGATTCCGGTAAATTGCGGTGGTCGGCGGTAACCAGCCCCAGATGGCGACTTTCCAATTCCGGAAAGGCGCCGTGCGAGATGCCCCCGATCAGCGGCGGCAGGTCGGCAGCCTTCAGCGATTCGGCCAACAGCTCCGCGTGGCGAGCCGAGCCGCACCGGTTGGCGATCACACCTGCGATTTTCACCCCCGACTCAAACTCGGCATATCCCTTGACAAGGGCGGCCAGGCTGCGCGCCATTCCCTGCGCGTTGGCCACCAGCAGCACCGGCGCCTGCAGCCAGCGGGCGATCTCAGCCGTGCTTCCCGCCGAAGTGGCGGCATCCGCCCCATCGAACAGCCCCATGACCCCCTCGATCACCGCCACGTCGCACGCGCCAGCGGTGCGGGCAAAAAGGCGCTCCACGTATTCGCGGCCCATCATCCAGCCGTCAAGGTTATAACACGGCCGCCCCGATGCTTGAGCCAGGTGCGAAGGATCCAAAAAATCGGGACCGATTTTGTAGGTCTGCACTTTGATGCCCCGGCGCCGAAGGGCCGCAACCAGCGCCAACGTTACCGAGGTCTTTCCGGCGCCGCTCTCGACGCCGCCGATCACGATCCGTGGGCAATCGGCCATCATATCGCCTCTCTCCCTGCGCCGGCGCCCAACCGACCCGATTCCCCCCTCATCTCAGTCCGATCAGCCGGTATATTTCATCCATTTGAAAGCTTTGCCGAACGATATCGGCCAGACGATCCAGGGCCGGTTCGTGGTCGTAATTCACCAGTACGCGACCGATCGGTTGAAGTCCCTTTTTAACCCTCAACCGATCAATAAACCATCGCCGGTACTCATCGTCGTCAAAAAGGCCATGCAGATAGGTGCCCCAAAGCAATCCATCCTCCGTGCCGGCGCCGATGACCTCACCATCCTCCCGGAGAACGGCCGGCACTGCACCGCCGCCTTCTGTTCGCCCGTGATGAATCTCGTACCCCTTTATCGCCAGACCGGATTGAAGGTGCTTTGCGGAGGCCCGCATCAAGGTCTTGTCGGGAGAGAGGATTGTGGTAATCGGCAGCAAGCCCAGGCCGCTCACCGTACATCCCTCCGATTCAATTCGGTGGGGATCGTCAATCCGTTCGCCGATGAGCTGAAAGCCGCCGCAAATGCCGATCAGCTCCTTTTTCCCGCCCCGGAACAGTTCCGTTATTTTGACATCAAGGCTGGTTTTGCGCAGATATTCCAGGTCGGCGATCACGTTTTTGCTTCCTGGCAAAATGACGACATCTGGATCGCCGAAATCCTGCGGCGTTCGGATGATTTTAAGGTACACGTCCGGCTCGATACGAAAGGCATCGAAATCGGTGAAGTTCGAGATGTGTGGGAGATCAATGACCGCAATCTCAACGTGCTCCCCCGTCGGTGGTGTTTGGTCAAGATTTCCGTTCTTAAACGCGACCGAGTCCTCCTCGGGCAATCCGAGGTTCCGAATATAGGGTACAATCCCCAACGTGGGGCGACCGGTGTGCCGCAGAGTGTACTCCAGCGCCGGATCCAGCAGCGATTTGATGCCTCGAAAGCGGTTGATGATAAAACCGGCAATCAACGAGCGCTCCCATTTCTCCAACACCTCCATCGTGCCGATAAAGGAGGCAAAAACGCCGCCCGGCTCGATATTACCCACCAACAAAACCGGACTTTCGGCATACCGTGCCGTTTTCATGTTGGCGAGATCGCGATCCTTCAGATTGACTTCGGCGGGGCTGCCGGCCCCTTCGATAACCATCACCTCGTTTTCAGCCGCAAGCGAATCGTAGGCATCCTTTATAAAGGAAAACGCTTTGGACTTGTATTGATTGTACTCCTCGAAGTCCACCGTAAAGACCGGCTTACCCATCACGATGGCCTGCGATCCGGTTTCGCTGCAGGGTTTGAGCAGGATTGGGTTCATCCGCACATCGGGATCCAACCGGCACGCCTGTGCCTGAACCACCTGCGCTCTCCCCATCTCGCCGCCATCCCGGGTGACGTAGGAGTTCAGCGACATATTTTGCGCCTTAAAGGGGGCGACGCGGTACCCGTCTTGCAGCAGAATACGACACATCGCGGCCGCCAGCACGCTCTTGCCGGCATTGGAGCTGGTTCCTTGAAACATGATGGCTAGCGCCTTTCGCCTCTTGATCGGCTGCGATGGGTGGCCGAGCGCCGATTTCAGCGCGCTGGAGAGGCGCTCATTCGGGTTGATATTGTTTTGTTGCGGTCGGGAGGCGCTTTTAGAAGGTCTCATACGTCAATTTTACACCATTGCGTATACTCTGAGCCTGTTGCAAAATCATTGTGACGGGATTATAGCAGGAGAAGGAGAATATATCAACATATCGGAAAGAGTGTAACAGTTCAGGTTTGCGGGAATGGTTTTCGTTCGACCCCACCCCAGCCCTCCCCGCAAGCGGTGTATAGACTTGGGGAGGGTGTTGATTATTGCTATAAGGGTAAAGCCTGCTGCCTAAATTACCCAGAGAACTGAACTCTTTCCAATGCGCATATCGAATTGACAGAGATGGGTATTTACAGTAAACTCTTATCGTATCTAACGAAGGATGGGCTGCCGTTTGGAGGCGGAATACCTATTTAAATGTCGGACTCAAGCGAAATTGCCGATCACATTTCAGCGGTTGTTCAAGCGGTAGAGACCGCCATTTTGGGCAAGCGGGGCTCCGTTGAGTTGGCGCTGGCGGTTCTCCTATCCGGCGGTCACCTGCTGATTGAAGATATCCCCGGGGTGGGTAAGACCACCCTCGCGAAGGCTCTTTCGCGCGCGCTGGGTTGCGAGTTTAAGCGAATTCAATTTACACCGGACCTGCTGCCATCCGATGTAACCGGCAGCGCAGTTTATAATCAAAAGACGGGTGATTTCGATTTCCGTCGCGGGCCGGTTTTCGCCAATGTGGTGCTGGCCGACGAGATAAATCGGGCAACCCCCAAGACCCAATCCAGCCTTCTGGAGTGTATGGAGGAGCGGCAGGTCACCTCCGATGGAATTACAAGGCCGCTGCCGGCCCCGTTTTTTGTCATCGCAACGCAAAACAATGTGGAGATGAGGGGCACCTATCCGCTGCCGGAAGCGCAACTGGATCGCTTCAGCGCGCGGGTTTCAATCGGGTATCCGTCTTCACCGGATGAGATGCGTATCCTGCGTAATGAATCCCGCAGCCACGCGATTGACCGCATTCAGTCGGTTATCAGTGCCGCCGATTTGCTGGATTTGCAAAAATCGGTACGGGAGGTTTTTGTGGAAGATACGGTGGCTCAGTATCTATTGCAGATAGTAGGCGCAACCCGAACCATGCCGGATGTAGCGCTGGGCTGCAGCCCGCGTGCGTCACTCCATTTGATGCTGGTTTGTCAGGCGATGGCGATTATCCGGAATCGCAGCTTCGTCATTCCGGAGGATATAAAAACGCTGGCGGTTCCGGTGCTGGCTCACCGCATCATGCTTAAGCCGGAATACCGCATGCGCGGAATCACGGCGGAACAGTGCATTTTTAATGCCTTACAAGATACTCCGGTTCCGGTTGAGGCGCGACGGGCGGCAGCGGTTTAACCGCAAAAGGGAGGGAGCCGGTGCGCCGCTATAAGAGAACCGCCATATCGGTGGCGGCCGTTTTTATGCTGATCGTGGCCATCACGCTGAATAACGCCTCGCTTTATCTGATGGCCAGCGTTCTTTTTGTGCTCCCAATCACCAGCTTGCTACTTGGATTTTGGCTGCGCCGCGATCTTAAGTTCCGGCGTATGGTTCATTCTCCGGGATGGAGCGGTGAAGTGGCGGATTTCATGGTTGAGCTGTTCAACGGCGGCCTGATGCCCAGGCCCCGTATCGAGCTAACCGATCGTCTTCCAGCCTGGATAGAGCCGATCCAAAAGCCACCTCTCATCACCCATCTGCCGGGTCGCGGCCATACTACCGTGACTTATTCGGTGAATTTGCTAAAGCGCGGCATCTACCCCCTGAGCGGCTACAAAGTGGGGGTTTCTGATCCGCTGGGACTATTTACTTTTACCGGGTTTGTCGGCGCACCCGCTGAAATCATAGTCTATCCGACCCCTGAAAATCTGCCCGACCTCCAGTTAAGCGGGGGTGATCGTTTTGGTTACCAAGACAGCGCTCGTGTAACCCTCCATGGGCATGGCGTGGATCCGGATGGCGTTCGCGAATATCGGCCGGGCGATCCGTTACGCCGGATTCACTGGAAAACAACCGCTCGGACGGGGAACCTTTCGGTGATCGAATTTGATGAGATGCGCACGGCCAACCTTTGTCTGGCGCTGGATCTTACGCCGGGAAGTGACGTGGGTGAAGGTCTGGAAACCACCTTGGAATACCTCGTTCGTGTCGCCGCTTCGCTGACGAAAATGGCGGTAGACCTCGGATCTGAGGTGTCCCTCATTACTAACGGGCCTCCGGAATGGCAGGTGATGGCCAATCGAGGGGATGACCAGCTTCACCGCATTCTCCGCGTGCTGGCAGCCGTTCAAGCAACGGGTGACACTCCACTGGAGGCAATCCTTAGCCGGTACCTCAATATCACCGGCGGTGAACTGTCCCTCTTCGTGCTGACCTCGTCGGCAAACGGGCGAACGATGGGTTTCCTCCACTCCTACCGAAAATCGGGCGGGCAGGTCGTCATCATCTACGCCGATCCAAGTGATTTCGCCCCATCGCCCGCAGTGGGAAAGCCGAATTCGACCGCCACCGATCCGATGATCATGGATGCGGGTGCGTTGGTGCTCCGATTATGCCGCGCGCCCGGTAAGCCCATCCAAATGGAGCCCATCAGCAATGGCTACGCCGTCGTCAAACAATGAAGTCGCTTTGAGAGACCGCCCTGCAATCGCCGTCTATCTGGCCGGATGGGCGGTGGGTTTTTGCGGCGTCTATGTGGGCGGTCTGGTTATGAACTACGATCAATACACTCATCTGCAGTTGGCGCTGCTCACGGCAGGCGTCGTTTTCAGTTATCTTTTACGGAGGTCGTCACACTCCAGCCGCACCCATGAAATGATCACCGGCTCGGTTCTCATTATTATGGCGTCGGTTCTGTTCGTCGGGCCTCAGATTGTTCCCAGTGTGTTCTCGGCTTTTTCAGGCGGGTCAATTGCCTCCGCGCTATCGAGCAGCCCCTATGGTGGTTACCATCCTTATATTCAAGATTATGGCGGTACGACGCTGATCTTCGTGATGGGCTGGCTCACGGTAGTCTGGAGCTTTGCAATGCTCTCCGACGCGCTGGTCCTGTTTGAGCCGGTGTTTGTGCTCGCTATTTTCGGGTTGGCGGCCGGTGTGGTAGCGGTTGACAGCCTCATTCCGGTTTTTCTTCTCTTCTTGACCTCCAGCGCTTTCATTATGGTTTACGACACCACCGCCTCCGATTTCGAAGGCGGCGCCAACCTCCCCCTCAACAATCTGTCCTGGACCGCAATCGCTCACTATCTCGGATTGACTATTGCCTGCGTGTTGATCTCCTACATGATCGCATTGAGAATTGCGGGGCCTCTACAGGACACCGGCGCCGCGTTTGGCTTTACCGCCCGAATTCCGGGGCCTCCTCTACCGTCGGCGCTGAGCTCCTCCAGCACCGATTCAACCCAAATCACAACCGATAACTTGAAAGTTGCATCCGGCCCGGTCACGCTTTCCAATACGGTTCTGATGCGCGTCGCCTGCCCCCGCCCGCTCTATTGGCGCGTCCGCACCTACGACTACTACACCGGCCACGGCTGGGAAGATCGGCTCAGCTCCGAAACCCACTCATACTATGCACCGGGCAGCTTTTATTTCAATATATACCGGAGCCATAACCCTCCGCCAACCCCATTTGTTTTTCATCTGCAAAAGCCATCGGCAATGAAGTATCGCCAGTTGATTCGGCAAACGTTCACCCTGGTTTCGGGCGTCTACGACTATTTCATAGCGGCCGATCAGCCGGTTACGATCTCCGCACCGGTGGTGTCGCTAACCACCAGCTTGGATGGGATGATCCAACCTGGAAGACAATTGATCGCCGGCAACTCTTACTCTGTGGTATCGGAAGTTCCCCTCGCAGACCCAAAGGTTCTAAGCCAATCGGCCACCGACTACCCGTACCCCATATCGGCCCTCTACTTTCAAACCTATCCCAGGGGCGGCTCCTTTCAGACCGATGTCCTCCAACTCGCCCAAAAATGGACCGCCGATGCCCGCACTCCCTATCAAAAGGTGGTTGCGCTGGCACGGCATATCGCCGACCGCTGTCGCTACAACACCGCGACACCGGCTACACCGAGCAATCGGGATGTGGTGAGCGAATTTCTGTTCAAACGGCGTGAAGGTTACTGCGATGTTTTCGCCACCGCCTTGGCCATTATGTGTCGAATGGTCGGCGTGCCGGCTCGCGTGGCCTCCGGTTTTATCGCTGATCCGGATGGCTCCAGCCCAGGCAACTACATCATTAGAGCGCGGGACAGCCATCTTTGGACTGAAGTATACTTTACCGGCGTGGGCTGGGTCCCATTCGATGCCACCGAGGGAGCCATCAACATCAGCCCAAAATCCACATCCCGCCACCTGGCCGTCCAATCTCTCTGGAAGAGGCTGATTTCCCATGGTTGGAAGCCGTTGGCGGCGCTGGCTGCAATCGCATGTTTGCTGCTCTACGTATTGAGCACCGAAATATTAACCCGAATCAAGCGAAAGAAAGCCTTCAACGCGGTGGCGCCCGCTATACCAATAACCAACTGGCAGATATGCCAGTACTATCACGCGGTAGAAAAGGTCTTTGCCCGATATGGATATCGGCGCAGCCGGTCGGAAACGATCCACGAGTATAATGAACGTCTGCGGCATCGAATCTTTAAGGGTGAGCTGATTGAGGAACTGGATCGGCTCACCGAATTGACCATGATCGCGCGCTATGGAAGATCGGTCATGGATGGTCAAACGGTTAAGGAGGCCGCTCAGCGCTACAGCCGGATCCGGTACCTCTCTCGCCGGATACCGCGCGCCTCAAAGGAGAAAGTCAGTGCAATTTAACCCGAAAGTCAGCCGCCCATTTGCCCGTTTGGCCTCTTGCTATTTGGTCTATGGCTCGGAAGACGCCCTCAAACCGATGGCCATAGCCGCGATGCGGCGTGAAGCGCTCGATGAGAGTTACGCCGATTTCGATTTTCAGGAGTTGGATTTTGGGGATTTCAGCGCAAACGAGGTGCTGGCCGCCGCCTCCCAAGTGCCCTTCGGCTCAAACCGGCGGCTGGTGGTAGCAACCGGTGCCGAGAAGCTCCGATCCAGTCAGCGATCATCGGAGCTGGATGAGTTGGCGGTCGGCATCCCGAAATTAGGTCAGCGGGCTTGCCTGGTGCTGGTGGTGGGAGCAAACGAAGAGCGCCGTCGAGGTGACAGCATCCTTTCACGAAAGCTGGATGAGTCCGTCAAAGCGATCAACGGGCTAGTGGAGTGCGTTCGTCTGCGCACCGAAGAGCTGCGTCAGTGGTTGGAGGCGGCTGCCGAAACCGGCCGTAAGCGGTTGGAACCGGCTGCAATCTCCACCTTAATTGTTCGAAGCGGCTCCACCCTGAGCTCGCTCCAACAGCATTGGCAAAAGCTGGAATGGTACACCGCCGGAAGGCCGCTGGTTACCGTAAACGATGTGGAGGCGACCGCCGTCTACTCGCCGGAGGATCAACTGCTGAAATATACCGACGCGATTGGTCATCGGAACGCGGAGGAGGCTCTGCGCCGGCTTTCCGAAACCCAGCAGTACGACAGCGGCCCCGGCATGGCTGCCCGCGCCATCGTGCTGCTAGGCCGAACCCTCTCGCTGTTATGGCAAGCCCGAATCGTTGAGACCCACAACAAACAACCCACCGAAACGCCGGTTGATTCGATGCTGCCCCGCGAACCGCGGCTGACCTCCCAGCATAAGTATGTTCAGCAGATTTACTTTCAACAGTGCAAGAAATGGCGCTTTCAAGACCTTGTAAAGGCATACGATGCCACCCTGCGGGCCGACTACGCGATCAAAACCGGAGCCGACGCCACCCGCGTGCTGCAGCTTTTAACAATCGAGCTCTGCCGCATAAAATAGATGGCTTTCGCGCCAACGCGTTTCAGGTGAATGCAGAGGAGTTATGGAGTAGGGATGGGCGGGTTAGAATCTATTCCCCTTACCGAAGGCGTGATGGGCATACCTCATGATTTGGATCCCACCAGAGGAGGTAGAAGATGGAGCCACGCAGAATGCCGACTACGCGCTTTTTCGAATCGATGCGCAAAGAACAGATATTATCCGCCTCATCAGATAGACCGAGTTGATTCAGCCTTTGCTGAGCCCTGTTGCTGATTGCGGCTTGTCGGAGCCGATGATTCTTATCACCCAGAATGTCTTTCCACGGCATGGATTCAAATTCTCTAAGCTTCTCCAATATTTTTATCAATTCCTGACCATTACTATTCAGTTTTGTCCAGGACCATGGACTTTGGGGATCGGTATCAAAATGCTTAAAACGCCAGACTGGATTTTCTTTTATGGAACTCGCTGATTGACCCTTCGGGGTACGATCAGTCGGACTGCCGGATGGAGATCGTGGTTCTCTTTTGCCCGTCATTTATCGGTTAGATTGCGATAAAATGTTCCCATCGCTTCATGAGTGATCTCGTTATTGCTGTTCTCATCATCCGGCAACCCAGCTCGCGCGGCCCGCCAGGGCTCTTCATTATGAGTTAGTTGACTCAGCCAGAACGCGCTTTGTTTCGCGTAATGCTTGAGCACCGCATTGACCGTCATCTTTTCATCACGATCCAGCTTTTCGGGATTACCCCACTTCCACTTACTTACCTCGTATTGGCCACGATGCTTATCGTACAATTCCGGCACAACCGGCCCGTTTCTCCATGCCTCGATGCGCTCTCGGAACAGCGGCCTCTCATCCCATACCAGCGACCATGCTTGGCAGTAGTAGACTAGTTTCTCCAGCTTCATGGCCGACATAGCGCCCTGCTTTTTGAGTATGTATGCCGCGACATCGTGTGCACTGACCATCGTGATTCCCCTTTTCTTTATCTGACCACTCTAACCTGTCAGATACGTCACCTTTGCCCAATTTCTTTTTCTTTTATTGCGCCCTCAGATTTTTGATGCACCTATTTATTCTACCATATCCACCATTTCTCGTATTTCACTCCCAGATCCTTATGATCTGTATCCCCACGTTCGGCTCCATCACGCGGGTGATCCCGTCGCTTCCCAATACGCTCACGGTAAAAGAGAGGGTGTAAAACCCCGGCGCAAGCCCGGCCGTCACCAAGGTCAGCCACACCCGGGCCGAATCGGCCGCGCCCGCATCGAAGCCGCTTACCGCCAACCCGCTCATACCGGCGATCGGCGCACCGGCTGAATCGGTGAGCGTGCATAACGGCGATGGCGTTCCGAGCACCTGCACCGTCCCATCCGCGGTTGAAATCGTCGCCACCACCGGCCTAATCTCGCCCTGGCGGAGTTGAATATACCCATCCGGCATCGTAAATCTCCTTTCACATCAATCGGCTGCCGCGGCCTGAAATCATCCGAATTAACCGATAGCGCCCGCTTCGCGCATCTGCTGCCCCGCGATGACCGCGCTCATCCTATTCAATGCGGCATCATATCCCAACAAGCCCTCCAGCCGGGCCGCGATCTTGGCGTAGCCCGAGCCGTTGGGGTGCACGCCGTCCGCCGTGTCGGTCGCCGGGTCAATCCAGCCCTCCACCGGCACGAAAATCAGGTTCTTGCTGCCGGCGCCGTTGACGGCCGCTTTGATCGCAGCCGACCATGGCTGCCGATCAACCGCCACGTCGTTTCGCGGCATGATCCCCAAGCAGAAGATTTTGGCACCCGTCAGTCCCGATATAATCTGCGCCAGCATATTGGAGTAGGCGATCTGGAATTCGGATATCGTCTCCGGCCCGCCCACGCCGGTCATATCGTTGGTTCCATACAGGATGACCACTTGCGTGGGAGCGGCCGAAATGAGATCGCTTACTCTGACCGCGCCGCTGTCCTTCACCGTGGTCCCTGGTATCGCCCGGTTCCAAATCTCGAATGGACCGTGCCGGCCAGTGAAAAATCCGACCCGATGGACGTAGCCCAGCGAGGAATCGTTGCCGGTCCCAGTCGTACCGTATGTCACGCTGTCCCCGTAAAAGGCGATACGAACCGGACGCCGGCCAGCGACTCCGCTTATTTCACCTCCGGTCAGCCCGACCGCATGGATCGCGCTCGCCCCGTAAGGCGAGTAGGCAAGCGAGAAGGAATATTCATGCTCCACCGCATTGTCCAAGCCGCTCATTATTTGGAGCCAGCCGTAAACCGGCGTCCCGGCCGCCCAGACGGGTGGATCGGCGGTCAGCAGAGCGCCGTCCACGCCGTCAATCTGAGTTTTAATTTTACTGCCGTCCAGCAACATCCAAACACTTAGGGCATTGCACTTTGCCCGCAATCGCACCGCTGCATCCATCCAGGAGCTGATGGAAACGGGCGGATTGCTGTAACCGGCCAACGCCTGCCCGTTCCAGCCGCCTTCGACCAACAGCCGGCCGCCCGAGAGCGGTATCATCGCCGGCGCGTTGGGCGGTGCGCCGATCGCCGGCGCCGCTCCGCTCACCGTAAAGGCGGTATTGAAATCGAGATAAAACCAGGCCGTGCTGCCGGCGGTCTGCTTGATGGTCACCGCATGAGGCGAATCGGATAAGCCGCTGAAAACGGTGACGTCAGCCCAAGTTCCGCCGTTCCCTGCCAACGGTGTGAAAGCGCCGCCATCCACCGATACCTGCATCGTGACCTGGCCGGCATCGTAGTTGCACAGCATGAGCAGCTCGGTCCCGGTAATCACTAAGTCTAACTGCGTGTTTTGACCTTGCCATTGCCGAACCGCCCGCCCGGAAGGTATGACCCAATCCAGCCACTGCCCCGAATAGACCGCCCCTGGGATATCGCACGAATAACTTTGAATTGGCATAACGAAACCTCTCTCCACCATTCAAGGTATAATGTATATATGGTTATAACCGCCGCCCATTAAGCAACAGGCGAGGTGGCGCCTCTGTCGTAGGGTTATTGAATATCTTATTCCATGCATCCAATAGGCAAGCCGTGATTTCCACGGTGGAAAATGGTTGAAAAATGGCCAGACATGAACGGTTTGAAAAGGCGCCGATCAGGGAAGCTATCATAGACTTAAAGGTGAAGGCTCCATCCGGCCTCTCGACCGTCCAAATCGCCGAGATCGGAACCGAGATTTCCGAGTGGTATCCCACGCGTAACAGCATCACTAAGGGCGAATTCACCTTCCAATTCGGTGCCGGTGCTGCGGCACAATCCAGCCGGCAAGATCCGATTGGGTTCCGGTTTACTAGTTTAGATGGACACTATGTGCTACAAGCTAGATTGGATGGCCTCACGCTTAGCGTTCTGCCCCCTTATGACCGTTGGGAGACGTTCAGAGATGAAGCGCGCCGGCTCTGGAGCATTTACCGCTCCCACGTGCAGCCCGAAAGCATTTCGCGGTTGGCGGTGCGTTACATTAATCAATTGGACCACCTTCCCGCCTCAGCAAACCTGGAGGAGTATCTAGCAACCTTTCCACAAGTATCCGACGCTATGGTACAAACCGGCGCCAGGCTGAACAACTACTTTATGCAGCTTCAGATGACGTTGCCGGATTTGCAATCCAATTTAATACTAAATCAGGCCGCCATTCCACCGACAACATCCGAGTTTGTCTCACTGATTCTCGACATTGATCTCTATCGAGATAATGATGTGCCACAGGACGAAGAAGGGATCTGGGCATTATTTGAAGCTTTCCGGGAACACAAAAACGCGATCTTTATTGCCTGTATCACGGACCGTACAAAGGAGTACCTGAGACAATGCCGACCATGACCCAATCTTCCACCAATCAAATATGTTTCCCTCTTGCACCTCCTACTGCGCCATCGCGAGGAGAAACGGCAGAGTTGATCGAAAAACGCGAAGCAGAAATTAACCGGGATTACTTCTCCTCGTCTCAGAGCGGGGCTGCTATCACCATACAGCGCGTATTAGCGCTTGCAAACGACCCGGATGAAGACCTGCTTCCGCCAACCATCGCTGCTCTTGTTCGGACCAGTGATCTAATCTTCGTTGCGAGTTCCCAAATGGAGCACAATTTTCCGCGTGGTTCCGCCGCCACTGATGGAAAAGGGGGCCTTCGGGTCGAGTGGCGGAGCGCTAATCTTATTGCCGGGTTGGTACGAGATGTTAGGTTGCTGATCCCTTCACTACCATGCTTTTCACCCACACGGGAGTGCGAACAAGAATATATCTTTCATGGTGAATACCATGTGAAATGCGGTATGTCAGGTGATAGTGATCAATATGAAATAGAACCGGTGTCATTCATGTCGCTTGCCGAGTGGCTTGATTGGCTTTTACAAATATAATCAATCCGACCCGATGGGATTATCTGAAGTGAACCCGCCATGCAGCTCTATCGTTCTCCGAGCGGTGCTTCGCCGAAATGAGCTTGATGAAGATACTGGTTTAATAAAACCAACCGCATTTATTCAACGCCCTAATGAAACGGATGGGATTTCGGTGACTATCGCTTCTTCAGAATGCTCCGCTCTTCAACTGGCCCGATCATTCAAAAAATGCTATGGGGTGGTGAGCCTCCACGTAGGATATATTCGAGATATTGGGCTCGATGTGAGACTTTCACCACCCCCCGAATCGCACGCACTTATTGTCGGGTTCCCTGCCAATGATGCTGCGAGAACAGAGTACCTGGCCGGTTTGCTTGCCAATTCAGCCAGGCGGCAACTCTAATCATCATTTAACGAACAGTATCCCATATTACGGTTATCACTACCCCTCGTATTTTCGCTTCAGCTCATAGTAGGCGCTGCGGCTGGCCCGGAACGGGTCGCCGAACAGCAGCGTCAACAGGCTGATCTTCACGTTTCCGGAGGCGTCGGTGACCTCCTGCACCCAGATTTCAGCCACTCGGTCGAAGTCGCCCACCACCGCCGGCGAGGGATCCTTTTGCTCCACCCTCATCCTCAGCCGCAAATAGTCGGCGATCAACTGCAATCCCCGATTGATACCGCTCAGCATCTTCATGGCTCCTTTTTTAATGTATTCGCTATCAGCTACCGGCCCGCCACCGCCGCATAGACCAGCCGGATGATCGCGCCGCTGCCCAGCAGTCCCGCGATCCACATCACCGCCATCTTAAATCCCTCCAGGCTCGCTACCCGATCCCGCAGTGAAGACTGCTCGGCCGGGATTTCCTGCAGCGGCGTAATCGCCTGTCCCAATCGTGCGACCTCCAACGCCAGCTCCTGTATGCTCTCCCTCAATTTTGATAACTCAATCCGCTCTGCCTGGTTCATCGCTTCCTCCCTCGCCGTTCTCCAGTCACCGCCGCTAAACATAGCCGCCCGCCGATAAAATGGGCGTGGCCGGCGTGCTTCCAATATAGGGCGTCCACCGCACGAAGCTGCCGCCGGACGGTAAGGGCGGGCGCGGCAGATAGCCCACCGTCTGGGTCGCGGCCGAAGGTAAACCGGTGATTGGAATTGGCGACCAAACACTGCCGGACACGTAGTACCAGCCGGCTGGATTGACGCCCGAGTGGACATCCAGCAGCAGTCGGCTGAAATCCGGCTCCGATGAAACCTCCAACCTCACCGCGGTGACATCGGTCGCGCCGGCGATCTGCACCATCAAGGGTCGCCCGGTCATCTCGCTGAACAGGCCGTCAACGACCGTTCTTTCGGCCAGCATCTCCAGGTAGGCAGGCGTGCCGGAGCCGGCTTCCACCGGTGTGCCGCGAACCGTCCACCAATTTTTCTTTTCCCGCCACCATAGCCGGTAGCCGTCGTCCACGCTCGCCAGCAGCCCAGCCGGAAGCCAGACGGTGCAGAGCGGGGCCGCGCTGATTGCGGTGAATTGCAGCCGCTCCCGCACCCCCATCGGATTGAACCGGGCCGAAACCATTTTCTTCACCAGCGTGGAGCTATCAGGTAGATAAATGTCGCACGTATCGGACAACAGCATTGGATTACACCTCCTGAATTGCCTCAACCATTAAATGAGTTCAGTTCTCTGGGTAATTTAGGCAGAAGTCCCTCACTCCAATTCCTTTCCCAATCCTGGGAGAGTGCTGGGGAATGAGATTGTTTCGCTTCGCTCGCAATGACACCCTCCCCCCTACGTGGGGGAGGGTTAGGGTGGGGGTGCATCCAATATGGTCGTAAATCATCCCCACAGAACTGAACTCTTTCATTATCATTTAATGCAATACTATTACATACAGAATGATGTCCCTCCGCATTCCAAAGGAGAAGAGAAAATGAGACCCGACAAAGATGCGGCTAAACAAGTCGTCTGTCAAATCTTGGCTGCTTCCGGTGGTAAGCTGGTCGGCAAGACGCGCCTTTATAAGGCCTTCTATTTCGCGCATCTCTACTACTGGCGGGACAATAGCCGCTTTCTGACCGACTACCCCATCGTGCGGATGCCACACGGACCAGGGATCGAAAATGGCGACCAGTTGATTCGAGAACTCATTTCGGAAAGCCGGATACAGACCACAGAACACCCAATCGGGCCCTACACCGAAACGGCTTATGAGTTATGCCAAAAGTATGAGGTGAATCCGACCGACCCTCAGTACCGTGCGGTTGAGGAAGCGGTGGAGTTCGTCAAAGATAGATCCGCCTCCGAGTTATCCGATCTGACCCACCAATACAGTCGAAGCTGGCAGCAAGCAGCGGATGGACAAGAACAAGATATCTATCTGGATCTTCTAAGCGATGAGGAATATCAACACATCCGCCAGTGTACTGAGGAAGTTAGCCAACACCTAATAGAGGTGTTCAAGTAGATTGCCGCACCGCTTATTGGCATTACTCGGCCATTACTTATCGGTACGGATACCAGTTCGCTTGTCTGCGTGTCCGCACAGGCAGGCCGTCTGCGGGAACTCGGTTGGTTCGATTTCGTAAATTTCGATGCACCCTCTGGTGAAGACCCGGTCTTAATATCTTACAATGCTCTTTTATACCTTTCTGTAAATACGGGTAAATGGAACCAGCAAGGTGAAATCATAGCTGCCATTTTCGATTTTCTATTCGATGAAACTAAAATCATTCCATCTGAGGATCAACAACATAAGTTGGCGGATTTGCCGGCCTCCGCGCCGGTTTCTGAAGTAAAGATTAAAAGCTGGTTCGACAGAACATATTCTCCATAGCAAACTAGTCTTGAGCATTTACTCCTTGCTGAAGATCGTCGAATTAAGTTTCGGTCAGCTACCATCCCCTCATATCGGTCTCATCTCCGCTCTCCATGCTGAAAGCCGGCCCGCCGCTTGCTTCGGACTGCAAGATCGGTCCCAACACGCCGCTCCGAATCTCCTGCGCCACTTCCAGCATCCGCGCGCTTCGCTGGCGGTAATCCTGCCGTAACTGCCCCTGCGCCTCGCTGACCGCCTGCTGCGCGTACTCGGCCGCCTTCGCCTCTAACAGAACCGCCGCTGCTAGCCGCACGTCGCCGCCGTTTTCGGACAGCAGGGCGGTAATCTCCGAATCGGTGCGGGTGCGGTCGCCGCCGGCTGCATTGAGCTTGCCGGCATCCGTATCTCCGGCGTAAAGCCGCACCAACCCGATCGGAGTCGCCAAATCGTAGGTGTATGAGATGCCTACCGCTGGCAGCTCGCCCATTGTCACCATCGTAATTCACTTTTCCTTTCCACCAAGTCGCGCAACCAGCCTGAATGCCGCAAGCAGACCCCCCATCCGCACCGCTTGATGGCAACGGATGAGGGGGTCGCAAACATCAATTCATCGTTTAAGCGGTCACGCCCGTAATCAGGTAGCCGCCGATCGCCAAACCATCGCCGTCCAACGCCACGAAACGCCAGTCCCGCAAGAAGGAGACCTCGATCATCGTGCCCTTGCGGCGCTCTTCGCGCCATCGCCGCACGGTGTAGCCACGAGTGCCGGTTGCATCGTCCGGCGCCTCGAAGCTCAACCCGAAGCTCACCGAGCGGAGTGAGGGAGCGGGCGGCCGGTAAAAGATCAAAGCCAGGGCGGTGCCGTCATCGGCCTGCCACACGTTGGCTCCGGAGTAGGGCGAGCCCTCCGCCGCGATATTCTTTTGTGCCGCCCCCTCGATTACCGTCAATCCCCGCAGCACGCGCGGTAGACCGGAAGCGGTCAGTGCGTCCGGGTGGGTGTATTTGGTTAAATCCTTCACCAGGGGATGGTCGGCCAGCACCCGGGCGGCGTCCACCGAGAGAAGCATCGCATTCGGCTCGCGACCGATGCTTTTAATGGCCGCCAGCTTTGCGGTGCGGATGTCGTTGAATGGGTTGGAGTTCGCTGAGCCGTACTGCGCCCATGAGGTGCCGGTTGAGCCGCCGGTCAGCGCTAACTTATTGGCGGCCGGGTAGCTTGCCCGCTTGCCCACCAGGCCGGCCACCGTGATCTCGTTATCCAGCATCAGCCGCTCGGTGAGGTGGATGGTCTGGTCGCTGTCCGGCTGCATCGGGTTGTCGGCCGCGCTGGCCTCCGCATCGCTCACAAAGGCGCGGTAGCTGTACTCCTCCGCAAAGTAAACCTGGGTCGAGGCGCTGTAGTCAATCTCGGCCGCCTCGGTGCCGGGCCGCCGCAGTGAGGCCACCCCGGACGTTCCCGCGCCGGAAGAGCCGGAGAGAAAATCTTCCTTCCGGTATACAAAATATTTATCTGAACGCTTGGCCACCGGCACGATTGGGAAAATGGAATCGGCCACGTAGCTCTCATTCCGATACATCACGCTGAGGTTCGTCAGCGCCTGGTCAATATGAACCTGTGATTGTATTGGCATTCTTCACTCCTTGTATCAGTTAGTTCCGCACTATCGGCCGGAGTTACGCTCCCAGGTAGACCATCGGCTGAATGAGCACATCCACTAGCGCCCCGGCCGCCGCCCCTGCGCTGGAAAGCGCGATCCCGATGATCTCCCGCACGTTGGTCCCGCCGGTCGGAACCGCCGATTTCACCTGGCCCGATGCGTTGCCGATGACCAGATAATCGCCGGCGTTGATGGCGGCGGTGCCGTCGCTCTGCACCTGTGCGATTCCGCTTAACTGAACCGCAATCTGCAGGGTGGAGGAGCCGGTCGGCGTTGGCTCCGCCGCAATGCCCACAAATTTGCCGGCCAGCGCAGCCGGCAGCGTGATGTTGCCCGGATTAACCGCCGACATGACGACGCAGACGTTCGCCGCCGCAATGGCGCTGTCCGCCGCAAATGATTTCAAAAGACCCGGTGTCTGTTTGGCCAATGCTCTCTCCTTTCATGAAACAGCCCGATCGTTTTCCATTCAAAATTTGCGCTACCCTCCGAATCCTTCGGTGCGGGCGGCCGTCGCCAGATCGGGCCGGCGCGCGCTGGCCCGAGAAAACGCCACCGCGAAGTTGATGCCCTCCTTCTCGGCGATCTCGCGGGCCAGCTTAACCAGTCGCTCGGAGGCGGTGCCGCGATCTTCCGGATTGGCCGGCATGCGCTCGCCCATCGGCACCACCTCGCCGTTCATCTCCAGAAATCGCTGGAAAAGCTCCGCCAACGGCTGCACCTCTTGTTTGAATTGAATGAGATGGCTGTGATCGCAGCGGAGTATCGCCCGTGCCAGCTCCTCCGCGGCCGGATTTGCGCTGAGCCGCCCGGATCGCTTAAACTCCATAATGCGACGATCCAGCTCAGCCGGCGCCATCTTCAATTCGCCGCCGTCATCCGCACCCGCTGCCAGCTCTCGGATTTGACCGATGAGCCGCTCCGCAAACTGCTTGATGCCCATATCTCCTTGCGCTCCTTCCGATTCCAATTTAATCTCAGTTTCCAACGTAATACAGGATACATTTGTATCCTTATTAGTGTTAAAACTTGAACCGCCGCCGAAAACCTGAGCCGATTCCACCCTCGGTCGCTTCACGATCGAGGTTTCCAATACCCTCAATCCGGTCACATCCAGCGCGACCGAAAGCGCTTTCGCTCCCGCTCGCTGCAGAAAGCGCCATGTCTCCACCGGCAGCCGCATGGTGCCCCACAAGCGCCCGTCCCGTGCCGAAAGATTACGAATTACACCCATCGCCTCATCAAAGGCCGACTCGGACAGATGCTCCACCCGTACCGGTATCTCGGCGGCACTGTTCCGAGCGATCGTCTCTAGATCCGCCTGCGTGATGGCAAGCCCCTTGTCCGCGTACTCTCCCGCTTCGAAAAGCAGGCATTCCCGATCCACGTAATCGGCGTCCACCCCTTTTAACCTCCAATCTCATCGAACAAACATCACCTACCGCTCGGGCGGCACCTGAAACAGCTTCCGCACCGCTTCATCCTTTCCATCCACCACCCCGTTCTGGATTAAAAGCGAATAGGCCTGCGCCAGTTGCAGCAGGTCGCGCTCGCTGACCGGCCCCAGCGTGAAATGGGGCGCCGGGCCGGTCGGGAAGTTCACCCTCATCAAGGGCGTTACGATCTGCGAGTTCACCACCGCCTCGATGTCCGCTTTCGCGAAATCGAGAGCATAGAGAAGGATGTCGTAGTGAACCAGCCCCAGCGCCAACGAGCCGCTGCGCCGCCCCTCGGTGCTGGTCAGCGTCTGCAGCAATATCCCGGTCGCGATCTGCTGGTTGTGCCACTCCACCGCGTTCAAGAAGGCGGCATCCCCGCCCGGCGTCGTCTGGAGCAGTTGGGGCGCCACATCGCGCGGAAAGATAGCGGTGGAATCCTGCTGGATACTCTTGAGCACCTGCAACAGCTTGCGGGTAGTGGTCTCGTTTGCGGCCGGTGACTGTGCGTAGACCATCGGTATGCCGTGTCGCTGGAGCATTAGATTCCACATTTTGATCAGTGCGTCTTTGCTCCACCAGTGCTTATAAACCGCACGCAGGTCGCTTTCCCCGTAAGGAAGCTCATCTTTCGGATTGTGGGTATAGAGCACGCATTTGGATCGAGGTACCCGCACCAGCCCGCCTTCCGGCGTCCAACTCGTGATCCAGCGGATATTAAGGAACTCATCCATCTCAAAACCGATCTGTTTGGGATGTTTGAACTTGAGGTACTTCAGGGTGTATTTCCCGCGCCACCGTCCTTGCTCCTCAACCTGCCAGACCATCTCAGCCAGAGAAAATCCACGATAAAAGGCGCTCATCATCTCAAATAGCGCATGCCGAAAATTCAGCGTGGCTCCATCCGGTCCCACCAGTCGCTGCAGAGCGTAGTCAATGAACTCGCGCGCCTCTTCCGCCGGGCCGTCGGGACCGTTCGCCAATACGCTCCATGGTCGCGAGAGCAGAGCGTAACGCTTGGTGTTGATGCTGGCCCTGATCTGCGCATCGGTCATCATTCGCTCGTAGATGTCGTAGCTCTTTTGGCCGATCAGCTCGTCCGGGTTGTAGGGCGGCTGCCGAAACGCCTGGCGCATTACGCTGTCCCAAGCTGTAAGCTCTTCCCGCACCATCTCCGTCATGGTGGGCGGCTGCACGCTCTGCCATCGGCCCGCCGGCGTCGTGCTCCTCATCTTCTTCTCCTTTACCATAATGGGGCGCCGTACCAGGCGCCCCATGCTCATCGTAGACACCGCTTGATTTTTCATTGAGACTCATCTATTATACAAATCTATACTGGTTTTACTCATTTAATAAAAATGAAACGGGCGCCGGTCCCAGCCACATTGGATGCAGCCGATCATCCGACCCGAAAATGCCCCTTTCTCGCCGACTTGACTCCGGGAACGAGTTCATTTCTCTGGGTGATTTAGGCAGAAGTCCCTCACTCCAACTCTTTTCCCAATCCTGGGAGAGGGCTTGGGAAGCCAGAGATTGATTCCCAGACAACATTGCAGTATGTGTTGCATGGTCTTTGATATGTTACTTTAGGAGTCACCCTGCTAGTGAATGCAACTCGTAGGATGGGCTGATCACTCATTTCTCAATTTAACCCACAGTCAGCGGAGCCACGAGCGTGAGCGAGTGGACGCGACGAGCGTGAGCGAGTGGACGCGACGAGCGTGAGCGAGTGGACGCGACGAGCGTGAGCGAGTGGACGCGACGAGCGTGAGCGAGTGGAGCGGTATAGCATTAGCACGTTGGCGATCGTGTTCTGCTGCGCGCCCCCGTTAACCGGTCGGGTGATGACGTGGAGAAAGAGAATGGGATTATCGTTAGGCATAAACAGTCAGTGTGTACGCTCGCTCACGCTCGCGGCTCAGAGGTGGCTCGCAGGCTGGTAGATTGATTCCCCGATAACATTGCAGTACTAGGGGAATGCTGGTGGGGGCGAACGAAAATCATTCCCGCAAAACTGAACTCTTACGTACTCATTCCAATGCCACCCCGAGGTTTTATGGGCAGGTATAATGGTCAGTCGTGTGGAAACATCCAACCAAATCAGTTTTAGGAAAATTCGATGAACCAGACAAAACTCGAACGCAGTCAGTGGCTGACCCGGGATGCGCTTTTAATATCCTTGTCGGCCTGCTTCGCCGATCTGGGATACCAGGGCGTTACCGCTCTCTATCCCCTTTTCGTCGTTTTCGTTCTAAAGCAGCCGATCTATGTCTTTGGAATTATCACCGCCATCAGCTTCGGGGTCGGCTCTCTGTTCGCCTTCATTGGAGGTAAGGCGGGGGACCGTTTCGATAAGAAGAAGATCGCTTTGGCCGGCAACCTGCTGATTCCGTTTATGTCGTTCAGCGCACTGACTCACTCGATCTGGTTGAGTGGGATACTGTTCTCATTAGGATGGTTTGCACGCTACTTTCGAACTCCGGCTCGACGCGCGCTGCTGGTGGAGGCATCTCCAGCCGAATACCGCTCCAAAACGTTTGGCTTTTTGCACGCGCTCGATGTCGGCGGCGGCCTGCTTTCCGCCTTGATCGCGTTGACGCTGGTTGCGCTCAAGATGCCGATTGCACATATATTGCTGCTGTCCATCGTTCCGCTGCTCTGCTCCTCGCTGCTGCTCTCTTTAATCAAGCGGGATCGGCTTTACAACGCCGACGGCACCAAAGCCGCGAAAACCCCCAGCGAATTGGAGCTGCTTTTAAGGCAAAACCGCGCGATCTTTATTGCAATGCTGATATCCGCCACCCTGTTTGGGTTCAGCTTCTACAACCTGGGGTTTCCCATCTTGACCGCCACCCAGCTCCACCATAGTAATGAGCTTTACGGTGTATTGACTTACGTGATCTATCTGGGAATATCGGCCCTCAGCGGCTACCTTTTCGGCTCCACCAATATCCGGCCGTTGCGGGCGCTCTGGTCGCTAGGGTATCTTCCTTCGGCGCTCGCTTCGCTGGCGATCGGGCTGATCTACATGACCCACATCGGAGGACTGGCCTTCTATCTGGCCATCGCCATATTGGGGATGGGAATGGGCTCAACCGAGACTTACGAGCCGACCCTCACCGCAGCGCTGGTCAGTTCCGGCAATCTATCCAGTGGAATGGGATGGCTAAGCGTATCGCGAAGTATCGGGCAGTTCATTTCGAATCTGATAATGGGGTTGCTGTACGTGAACCCCTTACACTCATATCTCTATGCGTTCGCCACCGCGATGACGGCGGCAATCATTATGATCTATGCCGAAAGCCGAAGCCGCTATTCATCCTTAATGCCCAGATCGTCGTAAAGCTGCTCCGGCAGGATGATGGTGCCGACCCGGCGCTCGTATTCCTGTACGTTCTTTCTTAAGAGTAAGCTCATAATTTTGGCGTGCTGGGGGCTCATCCGCACCCGCACTACCGGTTTCGGCGGTTGATCGGTCTGCTCCATCTGTGCGAAATCAAAGATAAATGTGTAGAGATTTGTCGTAAAGTTCACTGAATCGGCGTAATACTCAGCCGTCGCTTCCTTCTCAAACGGGTCCATTAACTGCTCCTTTATTGCGATGCGCCGGATCGCTCTATTGTAATACAGGGTGGTAGCTTCCGTCAACTGATGTACGCTTCCAGCCCATCATTCGCCGGCCGGATAGGATCCCAGTACCGTCACAAAAAGAGCGGCCTCCTTGAGTTCAGATACCGCTTTCGCCACATTTTCATCCTGAATGTGTCCTTGCACATCAAGGTAGAAAACATAGTCCCAGGCGCTGACCCGGGCTGGGCGCGATTCGATCATTGTCAGGTTCACGTTATATTTCTCGAAGGCGGCCATCGCGCGGAAGAGCTCACCGGCGCGATTGGGTACTGAAAACATGATCGAGGTTTTGTCTTTGCCGGAGGGTTCCGGCTGATTGTATCCCAGCACCAGAAACCGGGTTCGGTTGCTGGGGTCATCCTCGATGTGGGTGCAGAGAAGGGGTAACTGGTTCCGCTCCGCGGCCAGTCGAGTTGCAATGGCGGCCGATCCCTCCTCTGCGGCCGCGATTTCGGCTGCCCGCGCCGTGCTGGAAACCTCCAGTATTTCCGCTGATTGAAGGTGATTACGCAGCCATTGCCGGCATTGGGAGATGGGTTGGGGATGAGAGTAGACCCGTTTGATCTGGTCCAGACTAACGCAGCGGGTGACGAGATTGTGCACCACCGGTATAAACACCTCGGATACGATACGCATATTGGACCGCATGAAATTATCGAGCGTCTCGGTGATGGCGCCGGCCAGCGAATTTTCCATCGGAACCATCCCGTAATCGGTCTCGTTGCGCTCTACCCGCTTAAATACATCCGAGATGGTATCAACCGGCAGGCAGTTCGACGCGGAGCCGAACTTCGTTAAAACCGCTTGGTGGCTGAAAGTCCCTTCCGGCCCCAGGAACGCAACCGATATCGGTTTTTCCAGCGCACGGCATGAGGAGATGATTTCGGTGTAGATTGCCCGGATATTCGTGCTGGTGAGGGGCCCGGAATTTTGTTTTACTATTTTTGCAAAGACCTGATGTTCCCGTTCTGGGGTAAAATATTGAGAGCGATGGCGGGTTTTTGCCTCTCCGATCTTTTTAGCCAGCTCGGCCCGCCGGTTAAGCAACTTGAGTATCTGCTCATCAATGAGATCAATTTCTTTACGCAGGTCACTAAGATTCATTCAATCTCCTTCCAGGAGGTTATCTGCCTACCACCATAGGATACCTTCCGCGATGATGCTTCATTTCAGCTCCGATTTGGCCGCTTTAATGAGAGGATACCTAATATTACAACCTAAGATGTACAAACCTCAATACATTACTATGGAGAAGCTGGGTTAATGCGATGAGGAGCGGCTGGCTAAAGCGAAAAAAAGCCGAGATTCAAACGCCCACCGAAACGCCCTCCGACTTGTGGAGCACCTGCGCAAAGTGCCATGAAGTGGTTTTTGAACGGGATTTCCAACGCAATCTCAAGGTATGCCCCCGCTGCGGCCATCATCACCGGTTGACGGCGGAAGAGCGGCTTGAAATAACGGTTGACGAGAACTCTTTCACCGAAATAAACGGCAACCTGGCCGCAACCGATCCGCTGGAGTTCCCGGATTACGCCGCTAAATTAGAGGCCAGTTATCGGG
This sequence comes from bacterium, assembly GCA_021842405.1. GTDB lineage: Bacteria > Armatimonadota > Chthonomonadetes > Chthonomonadales > JAMCWF01 > JAMCWF01. Next base: position 32,762 of record JAKBZR010000015.1, read on the forward strand.
CAACCGGAAAATACGATGGGATGATCACCGGCAGCGCCCAAATTGAGGGAATTCCGGTTGCGGTTGGGGTTGCCGACTTCTCGTTTATGGGCGGCTCGATGGGGTCGGTCAGTGGAGAAAAGATCGTCCGGCTGATGGAATTTGCGGAGCAGCAGAGTTTGCCGGTGATCCTGTTTACCGCCAGCGGCGGCGCCCGCATGCATGAGGGGCTCTTCTCCCTGATGCAGATGGCCAAAACTTCAGCCGCGGTAGCTAGGCTGGATAGGTCTAGGATCCCTTACCTTGTGGTTTTAACCGATCCGACCACGGCCGGCGTGCTGGCCAGCTACGCTTCGCTGGGTGATGTCATTCTGGCTGAGGCGGGAGCGGTGGTAGGATTCGCCGGCCGCAGAGTGGGAAATCAAGAGTTGGGCGCGCGGTTGCCAGCCAACTTCCAGACCTCCGAGTTTCAACTAGAACATGGAATGATTGACCGGATCGTTCAGCGGAAGGAACTCCGGCCTACGCTGGCCTATCTGCTTCGATTTTTCGGCGCCGAGGTTGAGGAAATGGAAGATGCAGATCAATCCATTTGATTTTGAGCGGCCGATCGCCGAATTAGACCAAATATTGGTCGAGTTGAGCCGACCTGAAAAACGTCGTGAGGCGGAGGAACAAGGAATTGATCTTGAAGCCGAAATTCAACGAGTTGAACAGGAAAAGCAACGGCTGATGCGCCACCTCTTTGCCCATCTCTCTCCCTGGGAAAAAACCCAAATGGCGAGATACCCCCAGCGACCCTACAGCCTGGACTACATCCGCCAGGTATTCGACGACTTTATGGAGATGAGCGGGGACCGCCTGTTTGGAAACGATGAGGCGGTGGTCGGCGGCCCGGCTTTGTTGGAGAAGAAACCGGTGATGGTCATCGGCCAGCAAAAGGGTCGGGATTTAAAGGAGCGCCAGCGTCGGAACTTTGGCAGCGCATACCCGGAAGGCTTTCGCAAAGCGCTGCGGTTGATGAAGATGGCCGAAAAGTTTAATCGTCCCATCATCACGCTGGTGGACACACCGGCCGCTGAGGCGGGGTTGGGGGCGGAGGAGCGCGGCATCAGCGAGGCCATCGCGCGCAACCTTCGGGAGATGCCGATGCTGGCCGTCCCGATCGTGACAGCGGTGATCGGCGAGGGGGGGAGCGGCGGCGCGCTGGGCATTGCGGTCGGTGATCGGGTGCTGATGTTCGAGCATGCGACCTACTCGGTCATTCCACCCGAGGGTTGTGCCGCCATTCTCTGGCGGGATCGCAATCGCGCGGCGGAGGCAGCGGGGGCGTTGAAATTGACGGCCCAGCATGCGCACTGTTTCGGCCTGGTTGATGAGGTGCTGATTGAACCGCTGGGAGGCGCTCACCGCGATCCAATGGCTGCATCTGCGACCTTGAAAAAGGCGCTCACCCATCACCTCGACCAGCTTCGCGAGATACCGGTGCCGGAGCTATTGGAACAGCGTTACCAAAAGTTCAGGCAAATGGGACGATGGACTGAACGAACCGAGACGGTTGAGCCGGAATAAAAAGGGTTGAAATGAAGAAAGGACCGGATCTCATGCCCGGTCCTTCGCTTCACGTCAGCTCGTTATGCCCCCTCGTTTGTGGGGCGCCGGATCAGATTGAAATCATCCGGCTGGTGGTGCTGTCAACTCACTCCAGGTGTTGTTTACTTTCAAGTAGCATGCCACGCGCCCATCAAGGCTTGCCGGCAGATAGTCCTCTTGGTCGAGTCTGATCTCTTTGCTGCATCCAACTTGGCGATAGACTCCTGGGGTTACCCGTTCCCCTGCTAGGAACAGCTCTTCGACGAATTGATCGTTCTCAGGCTTTAGCCACATTTTGATACTCCCCATTCGCGTATTACCCCATTACTGAGGTGCGGAATTGTTACGCATCCGTTGAGGGTGGCAATCCTCACTCGGCCCTCATCGGGATCCCCCCAACTTACCGCCTCTGTGCGCTGCCGATACCATCCTTGACGGCAATTTCGCGCCAGACGCACTAACCTGGGGATGAGCGCCGTTCTCCTTCTCAAAGCCGCTTCGTCGAAACGCTTCTTTATTCAATTGTGTCTGCTTCCGGTGGATATACGGTTGCTTCCACCCGCTTTTGTTCCCTTGTACTCCTAATTATACTAGGTCAAAATACCGGAGTCAACTAATTTCACGCAGCCAACCGAAAAATTTCAACTGTTTTCCGAATTAACAGCCGGCGAAAGGGGGGAGCGGGTTGCTGTTTCCATTACCGCTCAACGTAATCCTGCCAGAGAATCTTTTCGAGCAGGCCGTTTTGATTTTCATCCGGCTTCGACAGTTTGAGCAGGGAGGACTCCTTTGCCGCCGGTGAATGGGGGCCGTTCCTCAGGTTCATCGGCACCTTCTCCGGCACCGCGTTGTATGGCGTGAGATCCGGCGTGGAGCTCCAGATGTCGGTGATCGGATCGGCTAGATCATCGTACTGGCTGAGCGGCGGCATTTTTAAAAGCCGCTCGATGGTTGCGTATATGCTGACGAACGAATAGTGGTGGTGAGTGACGATGCCAGGCTTCAGCCACGGGCTGACAACCAACAATAGGTTGCGGTGGGCATCCACGTGATCGCGTCCATCCTGGCTATCGTCCTCGGTTATGAAAATGGCGGTATGCTTCCAGTAGCGGCTGTGCGAGATGGCGTCAATCACTTCACCGGTAGCGAGGTCGTTATTGGCAACCAATGAACGTGGCGTGAGCATTCCGATTCGAGTTCCGGCGGTGTGGTCGTCCGGCAACCAGATGTAGGTAAACTGCGGAAAGATGCCGGCTTTAAACTCTTTCAACCAGGCCGCCACCCGGTTGGTATCCAGATAGCTTAAGTCGAATCCCTTGAAATTCGGGCAGCGGATGTTGGCCATAGAGGGGATCGGTTTTCCGCCCGGTCTGATTTCCACCTCATCCCCGTACATCCGGCAGGAGATATGATGCCGGACGCAGACATCCATCATGTAACCGATTGCCGGATAGCTGATTGGGGCGGTAGTCGAATCCCAGATGCGGCCTCTTGATGAGTAGTAAGCCATCCAGGTTTTCTCCACGTAGTCGGGGCAGTTGGCGCCCAGCGTCCACTGATGCCCCTGAGCGCTCACTTCACCATCGCTATAGAAATTGTCGCCGATGGCGAAGCGGGCGGCCAGCGCGTGCAGATTTGGGGTCACCTCCTCTCCAAACATGGCGAGCGCCGGGTCTCCGTTGCCGGCCGGGTAATCGCCGAGGTCCTGATCGTAGGTGCGATTTTCGCGAACGATGAAAACGCAGTGCGTAATCCCTCGAGGAAGTCCCCGCCGATCGTTGTTGTGGTGTAGAAGATCGGCCATTCGCGAATTGCTGAAGCCGTTGAGACGCGCCACCTCAGCCAAACCCTTTACGAAATCGGAGGGCGCCAGTGAAATACGCTCGATGACGCCGAACATCATGTTCCCGATGTACTGGCCGTTCGTGTTGGGGCCGGTGTCCAATCCTTTTGCGCACAGAATCACCGCATGGCGACCGTCACGCTCCACCGCGATGGCGGTAGGATACCAGGCCGTCGGCTCCATGCCGATCAGATGGTGATTGCGGGTCGAATAGGCCGCTACCGCGTTATTCCCGGCCAGCGTGACGTACAGGGTGTTACCGTCGGGCGAGACCGCCACCGCGGTGGGAGAGCTGCCGTTCGGAGAATGGGGATAGGGATGAACGGCGATGGTTCGTGCCACCTTTTCCCGCCTCATATCAATAATTGAAAGGGTGTCGTTGTTGGCATTGGCCACGTAGGCGCGATGGCCGCGCGGCGAGAAGCAGACGGCGGTCGGCCTTATCCCGACCTCGATGGTTGAGATGAGGGTGTGGTGGAGGGGGTCAATCACCGATACGGTATCGTCTCCCCAGTTGGTCACCAGCACGTGATGCCCATCCGGGCTGTTCGCGATGGCGAAGGGAAAAGTGCCGACCTCGATCGTCGCCACATTCTTACCGGTGCGCCAATCAATGAACCGCACCCGGCGCGCCAGGTTGCAGGTTACCGCAATCTCCTTATCTTTATCGGTGAAGGCGATGCCGGATGGATAGCCGGGACATGGTATCGTGCCGTCCGGCTTCAGCATTCCGTCGGCCAGCCGGTAGTGAAAAATGGTTTGAGAGCCGCCACCGCAAACAAAAACATCCTTTCCATTGGGCGCTACCGCCACGCCATTAAAGACGGTCCTCTCCGGCACCGAATCTTCTCGGCCGATCGGGGAGCAGTGGTACAGCTCGACCGACTGCGCCCCGTACCCGTTGCAAACCACCACCGCCTGATTTCCATTCGGTGTAAGGGAGAGACCGAGCGGAAAAAGGCCGGTTTTCATCCATTCACCGGCTGGACGGAGGAGGCGGCCGTTTGGAATGACCCATGTGGAAACGGGCTGGCCGTTAAGGGGCGTTACCGGACCGGTGGGCATCGAGCCGGCCGGCACTTCAGCAGTAGCTGCGAATGGAAAGGCGAGCGCGCAAAAGATCAGCGCGAAGGGGGAGGCTTGAAATCTCATGAGATCGGGTTCTCCATTTAATTGGCATCTTTATCCACGATTGCGTCATCGAATGATATATCGTTATGGTTATATTCTAACGCCGGACGCACCTGATGTCAAATCGTAAGAGTTCAGCTTTGTGGAAATGATTCCCGTAAAACTGAACTATTTCCGCAACCGCCTATCCGCCGGTTCGGTGTAAAATATTCGCGACAGGGTGGCTTATCCATTGCCGAAAACGATGAGAAAGGGAGTGTTGGCCCATGCCATTGATCAATGTGGGTGAAACGGCTCCGCAGTTTGAGCTGTCGGACCAAGATAACCAGATCGTGAGGCTGGCCGATTACCGCGGCAAACAGCCGGTCGTCCTCTACTTCTACCCGAAGGATGACACGCCGGGTTGCACGTTGGAAGCGATCTCGTTCCGTGACCGGATGGCCGATTTCAAGGCGGCCGGTGTTGAGATATTGGGCATCAGCCCCGACAACGTCAACTCGCACCGCGCATTTGCGTCGAAATGCGAGTTACCGTTTCGGATATTGGCCGATCCAGACCATCGCGTGTGCGAGCTTTATGGGGTCTGGCAGGAAAAGAACAACTACGGAAAGAAATATATGGGTGTGGCTCGCACCACCTATATCCTGGATCGCGACGGCGTTGTTCGGCGTGTTTACCCAAAGGTAAAGGTTGACGGCCACGCAGACGCGGTTTTGAAAGAGGCCCTCTCGCTTTAAATTTCAAGGATGGTTGAATGCGTTCTTTATGAACGATGTGGTAACGCTCGGTGAAACGATGCTGCGCCTTAACCCGCCGTTGCACGATCGGCTGGAGACGGCGTCTGAATTACAGATACGGGTCGGCGGTAGCGAATCGAACGTAGCGATCGCGCTTACGCGGCTGGGGCGGTCGTGCCGGTGGTACAGCCGGCTGCCGGATAATCCGTTGGGCCGCCGAATTGCGGGTGAGATTGCGCGTTGGGGCGTGGATGTCGGTAAAGTAGAATGGGTCGGCTCTGAGCGGGCCGGGCTCTATTTTGTGGAGTTCGGATCGCCGCCACGGGCGCACGAGGTTTACTATGACCGAAAGGAATCCGCCGCCTCAACGATGTCTCCTGAAACGACCGATTGGTCTATTTTAGAGGGCTGGCGTCATCTTCACTTGACCGGCATCACGCCGGCGCTTAGTCCGAGCTGCCGGGCTACCGTTGAGACAGCGATCCAACGCGCGCGCAAGCTCTCGATGACAATTTCGTTCGATGTGAATTATCGCTCGAGGCTTTGGCCGGCCGAAAAGGCGGCCGCCTGCCTCCGTGAACTGATGGAAGGTGTTGACCTAATATTGGGAACGGCGACTGATGTGGCCGATCTTTTTGGGACTACGGGAAACTGTGCGGAGCAGTGCCGGAGGTTGAAGGATCGTTTTCACGCGCCGGCGGCCGTGGTTACCGCCGGGGCCGAAGGCTCGGCTGCGATGGACGAGAAGGGGCGGTATGAGGTTAAGCCGATCAACCTGGTGGAGGTGGATCGTTTTGGCGCCGGCGATGCCTTTGCGGCTGGGGTTTTGCACGGATATCTGGGCGGTGATTTGGGAAAAGGACTTGAGCTTGGCAACGCGATGGCGGCCCTGAAATTTACCATTCCCGGCGACGCTCTGGTCGCCACCGATGAGGAGATCGGCCGGATGGTGACGGCGGTAAAAATGGGATATGAAACCCCATTACTGGGGCATGTGCGCCGGTGAAAAATCGGATCGAGATGATAGAGCGACGGGCCGAGCTTTTCGCCGCCCGATGCGCCCGCCAGCTCATCATGATGGGAGATCCGATTGAGCAATAGAACCGCCTCCCGACCACGAAAAATTTTTGCGCTCTTTACAATCCGTGAGCTTCCCGCCCTCGCCATCCTTCTGGTTTCCATCGTCTGGCTGAGCTTAACCCGGCCCGCCTTCCGCTCAATTGACAATCTGACGGCAGTGGGCCAGGATGCCGCTTTTGTCGGTATATTGGCCTGCGGCGAGGCGCTGGTCATCTTAACCGGCGGCATTGACCTCTCGGTGGCGGCCAACCTAGCCATGTCGGGCTGCGTGGCCGGCATGATGATGATCGCGGGGGTAGCTTGGCCGCTGGCCGTCGTCGCGGCGCTGGCGGTTGCCGGTTTGGGCGGTCTGGTCAACGGGGTGCTCATCACCTACCGCCGGCTGCCGCCCATCCTGGTTACGCTGGCGACCTGGTTTATTTTTCGCTCCATCATCAGCATCGTCACCCACTCGCGCAATTACGCCCCGTTTCCAAACAGCTTTGCCAACTTGGGAGGCGGCAATCTGCCGTTCGTCGTATTTGTTCTGGTCGTCATTGGGCTGGCGCTGATGACGCTGCGCACACGATTTGGGCGGCGCGTCATTGCAATCGGTGGCAGCGAGACCGCCTCCGAGCTTTCCGGATTGCCGGTTGATGCAATCAAGCGACGGGTCTATCTCATCGCCGGGCTTTGCGCCGGGTTGTCGGCCTTATTGATGATGGCTCGCAACAACAACGTCGAGTCGAGCGTCGCCAGCGGATACGAGCTGCACGCCATCGCGGCGGTGGTCGTTGGAGGGGTGCGGTTATCCGGCGGGGAGGGCACCATCCTCGGTGCGGCGCTTGGAGCCGCCATCTATGCGGTGCTTCACGATGCGCTCATCCTCTACGGGCAACGGGCTGAGCTGTACGGCTTGATTACCGGCGCCATTATACTGGCGGCCGCTTTCGGCGAGGTGCTGAGGCGGCGGGTTGAGGAATCAAAATATAAGGCCGCTAACATCGCCGTTACGGGAGAGACCGCATCAAAATGAGCGACCGAACTGATGCCGCCCGCCGTGCAAAAGCCTTGCCCCGAAGCGCCCGGCGTAAGGGGCCGCTGAACCGACTGCCACCCGAAACCGGCGTCGCGGTGGTGCTGATCATCGCCGTTCTCTACCTCTCTTTCACCCAGCCCTATTTTCTGCAAAGAGATAACTTCCGACTCATCGCAAAGCAGTCGGCCGAGATAGGAATCTTGGCGACTGGCATGACCTATATCATCGCTACCGGCGGGATTGACATATCGGTTGGCTCGGTGGTGGGTCTCTGCTCGCTGGTATTGGGCGCGCTCAGCGTGGTGCTCGGCTGGAGCTTGTGGATTTCCATCATCGTGTGCCTGGGGGTCGGCGCCGCCTGCGGTCTTATCAACGGCCTGCTGATCGCCCGCGTCGGGATGCCGTCCATCATTGCCACGCTGGCGATGTACGCTGCCGCCCGAGCCGGCGCGCTGCTCGTCCACAGCGGCGGCCACATCTCGAATATCCCAACCGATCTCGTCAATTTTGCGCAGACCGATTTTGCCGGTGTGCCCTCCGTCGCCTGGATTGCGATCATCGTGGCGGTATCGGGCGCCGTTATTCTAAGACGGACAAACGCCGGCCGCCTGGTGCTTGCGCTGGGAGGAAACCGAGAGGCCTCACGAATGAGCGGCGTCAATGTCAAATTGGTGGAGATGCTCATCTACACCGCGGTCGGCATGTTGGCCGGACTGGCCGCCGTCATCACGACCGCGCGAGCCGCCACCGCCGAGCCGAATGCCGGCACGACCTATGAAATACAAGCCATCACCGCCGTGGTGCTGGGAGGAACTCCCATTACCGGTGGAAGGGCGACGATATTGGGTACGATACTGGGTGTCATCACGGTAACCGTGCTTCGAGATGGGGTGGCGCTGGCCGGGCAGGATGCCAACATGCAGCAGTTGATTATCGGGGTTGCGCTGTTGATCGCGGTGGAGGTCGAGCGATGGCGGCTCCGGCAAGCCGCGGCCTCAATTGAGGTCGCAGCCTGATCGAAGCCAAACCGTACTTGCCAAATGAGGATCGCGATTTAATTTATTGAACGAAGGAGCTTTTCATGGGGAATAGACGATCTTTTGTGCGATCGCACCGATTACTGATTCAACTTCGTTATCCGGCGGTATTGCTGGGCGCGCTCATTCTATTGGGGATTACCGGCTGTTCCAAAGAGGGATCGCAAACCAGCGCTTCAAATGCGCCCGGTCACAAGCGGACCATCGTTTTTGTTTTTAAGGTGGCCGGCATCTCCTACAGCGCAGCCTGCCGCCGCGGCGCTGAAGAGGCGGCTAAAAAGCTAGGGATCAATGTGGAATATATGGCTCCCCAGCAGGCGCTGGCCGATATGCAACGGGACATGATTGAGACTCAGATCGTGCGCCATCCCGACGCCATCGTCATCTCTCCCGACGATTCGGAGGCGATCAAGCCGGTTATCGCGGAGGCGATGCGAAAGGGCATCAAGGTATTTACCTGGGATTCCGATTCCAAAACCAGCCAGCGGATCTTTTACGTGGCGGCGGTGGATGATGTTCAAATCGGCGAGGATATCGCTAATGCGCTGGCGAAAGCCATCAACTACAAAGGCAAGGTGCTGATTATGAGCGGCGGCCGCGGCGCTGATAACCTAAACAAGCACGTTGATGGGATGGAGATGGCGTTCAGCAAATATCCCGGCATCACCGTGATCAAGCCGGTCCTCTATAACGATGACGACAAGAGCAAGGCGGTCAACATGGCGATCGAGGCGCTCCAGCAGCATCCGAACGTCGCCGGTATCGCCTGCGCGAACTCGCCCAGTCCGCCGGCTTGCGGAGAGGCATTGGAGCGAACCGGAAAGGTCGGCAAGGTGAAGGTCTGGGGCCTGGCGCTTCCCAGCGAAACGCGCCCCTATCTCAAAAACGGTTCGGTGACCGGCCTCTATCTCTGGGATCCGGCGCAGCTTACCTATCTCGCCGCCGTACTGGTCAACAACGATCTAAGCGGCCACCCGCCGGTGAACGGGGAAACGCTGGATCACGTGGGAAAAATCACCTATAAGGATGGCCAGGTGACCTTGCCGATCCGTTTAACCATCACCAAGCAGAACGTGGACCAGTTTAACTTTTGATGGTAATAGGTGGTACCAATGCCATTTTGTCCGAGATGCCGAACCGAATACGTGGCCGGATGCGAGGAGTGCTCGGATTGCGGCGAGCTGCTGGTGGATGAGCTGCCGCAATCCGAGCATCAGCGTCAAAGGAAGAAATCGGTCAATGACATATTAAGCAATCTGAAGTATGTTTTTTCGACGTTGAAACGGAACAGAATGTTGTATCTGATTCCGTTTATCATAATTGACCTTAATATTTTAATTGTATTCCCAGTGCTTCGCGCCGAATATAGGTTTCTCCAACCAATATCAGGGCAATTCACGCAAGTCCCACTTTTTCATCCAAACTTAAATATGGTATTATCAAGTATATCTACTTCAATTAGTTATGTTGGTGGCATAGCCGTCTTTCCTGACTTCAATTTTATTGTAAGCATAATGGTGCACAACCATTATTTGGAGAATATTTTATATAATATTGAATCTGCACATCCTATAGTAGATTTACTTATGAGTTTTTTTAACTTGTACTGGGCGGTTCTCTTGGCCGGAATACTGGCTTTGGCTCGTGCCGCGCTGCTGGGAGAGCCGGTCAATCGGCGACAATTTCTAAGCGGCATACGGCGTTATACCATGCCTTTAATTTTAATTGGCATGATTGCACTCGTTGTCCGTTTTCTATTCAATCAGGGCCTGAGCATTGTATACAATCCAGCAACTGAGAACAAATTACTTATTATCATCTCAATAAACCAAATGGTCATCGGGTGCGTAGTCCTGATTGAACATCTGGCTATGATCGCGGTCGTAGCCGGTGATTTGACAGTTCATGATTTGAAAAAAATCAAGAGCCTGGTTTTTAATAAAGCCCACACAATGATATTGCTTTTTGCCTGGTTGTGGCTCTTCATCGTTTTTTTCGTACAACACTATCTACTGTGGAATATCATGGTTATCAGCTCCCCTTCCTTATTTACACTTACGCAACTCATACAATTTACTTATCGGTTTTTTATAGACGCGCTGCTATTCTTAGTTATAATGATGATTATGAAATCCATGCTCGATGTTGTCGCTAAAATGAAGGAATCCAGCCCGGAGCCGATAACCGGCTGATCGAGGAGATGCCGATTCAATCACTGAAGATTCAGAGGATGTTGTGGCTCTCCCTGTTTTTCGTTTTTGCGCTCAATCGGTCGGCCGCCGCAAGCCTCGCGCCAAAAGCAGACCTGTCACGAACGTCCACCAAACGATTTGTGCGGCGGGCGGTGCGGTTTCTGACTCAGCTTTATGATCCGAGGATGCGCCTGCTGCCGGAGTACCGCGGATCGAGCGTATTCTGGCTGTTTCACGATAACCTTTTGGCCGAAAAAGTACTGGCCCGCTATCGGCCGGCGCTCGCTCATAAAATTAAAAGTGCCATCCATCAGTATCACCCGCCATGCCAAGGGGCGATCATGGTTCTGCTTGGCCACAATCAGCATGTGCCGCCATTTCACCAAACCCAGCTCATGACCGTCGCTGAAGTGGACGGAAAAGTGATTAAAAACGAGGTGGATACCGCCAATACTATCCGCAACTGGCGGGATTACGCCGATCTGCTGCTTTTGGCCGCCATCTCCAACGCCGACCGCAATCGCGCCTTTGCGAAACGCTGTTACCGGCAGGCGATGGCGATGTGGGACGGCCAAGGATTTTGGGACAATCCGGCTCAGCAGTTGGGGCGGTACAGCGCGTTCAAGCTGGCGCTGGCCATCATTGCCTCCCGCCGACTTGGGGAGTCGAAATCAATGCGAGCGTTGTTCACCCGCAAATTGATCGCGCAGCAGGACCGCTCCGGGGGCGTTGTAACCGATTATAACGGAGCGGGGAAACGGGTTGGATTGCCGAACGTGGAGACGACTTGCCTGGCCATACTGGCATTACAGAGAAATCGTTAAAATTGGTTATTGATCGGCTATGGCTCAGGCGTGAAATTAACTAAAAGGAGAACCAGCGTGAAAAGAGGGGGCCGGCTTATGTTGTTATTCTCGGTGGTGCTGTTGGCTCAAATTGCAGCGAATGCTCAAGTTTCCGGTTTAAAGGGTGCAGGCAGCGATCCACAAATCTTGCAGGTGAAGGTGGCGCCCGGCTCGGAGAAAGGTTACGCCGCCTACTACCCGGTTTTCGTTTCCGTGCAGCTCAAGGCGACCTATCGCAACCCATTCGATCCGGACCAGGTGAGGCTGAATGCGCTCATTACCGGCCCGCACGGTATCGCCATGACCATGCCCGGGTTTATCACTCGCGCCTACAAGGTGGCGTCGCAGGGGCAGACCGATGTTTTGGAGCCGAACGGTCAGGAAGAGTGGCAGGTTCGTTTTACACCAACCAAGGCCGGTCGTTGGACGTTCCACCTTGTCTTGCGGGATCAGAACGGCGAGGCGACCTCTCAGACCGAAACGCTGAGTATCAAACCCTCCGATGCGCCCGGTTTCATCCATCGAAGCCGGCGGAATCCACTCTACTTCTCCTGGTCCGACGGTAAGCCCTACTTTGCGGTCGGCGAAAATATGGCTTGGGATGGGGGTGACTGGCAGCGTAACTATACGACCTGGCTCACTGCGCTGGGGGGAGCCGGCGGCAACTGGATCCGATTGTGGATGGCGCCCTGGTCGCTGGGCATTGAATGGTCCACCAAAGCGGGACATCCGCCGTATATGGGTGAATACCACGGCTTAGGCCGCTACAATCTCGGCAATGCCTGGAAGCTGGATTGGATATTGAATAAAGCGGCACAAAACCACGTTAATGTGATGCTCACCCTCGGCACCTACGGCGAGTTCTTGGTCGGCGGTTACTTTCACGAGGGAATTTGGGATCAAAACCCGTATAATCAGGCCAATGGCGGCCCCTGCGCCACCCCCAACGATTTTTGGACCAACCCGACCGCGATCAAGCTCTACCAGCAACGACTGCGATACCTGATCGCGCGCTATGCTTATCATACCAATCTTGTCGCCTGGGAGCTTTGGAATGAAGAGAACGCTCCGCCACATTGGGTGGCCCAGATGTCGGCCTACCTCAAGACGCACGATCCGTACCATCACCTCGTCACCACCACTTATGGAAATCCGGAAGTCTGGCGACTGCCGGACATAGACTTTACTCAGACTCGCACCTATGGAACCGGCGACATCCCCGATCACGCTCCAGTCATTCACGCCGATGTGAGAGCCAATATTGATCAGTATCATAAGCCGCATATGGTGGGCGAGTTTGGCATTGATTGGCGGAGCAGCGACGCCAAATACGATCCAGACGGGCTGGGGATCAATCTGCACAATGGGCTGTGGTCGGCCACGATGTCTGGTGCGCCCGGCGGGGCGATGATCTGGTATTGGGACAACTACGTTCAACCGAAAAATCTGTACCACGAATTTACGGCGCTGGCGAATTTTGCCAAAACGGTGGATTGGACCGCCCACCACTGGCGGAATGCGCGGATTGACGCGCCCATCGTTGAATCGGCGAAGCAGTCCTATCGCGCGTTCACGATGCCGGCTGGCTTCGGCTGGGGAAAGGCGCCCCATAGCAACTTAACGATTACTGCCCAAGGGATTGCGGATGGGCGGACGCTGGCCGGCTACCTCTACAGTAAAGGAAAAGCGGATTTGAGGACGACCCCGGTGCTGCACGTGGACTACCCGGAGGCGGGAACTTTTACCGTCAATGTGCATCAGGTATCGAACTGGGGAGAGCTGAAAATTTGGCTGGACGGCAAGGTTGCGCTGGATCAAAAGCTGATGGCGGAGCCCGGCAAGGGCAATTTTAAGCGCACCACCTTTGAATCGCAGTACGGTATTTATCTTGCGACCTACAATAAATCCTTCACTATACCGGTTTCGGTCGGGCCTCATACCATTCGCTTGGATAATGCCGGCGGAGATTGGATCAGTATTGCAAGCGTCACTTTAGATCCGTATTCCAGCAATGAATTCCCACCCATAAATGTCTACGGATTGCAAGATAGCCACAGCGCGATCCTGTGGTTTCAAAATGCCCAGCATAACTGGAAAAACGCCTACAAGAAGCGTCCCTGTCCGCCGATAGCCGGCGCGCGAACCGCATTACACGGTTTACGAGACGGGCGCTACGAGTTGCAATGGTGGAATACCGCCGTCGGCGCGCCATTCCTCTTGCAAAAGGCGGATTGCAGCGGAGGCGAACTGCGCATTGCCATCCCTACCCTTACCAGCGACGTGGCGTTGAAGGTGTACCCGGCTGCTCATTAGCGGATAGCCTTCCATTATCCAGATTCATTAATGCGATGAAACCGGTAGAACCAGCGGGGGAACTTTTCGCGATGGTAAACCGATATTTTATGATGTACTCAAAATTAGGGATGCGCCGAGCAAAGATGGAAAACTCGTACCCTCGGCGAGGCCGGGGTGTTTCGATAGGGGGCTCTGCCAATATCGGTGGAGTCCCCCGCTTTTTAATTTTTCCATCGCCCATTTCGGTTCCAGCTCCTCCAAACCTGAACGTGTCCGTGCTCCTTCCACTGAGGTGTCTCACCGTAAATGAGTAAAACACCGTTTGCAAAGTGGCGCCTCACCCTGTTTTACGGCGGCCCGATGATTTTATGGATGGCGTTAATCTTTACGATGTCCACCGGAGCCGGCCGCGATACCCACTCGGTCGGCATTTTGGTTCGGTTGATTCGCACCTTCGATCCACCGGCAGCCCGTGAAATGCGGCCAGAGGTGCTGCGCCTCATTGATTACGTATTGCGCCGCTGCGCCCATATCGTGGAATATATGGTGCTGATGTTGCTGGTGTTCAGGGCGGTTCAGCATGGGCGCAACCGGCTCCGCTGGAAAACGGCGCTGCTCGCTCTTGTCATCTGCGTTGCCTATGCCGCCACTGATGAGACCCATCAATTGTTTGTGCCGGGGCGAACCGCTTCGATCCGGGATGTCATGCTGGATAGCACGGCCGCGCTGGTTTGCGAGGCGGCCATCATGCTCTGGCTTGGACTGAAGGCATGGGAGCGGAGGTTATCGAGCCGTTACCCCGTCGAAGTGGAAGAAAGCTAAATTGCGGCCGCTGCGGTGGGGATGATGTTGACACCATCAAGCAGGAAGAAACGGCATCCCCTCCCCCTTTAGGCAGCAGGCTTTTACCCCGGCAGCAATAATCAACTCCCTCCCCCTTTGGGAGGGAGGGTTGGGGTGGGGGGCGACCAATGCTACTAGAAGACATTCCCATAAAATTAAACTCTTACCTATGGTGTTTTCAATTGAATTGTGCTATAATATGGATGTTGATGCGGGGTGGAGCAGTCTGGTAGCTCGTCGGGCTCATAACCCGAAGGTCGTTGGTTCGAGTCCAACCCCCGCTCCCACTTATTTCACCCATAGCTTCGAGTATTTTGGAAGTGATCTTCACTTCCAAAGTATCCGGAGCTATGGGTTATACCAAATTCCACCCGACCCTTTGAATTTAGGCTCTGCTACACCGTGATCTCGCCCTCTTTGCCGTTGATGTGAAGTTTTACGCCCACGTTGATCGTAACGCTTCGTCCCGCCTCCACCTCACCGGTTGTCCCGTCCGGCCCGGCATAGGACCAGATATCGGTTGTCAGGTTCTTTATACCCCAGATATTGGGGTCTTGCGGATGCTGGGTCACCTCACCGATCGGTTTCTCGAAATGGTGCGTTTCGCCGAAGTGGTGCGGATAGAGCTTTGTATTATAGTTCAACATCACAATCATGCCGGGCTCGATGCGCATCCGGGGCGGCAATTGGATGGCCGATTTGGGCCCGCACCTCCAGCAAGTATGGGGCTGACCGCTCTGTAGCTTTTGACTGTCATAAAAATTTTCACGGCCGCACCTGCAATAGATGATCGAATCCCGCGCCTGCACGAAAGCCTTCCGCCACTCGCTCTCCCGCACGCGGCCGTTCTGAGGATCCCGCAGACCGTCGGTAAAGGAGCGGGTGAAGAGATCTCGAATATGCTGCGGGTAGATCGGCCAGTAGGTGATGGCGTTGTCATGCACACCTTTCACCGGCCGGTTTGAGGGATCGGCTGGATCGTAAATGAAGACCGGCTCAAACCCATACAGCTTGTCCATCGCAGGCTTATCCATGCAGTGAATATCATACTCTTTTCGGCCCTCCAGGGGATGGTGGATCATAAACATGTAGAACAATAAAACGGACAGCGAAAACAGATCGGTGTCGGTGGAGGGTGTCGCCTCACCGCGCACGATCTCGGGCGCCATGAAGCGCGGCGTGCCCAACACTCCCACATCGCTGGCGCCGCTCACCGTCACGTTATCGTTGTCGCAGATTCGAACCTCTCCCGTGTGTGGATCGAAGAAGATGTTGCCGAACGAGATATCGCAGTAGGACAGGCCCTTTGAATGGAGCAGCAGGTAACTGTTCGCCATCTCATAGCCGGCGGTGCAGAGCGCGGTGAAGGTCGGCTCGGCCCGGCGCTTCATCATATCCACGATGCCCTTGAACCGGGGCTCACGTAGCCCCATCAGGTAGCCGAAGGTCTTGCCGCCCGGGTCATCAATAATTTCAAGCGGCCAGAGAAACTTATCGCTGGGGGCGCCCCGCTTCACCAGCTCCTCCAGCCGCTTGCGCTGCTCCTGCGTGGCTTGATTCTCCAGGTACCATTTCAGCGCGAAGGTCTCATTCTCGATGCGCGCCCGGTAGACCTCGCCTTGAGTTCCACTGCCGAGCGATTTCTCGACCTTGCATTTCCGTCCGGTGGACGTTTCAATTGTTTTTCCCTCAAGTCCGCTCACTGTTCAGGTTCCTTTCTGTTTATCCATTTCGGCTCTTGCAGGTATTCTTTACTATACTATAGATAATATCTCTCACCCTATCGCGGGAAGAGTTCAGTTTTATGGGAGTGATTTTCGTTCGCCCCCACCCCAGCCCTCCCCGCAGGCGGGGAGGGAGTTTAGCGGCGGTGCTTTTATCTTGCCCCCCCAGTCCCTCTTAATCCCCTCCCCCGTTTACGGGGGAGGGTTAGGGTGGGGGTGCATCCAATATGGTCGTAAATGATCCCCACAGAACTGAACTCTCACCTTATCGCGTAAAGGTAATGGTCATTTGACCCGACGTAGACGGCGCCGTCCGAACCGATCGCCGGTGAGGAGAAGATACGATCCCCCGTTTTGAACTTCCACTTCAGACTGCCGTCCGGGTTGAGGGCGTAAAGGTAACCGTCCACTGACCCCACGTAGACGGCGCCGTCGGCGCCGATCGCCGGTGAGGAGTGGATATCATTCCCCGTTTTGAACTTCCACTTCAATCTGCCGTTCGGGTTGAGGGCGTAAAGGCTTGCCTTT
>JAKBZR010000173.1 GCA_021842405.1 bacterium
CGATCTTGGAATCGGCCAGTGCAACTGAGCGCAAACAGTTGCTGCGCTGGTTTGCGGTGGAGGATATGAGTGAATCGGCGATGAATGAAATCGTGGCGATCCTCCATGCAAAAGGAGCGCTCGAACGGACACGGCAAATCGCCCAGCAATATATAGAAGAGGCAAACCGTGCGCTTGGCAAGCTGCCGCCCAGTCCGGCACGGGACTGCTTTTTTGCTTTAACCCAGTATGTGATCGAGCGGGATCGTTAAGATGGGCGCCCCAAAGCCGGCCATGTCGAGCCCTGAAGTTTCAGTTTCCACACCCACCCACGACGGCTTGGAGGAGAAGCAGCAAGATGGCCGCCCCGCCTCCGATTACGAGCTGTACATCTTCGATATGGACGGGGTTCTCTATCGAATGGACGATCCGATCCCCGGCGCTGCTGAAACCATTCGTTATTTATGCCGGAATGGTAGCCATGTTGCTTTTCTAACCAATAACTCCTCACAGACCCGCGCCGATTACGTTCATAAGTTGGCGCGTTTCCAAATCGAGGCCGATGAATCGCAAATTATGACATCGGCCTATGCGACCGGCGAGCTGTTCAAGCAGTGGGGGGCGGTCGGCCGATCCGTTTACATCATCGGAGAGGTCGGCCTTCGTGCGGAGCTGGAGCGGGCCGGAATGACGGCGCTGGACGAAGATTCCCGGTTCCCCGATTACGTGGTGGTTGGCTGGGACCGCGATTTTCACTATCGAAAGCTGGCATGGGCTCACCAGTGCATCCAACACGGCGCTCAATTTATCGCAACCAACCGCGATGCGACTTATCCCGATACCGGCGGCCGCACGTTACCGGGGGGCGGCACGATGGTGGCTGCGCTGCAAACCTGCAGCGGGGTGGAGCCGCAAGTGGTGGGTAAGCCGTCACCCTACTGTTTTGAGATACTGCTCCGGCAGTACCGCGTTCAGCCGGCGCGTTGCCTGGTGGTGGGAGACCGGGTGGATACCGATGTGGCGGGCGCTCATCGCTCCGGTTGCCAGGCGGCCCTGGTTTTAACCGGGGTGACGCGCGCGGAGGAGCTTGCCGGAATGGAGGTGGATTTATGCCCCGATTATGTGCTGCCCTCCATCAATGCGCTCCGCGCGAATGCTGCGAACGGCCAAACACCGCCGGGATTTTAACCCGGTGGCGGAGGAGCGGTGACGATGGGCTTGAACTGTAGCGTTTGCCACAACCTGCTGCCGGACGAGAGCCGATACTGCATCCATTGCGGCGCCTACCAAGATAACGGAGCGCTGGTTGTCGAGCCGGAAACCGCGCTGATGCGCCAACTTGCGGCGGCAAACCTCCATCGAATTCGCGGCGATTGGGCGGAGGCCGAGTTTTTATGCACCGAGGTGCTGCGCGCCGATCCCGAAAATGTCTCCGCCCACAGCCTACTCGGCGATGTCTTTCGAGACCAAGGCCGGCTGGACGATGCCTGCCAGTGGTATCAACTGGCGCTCGACCTCGACCCCAACAGTCGAGCCGATCGCTTAAAGCTGGATCGGCTAAACGAAGAGCGCAAGCAAAGGTCGCTGGAGGCGCTCTCACGCAGCCTATTGCCGTCTACGCCCGGGGTGGGAACCGGTAAGCTGGCCGGAATACCGCCGGTAACCTGGATCCGCGTCCTCACGGCGGTATCGGCCGCCCTTTTTGTAATTCTCCTCGCCGTGATCATCACGTTTAGGGGCCGGGTACACCATCCATCAACCGGCGCCGTCTCGCCAAATCCCATCGCGCCGATCCAATCCAATGCGATGGCAAGCCCAATCATCCCACTGAATCCATCTTCAGCCGAACCTTCTGCTCCCATCTTACCGAGCACACCGGCTCGACCGACCGCCGCTCCATCCGGCACACCGTCCGGCCAACCCGCCGGCACTGCTTCCGAGGAAAATCAGATGTTGTTGGCCGGCCTCAATCAGATGCTCACCACAAGCAGACTGGGTGAAGCGACCAGTATCCAAATCTATCCCTCGCTGAAGGTCGCTGAAGTATCGCTGGAGGTTTGGGATAACTGGCCGAACATGAATTGGCAGGGGGATTGGACAACCCGGTTCTATCCACTGGTGCGAACCGCGGTAATGCGGTCCGCCGCCTATTCGGCCCGTTACCTGCTCAGTCAGGAGCTGAAGATACAAAGTGTGCAGGTGACGGCCAGCACCTGGATGCCAAACACCTTGACCATCGCAAGCAGCGCTTTATCAACCAGCGCGCCGTTTACAAAGAGGGTGATCTACATTGCGACCTTTCCGCGGGGATCCATCGCGCCGAACGGAATTTCAAGCCTGAATGAGGGGCAGTTGGAGCAGCTTTCCGGCAAATCGGCGACTTGGGATCCGGCATTAAAACCACCGGCTACCCTCGAGACACCGTCGCCTTAAATTAATTGGATGACTGGGTCATCATTTGATGGATGTGAGCGCGTGAGAGATTGCGGTCATCCTCTTCGACAGCACACTCACTTTTGAGCCTGGATTAAAGGGGAGCCGTTTCGGTTTTTAGCGATCGAACAGGGGCGGGAGAATGTCAATTGATCGTTCATCCCGCCCTTGTTATTTTAATTAGAGATCGGTAAAGGTGTTCAGCTCGCCTTGATCCATCGGCGCCGGAAGGC
>JAKBZR010000093.1 GCA_021842405.1 bacterium
TTTCGATGGAGCGCTGGGTGGTTATGTCGAAGATGCGCAGGCTTTCGATATCATCGCCGAACATCTCTAATCGAATCGGATGGCTGGAAGCACTGGGGAATATATCCAAAATTCCACCCCGCCGGCTGTAGGTACCGGGCAGAGTGACGGTTGAACATGCCTCATACCCCATTCGGGTAAGTTTAAGAGCCAACTGACCTGGGTTTACCGTTTGTCCGACGGCGAGCTTGAAGATCGGCTGGATAATATCTTGCGGCGGGGAAGTCCGCTGAAGCATCGCCTCCGCCGTCCCAATCACCACGCACGACTCACCGGAAGCCAGGGCGCACAGAGCAGTTATTCGTTCGCCCAGCAAATTATGATCGGTGACATCGGCGCTGTGCAGCAGGTTTTCGAGGGCCGGTAGTTGAAGCACCCGCTCGGCCGACAATCCGAATTGGAGCAAATCGTCGGCAATCCGTTGTGCTTGGTCAAAGTTGTAGGTGATAAACAGCACCTGGCGCGGGGCGATACAAGTTAGGTGGGCGACCAGCAAGCTCTTTGCCGGTCCAGCCAATCCATCAACCTGCCAGCTAGAAGGCGCTGTGTTGACGCGATCTATAATCGCCTGGATGCCGGGAAGGCCGTCCAGAAGGTGTTGGAGTTCGGATGCTGTCATTCAAATCTATCTCGTATTAGGCACGCCGATAGGCCGGTTGCCCCGAAAGACCACCGGCTAACATAGACGGTACAATCATAAAGATACCCTAAATATTCGCTAAAACGGAATGGGTTATTAACCTGTACGAATTACCGGCTTGAAAATGCCCCAGTATTACCGATAATTTAGTCGTTAAGAAAGTTTATCCTCACGATACGAACCGGCAATGGAATATGGGTGTCCGATATTCCAAATCATCAGTCCGGGCGAAGTAAGATGTTTGGCAACACCGTGACGTGGTGCCTTGTAGTAAGGTCGGAAAGACGACTGCTCAGATGATTGCACCCCGTCACAAACCGATTGAACCTATTTAGCGGGAGTTCGGTTTATGCAGATCGCATTCTTTCCGAGTAATCATTTTATTGCTCAAGAAATACTCGTCGTTACCACCAATCTCATATTTTTTCAATCACTTTGGAGGCACATAAAAGTAGACCCGCTTGTCTGGATCATTATAAGCGGCGTCATTTTTTGGATTGGCTCCTACCTTCGTAATCGCTCCTACCAAAGGCACATTCATACCCTGTCCGAAAACCTCAAACTACGCCTCGAAGAGCAGACCGCAGCGCTAGCCACCCAAAACCAGGAGCTCATCGAGGCGAACGAGGCATTGGCCCAGAGCGAGGAGATCATGCTGGCGGCCCAGGCCCGATTTGAAAATATCTTTCACGCGGTGCCGGTCGCCTGCTATACCTACGACCGGGAAGGAACCATTATGGAGTGGAACCGGGCGGCCGAAGATCTCTATGGCTACCGGGGCGATGAGGTGCTTCAGCGCTCGATGTTTGATCTGTTCGTGGAGGAAGATGAAAAGAACCGCATCCGTGATCTCATTCAGCGGATTTTCGAGGGTGAGTACTTCAACGGACTCGAATTTGAAGAGCAGCTCGCCGACGGCACCATCCGGTACGTGAGAACCAATACCTTTCCTTTACGAGACCCGCGCGGTCATGTAATCGCCGGCATCAGTGCAAATCTGGATGTGACCGAAGTCCGCGAAGCAAACCAGGCCATGCAAGCGAAAAATATCGAGCTGGCCAACTACGTTGAATTACTCACCTCAAGTCAAAATGAACTTGAGATCAAAACGTTGGAGCTTACCGAAGCCAACAAACGACTTGAGCGACTTGCAATTATTGACGGCTTGACCGGACTGGTTAATCATCGCCATTTCCAAGAAAAGCTTAAGAATAAGTTAAGCGGCGGGCATGATGAATCTCAAATCGCCCTCATTATGGTGGACGTTGATCATTTCAAGCGCTTTAATGACCGCTACGGACACCCAGCCGGTGACGAAACGCTGCGCAACGTCGCCTCTATACTCAAGCAATGTTGCGACTCAAGCGACATCGCGGCGCGTTACGGCGGCGAAGAGTTTGCCGTCATCGTTCAAAATACCAGCGGCGCAGTCGCGCTCGCCGAGCGAATTCGCTGCGAAGTGATGAGCTGCTCGTGTAAATACGGCCCCATCACGATCAGCCTGGGCATCGCCTATAGCTATGCCGGTTGCAGCAGCGATGAATTGGTTGAATTAGCCGATAACGCCCTCTATCAATCCAAACAAAATGGGCGTAACCGCTGGACCGTATCAAGTGGGCCGGTTAAGTGTGGTGAAAGTCTGGCCGCTTAACCGGCGCCGAGTGCTGAGCGAGCTTAAAGATCGCTAAAAGTACTTGCCCAGCATAATTGAAAGGCCATCCACGCGCCCGTTCGTGAAATGCCCCACCACATCATAGTTTAGCTCCAAAAAAGTATTACGGTGGAGGTCCATTCCAACCACAAATCGGGCGCCCAATCGGCTCTGGGTATTGCCGCCTTTGATCCGTCCGGTATAAAGACCGGGGCCGAGTCCAAAATAGATCGGCGATGCGGAGGGATGCCAAAGCTCAACCACCGTGATAGGAACCGCAAAGCTGCTGAAATCGGTTTCATAATCAATTCCCACTCGGGTCACCGCGCCTGAAAAAGGTCTTACACCCGGTAAGGCGGCATCCACCCCCAACTTTAGCCAGGTGCCGCTTCCCCCATCGGAGCTGGACGGGAAAAACGCCCCAATCTTGATCCGAGCGGAGGTAAATCCATTGTATGATCGTTGGGCGAATGCGGGCGTTACGCAAGCCGCTGCCAATAGAAGGGTAACCGCCATACACTGAACCATTTGAGGCGATCGTGTTTGCATTATATTTCCTTTCCTCGCTACCATCATCCAGATACATGCCTGCAGACAATGGCGTTGTGTTCGCTCCCTGCAGCCGTGATTTTACTCAATGCGACTGGTTTTTCAGCATATTCAACCTTTTAAGACTCCGCCCGCACGCTTTTAGTTCCTTCCCACCCCAAATCCGGCTTGACCAGTCCGATTAACTGGTGATATACTTTAACCCGATGCGCTCGTAGCTCAGTGGACAGAGCACCTGACTTCGGATCAGGCGGTCGGGGGTTCGAATCCCTCCGGGCGCGCATCACTTCACACCGATTTACCCCCATCACAAAGCTGCAGCAGCCTTCCGGCAATCGCGAACCCTTCGGTCAACCTCTTGATCACCCCAATCGGGATGCAGCGAGATGAATACGGTGCGGCTTAAAATATCCAGCGTGTTCGGACACATGATCTTCGAATAGTCCATCCGCAATCCCTGATTCTGGGCCATCTGAAAAGGGTCGAGGGCCGGATGGTGCGCCCCTCGTTTCTGTAAAATCGGCTCCCAATTGCAATAGACGTGCTTATCGCTGTCAATCGGAAGCCAACCGTCAAGCCCCTCCGATTGGGCAAAGCGGCGGGCGATGCTTTCTGAGTCGAAGATAATGCCTAGTGTGGTCCCACAGTCACCGGCGATATCATTGGAGCACACGAAGCGGATATTTGCTTCCTGGGTGAGTTCCTCCAGGAATTGCCGCTTGACGCGCCGAAGGTCGGTAAGGATGCCGTCCAGCCGCTTGAGCTGAGCATTGAGAATCGCCCCAATGACCTCGCTCACCCGCAACTGCATCCCACTGAAGACCGGTTCGCTCAATCCCTGCGCGTAAGGGCGAAATTCGGCGCCGATGTCGTGGTAGATGAGGGCTCGCTCATAGACCTTTCGGTCGTTGGTAGCGAGCGCTCCCCCTTCGCCGGCCGCAATGATCTTGTAATGGTTGAAGCTGAATGCGCCCGCATCGCCCCAGCTTCCCAGTCGCCGTCCCCGGTAGCTGCCCCCATCCGCCTGGCAAGCGTCCTCCAGCACTTTTAATTGGTTCTGCCGGGCCAGATCTAAAATCCGCTCCATATCACACGGATACCCAACCATATGCACCGGGATGACCGCTCGAGTGTGCGGGCCGATCTTTGACGCCAGATCAGCCGGGTCCATGGTAAGAGTGTCATCCACCTCGGCCAGCACCGGGATCGCGCCAACCGCCAGCACCGCCGATGCCGTCGCCATAAAGGTGTAGGCCGGCACGATCACCTCATCGCCCGGCCCGATTTCTAGACCCACCAATCCGGCAATCAGCGCCGGCGTGCCCCCCGATACGCAGATCGAGTAGCGCACCCCGATCCGCTCCGCCCACGCCTTCTCGAAATCCTCGGTTGCGTGCACCGGCGAACCGGTACGAAAGAGGTACCGACTTTCAATGACCCGCGCGACCTCTTCAATCTCCGCTTTTCCGATTCGATACATGGCTGCCTCCTTTAACACCATTCCCATAAAAATGTAATTCTATATTGCATCGCGGTACAGCGATCTCCACACAAACCAACAATTTTGGGAATATATAGCCACCATTCCAACATTATTCAGTCACGGTTGAAGTCCGAGGCGCGATGAAAGGATTGACCATGATCGCCTCGATTAATGGGATGGAATGAGAGGCCGATCCTCTTCGTAAGATCGTCTTATTCTAGCATGCCGAGATAATCGCCAGCCGACCCGTGTAGGGGCACGGCGCGCCGTGCCCCTACACCTCGATCCCCCGATCAGAAACGGAATTGAGAAAATGCCTCGTTAGCCGCATCCTGGCAATCCTTTAATCGTGCAAATCCCGGTTCAGACAATTAAGAATGGCAGGATTCCGGCGGGGCGGCGCCGTATTTATCCACACCATTACGGCTATCGGGAGGAACCCATGACATTTCGGTGCTCAGCAAAAGCCGCCTTCATTCGAATGCTTTCACTCATTTTTCTCACCATCAGCGGCCAACTCCTCATCTCAGCGCCCGTATACGCGCAATCAAGGCCGATCGCCGCCATCGTTTACGATGCGACCCAAACCGAGCCGAACTCAACCGACTTGGCCCTGCAAAAGACAATCCAATCCGCCGGCTACTCCACTCAATTCGTCTCAGCCGCTCGGCTTGCCGACCCCGGCTTTTTACACGACCCACAGTTGAAGTTGATCGTTCTTGTCCGCTCGGATCGCCTGCCGGCCGATGCCGCCTTACAAACCTATCTGCAACGCGGCGGCGATCTCATTGCGCTGCATACACCAGCCTGGCAAGTTCCTCTCGTGAATAACAACGGTCACTGGATGAGCCGAGCGGATTACGAGCGGGCGAACGCCGACACACCACCTGACCATCTGTTATTTGATTTTTCCACCGGCAGCTTGGCCGGCTGGACCCGAACCACAAACGACTTGTCCTCCCCGACAACCGACACCCTCGTCCCCTCCGGCCTGGCGCCCAATCTCAATGCGTTAACCGTTGAAATATCAAATTTAACCGGCTGGGATACCTTTATGTCGCCTCCACTCGCCCATCCATTTCCGCCCGGCGACATCATCACCAGCTTCGCAGCCAAAGGAGATGACCGCACCAGCGTTCTGGCCATCGAGTGGGATGAAAAGGACGGGTCACGATGGATTGCCACCGTACCATTAAAAACCTACTGGCGTCATTACAACTTATCTCCCTCCGCGTTTCATTTCTGGTCCAGCGGCAGCCCGTCCGATCGCGGCGGACCGGGCGATTCATTTCACCCCCATAATGCGGCCCGCATCTCGTTTGGACTGGCCTTCACTCACACCGGCACGGTGGGCGGAGCGCATCGTTTTTGGGTCGCCGATGTGGGGACATCGGCCGTCTCCACCCACCCCTCCACCTCCGCCAACGTGACGATGCCGCCGGTTGACGGCTTGTATCCGTCCTATAAGTTTTTCAATATAACGGGGCCAGCCGTGTTACATCTCTCCAGCGACCAGCCGTTTTTGCACGCTGGAAGCTTCGCCCCAACCACCGACCTATTCTCGGTCCAGCCCAGGCCGCGTGGGGTCGGAATTGACAAAGGCCGCGATTGGCGCTGGATTCCACTAATCACCGCGAAAACCACCCATGGAGAGTGGCGCGGCAATCCGGCCGCCCTGACTTTTTGGACGGTCGGTGATTATCGCGGCGCCGCGGTGGCCTCCTTTTGCGTGGGCGATCCAGCATTTTACCGGCAGCCGACCACCCTGCACCTCATTCATAACCTTGCGGCTGCGCTGCGGCGAGGCATGTTTATGACTGAAGCGGGCGCGAACGCTTTCACCTACTTTTTGCACCAACCGGTAAAATTAGGCGCTACGATCTCGGATATGGGATCGGCCCGTTCCGCCACCCTTGAGCTGGCTGTGGCGGCGCTGAATTCAGCAAAGCCGGTTTTAGTTAAGCGGTGGCGCCTTCAGCTTCCAGCCGGTAATTTGGTATCTCGTGAATTCACCTGGCAACCGACTCAGTGGCCGGCCGGCGGCTATAGAGTAACCGTCAAGCTGTACGATCAATACCGGATGGTGGACATAATCCATCATAACATCCATATCTGGCTGCCGCCCAAGCATCCCCATTTCGTTACCACTCGGAACGGTGAGTTCATCTGGCGGGGAAAGCCGTGGCGAATTAACGGCGTCAACTATATGCCCTCTTCGGGCATCGGCCAGGATGACGGTAATATCTTTGAGCACTGGATGGGGCGAGAGGCTTATGACCCGAAGGTCATTCAACGGGACCTCGAGCACGTAAAGCACATGGGCCTCAATGAGGTGAGCGCCTTCATTTATCATCTCAATATTTCCAGCCACAACCTGCTCGATTTTCTACGCCGGTGCCGGAAATTGGGGATAAAGGTCAATCTATCCCTTCGATCCGACGGCAGCACGCCGATGAACTTCCGCTGGCCTCAAACTCGCGCCATCATCAAGGCTTACCGCCTGTGGGAAAATGACACCGTATTCGCCTATGATCTGGCCTGGGAGCCCAGCTTCGGCGACCAGCAGAGCCGTCGCCAGTGGGATGGTGACTGGCGACGCTGGGTTATCGAGCGGTACGGCTCGGTGGCTTCAGCGGAGAAGAACTGGGGCTACCCGATCCCCCGGATCAACGGAGCGGTGACCAATCCAAGCGGCGCGCAACTGACCACTGAAGGTGCCTGGAAGGTGATGGTCGCAGCCTATCGTCATTTTCTGGACGATCTGCTCTACAAAAAGTATTCGGCCGCAGCCCGCCTGGTTCGCAGCGTGGATCCCCACCATCTGGTCAGCTTTCGGATGGCGGAAACCGGCGATCCGACCTACAACTGGGATCAGTCGCTGCCTTACGATTTTCCGGGGCTGGCCGGCGCGGTGGATTTCCTGGCGCCGGAAGGTTACGGCCGAATCGGGAACTGGAAGAAGGTCAAACCGGGGGTGTTCGAGGTGGCTTATGCACGAGCATGCGCTCCAAATAAGCCGGTTATCTGGGCCGAAAACGGGATGAGCGTTTGGAATATCGGGCTGATGAAGGATGATCCAGCCGAATTGCAGCAGCAAGCCCGCTACTACCACGACTTCTATCGGTTGCTCCGAATGACCCATTGCAACGGGATTATCTGGTGGTGGTACCCGGGCGGCTTCCGGGTCGGAGAAAACAGCGACTTCGGCGTGATCAATCCGGATGGAACCGCGCGGCCGGTCACCAACGTTATTCGTGAAGAAGCGAAACCCTTCTTGAATGTCGGTCCGCCTACGCCCTACAAATCCTGGATCACCATAAACCGCGACGCCTACGCCACCGGTATCTATGGGGTTTACAATGCGGTCAAGTCGCGCTTCTGGAAGTTGGAAGATGAGGGTGAAAATCCGGGATTGCGCTTTACCTCCGCGAAAAACTCAGCCGATGTGCCTTTGATCGCAATCGGAGATGTGCCCTATGACGGCCATAATCCACCGAAGCTGCTCGATTCCGCCTTCGATCAGGTCACCACCGTGATTAACCATCACACCCTTACGATCGGCAACCGCACCGATATTACAGCGCCCGCCGGCAAGCGCCTCGTTTTAATGGTTCAGGTCCGCAATCTGAGTCCGGTAACCTGGCTGGCCGGACGCGCTGGACGGGCGTCAGTGGGAGATGTGATACTGATCGCAAAGTCCGGTAAAACCACAGCGATCGGCCGATTGGCCGCCAACGTGCCGCCGCTCGCCGCTGCCCCCTTCAAGCTGAGCATCGAGGCACCCGCAGCAGGAGACTCCGTACCGGTTATATTGCGCTGTGACGATTACGGCCGTGCACGCTTCGGCGATGTTTTTAAGTTCAATATTGCCGGAAAGTAGGCGCTCATACTCGATTCAAGTAATAGAAGAATATTTTAACCATTCCCATAATGGATCAAGGAGACTGAACTGAGATGAAGCCATTGCTGGAAACGCAAGATTATATTCCGCCGGCGCCGAGGCGGAAGTCTCCGGTCACCGCAATCTGGGAACCATGAAGATCGTTCAGGCAGCCCTTGAAGCCTACAAAACCCAAATAGGGATCAAAATATAAGGCATGAGTTCAGACAACCGCTTTGACCATCCATAGTGAGAGACGATATAGGTAGTT
Source organism: bacterium (assembly GCA_021842405.1). Lineage (GTDB taxonomy): Bacteria > Armatimonadota > Chthonomonadetes > Chthonomonadales > JAMCWF01 > JAMCWF01. Next base: position 8,514 of record JAKBZR010000093.1, read on the forward strand.
ATAGAAAAGCACGCTGGAGTTCGCCGGATCGTCATTCCCGCATGGCTCCACTCCAGTGGAGTGGACGGCGGGAATCCAGTTCGATATGGATGATCGAACTTCCGGGTTCCGCATTGCGGTCATGGGATAACGATCCGGTGGTCGTCACCGTATTTTTCAACAACCATAGAGGAGCGGAATCAGGAGAAGATACAAATTGAGAAAAGAAAAGATAAGAGTTGGAATTGTCGGCCCAAGCTGGTGGACCGATCTCTGGTTTGTCCCAGCGCTCAAAGCACACCCGGATGCCGAGGTGGTTGCAATTTGCGGGCAAGGCAGCGAGCATGCGTCCGCGATGGCGACTCGCTTGGGCAATCCGCCGACCTTCACCGATGTCAAGGAAATGCTCGATCAGGTAAAGCTGGATGCGGTGACCGTAGTGCTCCCCAACGATCTCCACCATCCGATAGCGATGCTGGCGCTGCAACGAGGGCTGCACGTTTGCACTGAAAAGCCGATGGCTCTAAACGCAACCCAGGCGCGGGAGATGCTAGATATGGCCCGACGGCAGAAAGCCATCACGATGGTGAATTTCACTTATCGGGATAATCCAGCCGTGCTCGAAATGCGCCGTGTATTGCAGGCGGGCGAATTGGGTTCGTTGATATACGCCAACTTCAGCTATGTCGGAGGATACGCTCTACGCGGGCGACCCGGCTGGCGTGGCCAACGGGATCGCAGCGGCGCCGGGATTTTGGGCGATTTGGGATCACACATCATAGACCTCTGCCGCTGGATCACCGGTGAGGAAATTACCGCCGTCACCTCCGATGCGATCACGATGGTGAATGACCGGCCGGTCCCCGCTCAATCGCCTCAAGTCGGCCCCTTAAACGATGACAGCGTCGCCTTCATCAGCCGCTTGAGCTCCGGCGCACACTCATGCTTTCACACCAGTTGGGCGACCGCTCAGGGCTCGCGATCCCAAACGATTCGCATTGAAATCGCGGGCACAAAAGCCTTCGCCGTAATGACGGCCGATTTTGAAGAAGTTAAATTGAGCATCCAGATGAGCGGTGAACCCTCCAATCGCCCGATCCTGCTGAGTATAGGGCCTAAAATTTCACATGAGCAGGAAAGTCCGCAAGACCGCTTTCGCCCCTGGCGACTGACCGCCTCCAACTCCGTCTATCGCTGGCTTGACGCGATCGCCGGAGATGAGTTCGTAAAGCCCGATTTTGATGACGGCTATCGTACCCAAAGGGTCATTGATGCCGTGATTGAAGCCGACCGCCAACGGCGATGGGTGGATATATAAACTGATAAGCTTTGCCGGTGAATGAGTTCAGTTCTCCGGGTAATTTGGGTAGCAGGCTCTTACCCTCACCGCAATCATCAACTCCATCCCCCCTCCGTGGGGGAGGGTTGGGGTGGGGGGCGACAAATATGGTCGAAAATCATTCCCACAAAACTGAACTTTTTCATTTAAGGGTATAATAGTTTCAATGTGACCGTAAACTTCCACCCCAAAATTGGGCGCCCGATCACCAAATTATAACGTTTGGCCAATTCACCCAAAGGGGAATTCTGAATGTTTGAAGACCAAACAATCCTTCTGACCCGTGCCGGCCACGCTAAACTCGAAGCCGAGCTTGATCGCCTGAGAACGATCCAGCGTCGCGAAATTGCGGAGCGGATCCGAAACTCAAAGCAGTTCGGCGACTTGACCGAAAACTCCGAATACGAAAATGCGAAGGCGGAGCAAGCTCTGGTCGAAGGTCGGATCCAGGAAATCAAGCGAATATTGCAGTTTGCTCAGGTCGTTGATGATTCCGATACGCCGGTTGATCAAGTCGGCGTTGGATCCATTGTAAAACTAAAGGATGACGCTTCGGGTGAAGAGTGGGAAATTACCCTGGTGGGATCCATCGAAACCGATCCTGAGCTTGACCGAATTTCCGACCATTCTCCAATCGGCCAGGCGCTGATGGGGCATAAAGCGGGCGACAGAGTGCAAGTTCGAATACCGGATGGCGTGGTAACCTATACCATTCTCGATATCCGCAAATAATCGGATAGCCGGCTCGCTTTGCTTCCGAATCTTCATTAACACAACCCCATTGCGTTGGTCAATAGCTTGAAAGAGTTCAGTTCTACGGGAATCATTTGCGACAATATTGGATGCACCCCCACCCTAACCCTCCCCCTCAAGGGGGAGGGAATCGATTATTGCTATAGGGGTAAGAGCCTGCTGCCTAAATTACCCATAAAACTGAACTCATTCGCGTGAATTCGCCTGCTGGTTGAACCCCTTTGCTCTGAATTCAATCCGCCCCACATACCGGGGGAATCGGTGTAGTGTGCCTGGGTAATCAGGTTAGCATCGGTCTCGATCAAAACGTTCTCGTCGTCACGAACAAAGTATACGGTGCCGAGATCGGATAATTCTAAAAGTCGTTTTCGGAGCTATTTTGGGCGGCAATGTGACTCTATATTCCAATGAGGAAGCTTGAGCATGCGATCGCGAGTACGACAATACACTGAATTGATGACACAATTGTAATTTAAATGGAGCAACACCAAATTCCTAGTTCCCTCAGCCCACATGGGTAATATGAATTGGTAATGGACGGAATTTCCCGAGCAGATCTCAGGATAATGCCGCCTACGCGACACATCAGTCCACAGGTTATAATCCGGTTTCCGATAGGCAAACCAGAAACCACGCGACGGGCTAAATTGGTTTGGAAGCCTCCATCGCCCCATTAGTGCCCCACTATGTGCATTGTAAAGGCGTAATTGCCACCATCCTTCTGCAGGCACGCCATAAATTTGCACCAGCCTGCGTAATCGCACCGACCATACATCTCCAGAATCGGTTGTTGTAATGAGTGTACCCAGATAACGTGACCATAGTATTTTGCCATCGGTTACACGATAGGCCACGGCGTCCCGCACCTCGATCCCACCCTCTGCATCCGGGCCACTTACTATCACTTCATCATGAGTCTCTCTTACCTGCATCGGAGGATTATAACTATAACACTCGCGCGCCCATAAAGTATTCCCGCCCGAATTGATGACAGATATGTTGCCTCCTTTTGTACCCACTACCAGTACCAGCAACCGACCGGGAATCTTCTCGACAATTTCACCGGTTGCGGTTGTCGAATTGTTAATATAATGCCAATAGTTGCCTTTCTTCTCCAATAGGAGACGCCTAGGATGGTCCACAGAATACACACGCATTATCCAATCACTTCGGCCAAGCTCATATCCTTCTCGTTTGAAGTCGGAAAATATGAATCGTAGGCCGGAACGTGTCAAGGATTTTGAGACACTTTCCTTGCGCAATTTAGTGTACCTCCGAGCCGGCCTGCCTGTGCGTGTCCGCACGCAGACAGGTTGCGCGATCCGGTTCAGGAGGGTTAATCCACACGG